>DASRKB010000173.1:0-25129 GCA_035649175.1 Burkholderiales bacterium | reverse complement strand
CGAGGCGGCCGAGGCCATCTCGCGCATCGCCTCGCCCGACGAATTCCACCTCGCCTTCCTCGCGGCCTGCTTCGCCATGGCGGGCGACAGAACGCGCGCCGGCGAGCAGGCTCGCGCAATCCTGGCGAAGAAGCCCGGATTCAGCGTCGACAAAGACTACGTGCCGACGCTGCACTACAAGCGCGCGGAGGATCTCGCGCATCATCGCGAAGCGCTGTTGACCGCCGGGCTGCCGGCATAAGGAGGAACCATGGCGCACAAGGCTTATGGAGGGAAGTGTTTCTGCGGTGCCGTCGAGATCCGCGTGACCGGCGATCCCGCGGCCATGGGGTTCTGCCACTGCAGCTCATGCCGCTCGTGGTCCGCGGGACCGGTCAACGCCTTCTCGCTATGGCCGCCCGAGGCGGTGCAGGTGGTGAGCGGCGCAGAGGACATCGCTGCGTATCAGAAGTCCGCCAACAGCATCCGCAAATGGTGCCGCCGCTGCGGCGGCCACCTGCTCACCGAGCATCCCGCCTGGAAGCTTATCGACGTGTACGCTGCCACGATTCCTGGTCTGCCCTTCAAGCCGGGCCTCCACGTCAACTACCAGGAAACGGTCCTGCACCTGCACGACGGCTTGCCCAAGATGAAGGACCTGCCCAGGGAAATGGGCGGCTCGGGCGCTACCCTGCCGGAGTAGCTAGCGCTCCAGCAGTCTCTTCGCGGCGGCGTAGATCGGCACCTCGATCAGCGCGCCGTCGACCCTGGCGCGGTCCTTCCCGCGAGACCTGGCTTTCTCGAATGCCGCGACGACTCTTCGCGCCTGCTTCAGGTCGGGAGAAAGCACCTTGTTGATGACGCGGGCATGCGAGGGATCCACCACGCTCTTCATGCGATAGCCCAGGCGCTTCGCGTATCGCGCGTCGGCGGCGGCGCCCTTCGCGTCGCTGAAGGTGTAGGGGCAATCGATCGCCTCGACGCCGGCGGCCCGGCACTCGAGGAGAAAGCGCGCGCGGACGTAGGCGAGCTCCTCGCCCGAGCGGCTGCGCGCGGTGCCGAGGTCGGCGACCATGTCCTCGCTCGCGACGAGCAGCGCGACCACGCGCCGGCTCGCCCTCGCAATGTCGTAGGTCCGCATCAGCCCGGAAGCGGTCTCGACGTTGGGCACGAGGTCGATCGCGCCGCCGGTGGCCTTCTCGAGCGCCGCCACCTGCTCGGGCATCGCCACCTTCGACATGAGGATGAGGTCCGGACGCCCGGCGAGCACGCCGAGCAGGTCCTCGTTGCCGCAGCTCTCGAGCGGGTTGATGCGCGCCGCCGCCAGCGCGCCGGCGGCACGCCAGCGCTCGAGCACACGACCCGCCAGCGCGCGCGCCTTCGGCCTCAGCTCGGGCGGCGTGAAGTCCTCGAGCTCGAGAATGAGGACGTCGGCACCGCTCGCCTGCGCGGCAGCGTGCGCCTTCTCGTCCGCGCCCGGGACGAAAAGCCAGGTCCTTCTCGGATTAGAGCTGGTGCTGCGGATTGAGGCGCTCCATCTTGCTTTCGAGCTTGTTCAGGGCGCTGATGTAGGCTTTCGCCGAGGCGACCACGATGTCGGTGTCGGCGCCGACCCCGTTCACGATGCGGCCGCCCTTCGAGAGGCGCACCGTTACCTCGCCCTGCGACTCGGTGCCGGTGGTGACCGCGTTCACCGAGTAAAGCAGCAGCTCGGCGCCGCTCTTCGCGATGCGCTCGATCGCCTTGAACGTGGCGTCGACAGGGCCGTCGCCCTTCGCCTCGGATTTGATTTCCTTGTTGTTTTCAATGAGGACCACGGAGGCGTGCGGCTTCTCGCCCATGCCGCTCGCCTGGCTCATGGTGACGAGCTTCCAGTGCTCGTCGGCGCTGCGCCCCGCCTCCTGCGCGACGAGCGCCTGGAGATCCTCGTCGAAGATGTCGGCCTTCTTGTCGGCGAGATCCTTGAAGCGCTGGAAGGCCTTGTTGGTGGCGTCCTCGCTCTCGAGCTCGATGCCGAGCTCCTTCAGGCGCTGCTTGAACGCGCTCCTGCCCGAGAGCTTGCCCAGCACGATCTTGTTGGTGGTCCAGCCCACATCCTCCGCGCGCATGATCTCGTAGGTCTGGCGCGCCTTCAGCACGCCGTCCTGGTGGATGCCCGAGGCGTGCGCGAAGGCGTTCGCCCCGACCACCGCCTTGTTGGGCTGCACTACGAAGCCGGTGATCTGCGAGACGAGGCGCGAGGTCGGGACGATGTGCGTCGTGTCGATCTGAGTTTCCAGACCGAAAAAATCGCTTCTCGTGCGAACGGCCATCACCACTTCCTCGAGCGAGGTGTTGCCGGCGCGCTCGCCCAGGCCGTTGATCGTGCACTCGATCTGGCGCGCACCGCCGATCTGCACCGCGGCGAGCGAGTTCGCCACCGCCATGCCGAGGTCGTTGTGGCAGTGCACGCTCCAGACCGCCTTGTCGGAGTTGGGGATCTTCTCCCTCAGCTTCCTGATGAACTCCCCGAACTGCTGCGGCACCGCGTAGCCGACCGTGTCCGGGATGTTGATGGTGGTGGCGCCCTCCTTGATCACCGCCTCGAGCACGCGGCAGAGGAAGTCGAGTTCGGAGCGGCTGCCGTCCTCGGGCGAGAACTCCACGTCGGGGCATGCGTTCTTCGCGTAGCGCACCGAGAGCTTCGCCTGCTCGAAGACGTGCTCCGGCGTCATGCGCAGCTTCTTCTCCATGTGCAGCGCGCTGGTAGCGATGAAGGTGTGGATGCGCCAGGACTTCGCGTCCTTCAGCGCATCGATGCCCTTCTGGATGTCGCGGTCGTTGGCGCGGCACAGGCCCGCGACCGTCGAGTCCTTCACCACGCGGGCGATGGCCTGCACCGCCTCGAAGTCGCCGTTCGAGGAGGCCGGGAAGCCCGCCTCGATGACATCGACGCGCATGCGCTCCAGCGCCTTGGCGATGCGCAGCTTCTCGTCGCGCGTCATCGAGGCGCCCGGGCTCTGCTCGCCGTCGCGCATGGTGGTGTCGAATATGATCAACCGCTCGCTTTTCATGGACGTACTCATGGAATGAGTCCTTGGCCCTCTCGGGCCGGTTCACAACACGGATTGTAGGCAGGAGTGTTTAGCGCGCGGGGCGCAGCAGCAGGCCGCCCAGCGCGAGGAGCGCGGGCGAGAGAAGGGCGGAGAGCGCCTGGTGCATGGCGGCGAATATAGCATGAGATGATCGCAGAGGTGTCAACAAGGAAACCCCTCGGGCAGCTCGAGCCCGGCCTGCCGGCCTCCTGGTACCACGACCCGGCGCACTATCACCGGGAGCTCGAATCCTTCTGGTACGGGCGCTGGATCGCGGTCGCCCGGGAAGAGGAGTTCGCGCGCCCCGGCGACTGGCGGGTAATACGCCTTCATGACCAGTCGATTCTCCTCGTGAGGTCTCCGGAAGGCCTGAAAGCGTTTCATAACACCTGCAGGCACCGCGGCTCGGTGCTCTGCACGGGGGAACGCGGCACCTTTCCGCGCGGGCGCATCGTCTGCCCGTACCACGCCTGGACTTACGACCTGGAAGGCCGGCTCGTCGCCACCCCCAGGCGCATGGAAACGCCCGACTTCCGCCTGGAGGACTTCCCGCTTCATGCGCTCGCGTCCGGGACCTGGGGCGGCTTCGTCTTCGTGAACGTAGATGGGAATGCAGTGCCGCTTTCCTCACAGATCGAACATGTGAAAAAGCGGTTCGCACGTTATGGTTTCGCGAGCCTGAAGATCGGCAAGCGCATCGTGACGGACGTGAAGGCGAACTGGAAGCTCCTGTGCGAGAACTTCTCCGAGTGCTTCCACTGCCCGCCGGTGCACCCGGAGCTCTGCCGGGTGGTGAGCGCGTACCGCCAGGCCGGCGCCTGGGGGCTGGACGAGGCGCACACGGTCGGGCCGGAGTACGCGCCGGCGGCGCAGACGCTGACCCTCGATGGAAGTTCGCGTCTTCCCGCTTTTTCCGGATTGAATGAGATCGAAAGGCAAACCATCTACGCACCGGAGATGCTGCCGCCCAATCTCTTCCTGAACGTCCATCCCGACTACGTGAACGCGCACATGATGTTCCCCACCGGCCCGGAGAGCGTGCGCATCGTGTACGACTGGCTCTTCGAGCCGCGCAGCCTGCCGCTCTCCGACGATGACCTCGCGCACTACGTGACGCTCTGGGACATCACCAACCGGCAGGACGCGCGCAACTGCGAATGGCAGCAGGAAGGGGTGCACGCCCGCGCGTTCGCGCATGGGGTGTACGTGCCGCAGGAGTTCGACGTCCATCGCTTCGCGCAGTGGGTGCGCGAGGGCCTCGAGGGCGCCCGGCCGTGACGCCGGGGCGCCTCGCGGCGATCTGCGCCGCCCGCGTCTTCCTCTTCGCGACCTTCATGACGGTCGCGGCGGTCATCCCGCTCCTCATGCAGGAATGGCGGCTCACCGCAGCCGCTGCCGGCGCCATCGTCTCGAGCTTCACCGTGTCCTACGCGCTCTCGGTATTCGGCTTCGCCTGGGCGGCTGACCACTTCGGCGCGAAGCGCATGGTGATGGCTTCGGCGCTCGCCGCGGCGGCCTCGGGCGCAGCGTTCGCCTTCCTGGCACGCGACTGGAGCTCGGCGATCGGGCTCTACGCGCTCGTCGGCCTCGCGCAGGGCGGGGTCTACACGCCGCTCATCATGGTGATCGCCGACGAGGTGGCGCCGGCGCGGCGCGGGAGCGCGATGGGCTGGCTCATCGCCTCCACCTCGATCGGCTACGCCGGCTCGCTCGGCGCCGCGGCGATCGGCGTCTCCCTGGGCGGCCTGAAAGTCGCGTTCCTGCTGAGCGGCCTGCTCCCCGCGCTCGGCGCAGCGATGCTGGTGGCGGCGTTGCACCCGTTTGCGAACCGCGTGCACCGGCGGGCCCCCGGCGGCGGAGGGCTCGCTGACGAGCTGCTGAAAAACCGCGAGTCGCGCCTGCTAACCCTGGGCTACACCGGGCACTCGTGGGAGGTGGTGGGGATGTGGGCCTGGATCCCGGCATTCCTCGCCGCCGGCTTCGCGTTGAAAGGCGCGGAAGCCGCCGGCGCCACCGTCTCCGGGGCCTGGCTCGCCGGGCTGCTCCACGTCTTCGGCGCCGCCGCGGCCTTCACGATGGGGCGGCTTTCGGACCGCGCCGGGCGCCGGCCGGTGCTCGTGACCCTTGCCGCCGCCGGCGCGCTCGTCTCCTTCACCCTCGGCTGGCTCGTGTACGCGCCGTCGATCGTGCTCGTGCCGCTCGCCGTCGCGTATGCCTTCGTGACGCTTGGGGACTCGCCGGTGCTCACCACGGCGATCTCGGAGGCGGTGCGCCCGGCCTACCTCGGCGGGGTGCTCGCCTGGCGCGGCCTCGCCGGCTTCGGCGCGGGGGCGATCGCGCCGCTCGCCGTTGGCATGGTACTGGACGGATTCGTTTCAAGAGGCCCCATCGTCTCCTGGGGCCTGGGGTTCGCGACGCTCGGCCTGGGCGGCGCGGCGGCGCTCGCCTGCGCGCTACTCCTCCGGCAGCACCGGCCGCACGCGGTGGCCCATCGCCCACATGACGTAGCCGGAAAGCGCGTAGCACATGAAAAGCGCAAACAGCACGAGTGACGGGCTCAAGGCGACCACCGAGATCGCGATCACGCAGACGAGGATCACCCAGAGCGGCACGCGCTTCTTCCAGTTCACCTCCTTGAAGCTCCAGAAGGGGACGTTGGACACCATGGTCACGCCGACGAAGACGGCCACCGCCCAGGCGAGCCCCGTGAGCCAGCCGTAGTCGCCCGGCGGGCGCAGGCCGAAGTCGGTGAGCACCCAGACGAGCCCGGCCATCACCGCCGCGCCCGAGGGGCTGGGCAGCCCCTGGAAGTAGCGCTTGTCGACCACCGCGATGTTGGCGTTGAAGCGGGCGAGGCGGATGCCGGCGCCGGCGCAGTAGATGAAGGCGCCGATCCAGCCCGCGGTGCCGAGGTCCTTGAGCGCCCACTCGTAGGCGATGAGCGCGGGCGCCGCGCCGAAGGCCACCATGTCGGCGATCGAGTCGTACTGCGCGCCGAACTCGCTCTGCGTGTTGGTCCAGCGCGCCACGCGCCCGTCCATGCCGTCGAGCACCATCGCCACGTACACCGCGACCGCCGCGACCTCGAAGCGGTCGGAGATCGCCTGCACGATGGCGAAGAAGCCGCAGAAGAGGACCCCCGTGGTGAAGAGATTGGGCAGCAGGTAGATGCCGCGGCGGCGCAGGCCGCCCAGGCCCGGCTTGCGGGGGGCTGCTACTTCGCTGTCGTTGCCGAGGTCGGTGTCTTCAGCCATGCGAGCACGCTCGACGCCGCGTACACCTTCTCGCCGATCGCCGCGCGCACCTGGGCGTCGAGCGGCAGGTACACGTCGACGCGCGAGCCGAAGCGGATGAAGCCGAAGCGCTCGCCGCGGCCGAGCTCGGCGCCCGCGCCAACATAGCACAGGATGCGCCGGGCGATGAGGCCGGCGACCTGCACGCAGGTCACGTCCTGCCCGTCGCGCGTGCGCAGCCAGAGCGCGTTGCGCTCGTTCGAGAGGGAAGCCTTGTCGAGCACCGCGTTCACGAACGCCCCCGGCAGATACCAGCGCTCCTTCACCGTGCCGTCGACCGGCGCGCGGTTGGAATGCACGTTGAAGACGTTCATGAACACCGAGACCTTGAGCGCGTCGCGCTCGAGCCAGGGGTCGCGCGCCTTGCCCACTTCCACGATGCGCCCGTCGGCGGGCGATACCACCGCGCGCGGGTCGTCGGGCACCTCGCGCGCCGGATCGCGGAAAAATTGCAGGATGAAGAAGGCCGCGAGCCAGAACGGGATCGACCATCCCCACCCGAGGAAAAACCCGACCGCCAGCGAGATCACGACGGCGATCCCGAGAAACGGCCAGCCTTCCTTCGCGATGATGGGATGCGGGTAGGGCGGCCTCACCTGGGTGTCAGTTCTTCGAGGTGTCGACGAGCCGGTTCTTGCGGATCCAGGGCATCATCTCGCGCAGGCGCGCGCCGACCTTCTCGATCG
Organism: Burkholderiales bacterium; assembly: GCA_035649175.1. Classification (GTDB taxonomy): domain Bacteria; phylum Pseudomonadota; class Gammaproteobacteria; order Burkholderiales; family SG8-39; genus SCGC-AG-212-J23. The sequence continues at coordinate 18,097 of DASRKB010000173.1, read as the reverse complement.
GCAGCTCGGCGGTCATGCGCCGCTGGCTGAGGAGCTCCGGCGCCCCGGCGCGGTTCTCGAGCACGAACTCCTTCGCATACTCGCCGGTCTGGATGCGCCGCAGCGCCTCCTTCATGCGCTGGCGCACGCCGGCGTCGATGATCTTGGGCCCGGTGACGTACTCGCCGTACTCGGCGTTGTTCGAGATCGAGTAGTTCATGGTGCCGATGCCGCCCTCGTACATGAGGTCGACGATGAGCTTGAGCTCGTGCAGGCACTCGAAGTAGGCCATCTCCGGCGCGTAGCCCGCGTCCACCAGCGTGTCAAAGCCCGCCTTGACGAGCTCCACGCACCCGCCGCAGAGCACGGTCTGCTCGCCGAAGAGGTCGGTCTCGGTTTCCTCCTTGAAGGAGGTCTCGATCACGCCCGCCTTGCCGCCGCCGATCGCAGCGGCGTAGGAAAGTGCGAGGTCGCGCGCCTTCTTCGAGGCATTGCGGTGAACGGCGATCAGCATCGGGACGCCGCCGCCCGCTGCGTAGGTCGAGCGCACCGTGTGGCCGGGCGCCTTGGGCGCCACCATCCACACGTCCAGATCCGCGCGCGGCTGGATCAGGCCGTAGTGGATGTTGAAGCCGTGCGCGAAAGCAAGCGAAGCTCCTTTCTTGATGTTCGGTTCCACGAGCTCCTTGTACACCTGGGCATGGTGCTCATCGGGCAGCAGGATCATGACGATGTCCGCCCCCTTCACGGCGGCGCCCACTTCCGCGACCGCGAGCCCGGCCTTCTTCGCCTTGTCCCAGCTCGGGCCGCCCTTGCGCAGCCCGACAGTCACCTTGACGCCGGACTCCTTCAGGTTGAGCGAGTGCGCGTGGCCCTGCGAGCCGTAGCCGATGATCGCCACTTTCTTGCCCTTGACGAGCGAAAGATCGGCGTCCTTGTCGTAATAGACTTTCATAAAGACCAAACCCCCAGAAAAGACTTCTTATTGGATCAAACCCGCAGGACGCGATTGCCGCGCCCGATGCCGCTCGTGCCGGTGCGAACCGTCTCCATGATGGCGCCCGGGTCGAGCGCCTCGATGAAGGCGTCGAGCTTGCGGCCGTCGCCGGTGAGCTCGATGGTATAGGTGTTGTCGGACACGTCGATGATGCGGCCGCGGAAGATGTCGGTCATGCGCTTCATGTCCTCGCGCTCCTTGGTTCCCGCGCGCACCTTGATGAGCATGAGCTCGCGCTCGATGTGCTCGGCTTCCGAGAGGTCCACCACTTTCACCACCTCGATCAGCTTGTTGAGCTGCTTGGTGATCTGCTCGACCACGTCCTCGGAGCCGGTGGTGACGATGGTCATGCGCGACATCGACGCGTCCTCGGTGGGCGCAACGGTCAGCGATTCGATGTTGTAGCCGCGCGCCGAGAACAGGCCGGAGATCCTGGAGAGCGCCCCCGCCTCGTTCTCCACGAGGACCGAAATGATGTGGCGTGACATGACAAGCGCAGCCAAGGCTGCTTAGAGGTCTTCGTAGAGAATCATCTCGGTGATCCCCTTGCCGCCGGGGATCATCGGATAGACGTTCTCTTTCGGGTCGGTGATGAAGTCGAGGAAGACCAGCTCGTCCTTGCGCGAGAAGGCGTCTTTCAGCGCCGGCTCGACGTCCGCGGGCTTCTCGACCAGCACGCCGCGGTGGCCGTAGCCCTCGGCGAGCTTCACGAAGTCCGGGAGCGCGTCCATGTAGGACTCGGAGTAGCGGTTGCCGTGGAAGAACTGCTGCCACTGGCGCACCATGCCCATGTACTTGTTGTTGAGGTTGATGACCTTGATGGGCAGGCGGTACTGCTTGCAGGTCGAGAGCTCCTGCAGGCACATCTGGATCGAGGACTCGCCGGTGACGCAGGCGACCGTCGCGCCGGGGTTCGCCAGGCGCACCCCCATGGCGGCGGGCAGGCCGAAGCCCATGGTGCCGAGCCCGCCCGAATTGATCCAGCGCCGCGGCTTGTCGAACTTGTAGAACTGCGCCGCCCACATCTGGTGCTGGCCCACGTCCGAGGTCACGAACGCCTCGCCTTTGGTCACCTCGTAGAGCTTCTCCAGCACGAACTGCGGCTTGATGATCGGCGACTTGCGGTCGTAGCGCAGGCAGTCCTTGGCGCGCCAGCCGTCGATCTGCGCCCACCAGCCCTTCAGGTCCCTCGGTTTCGCGTCCTTGAGCAGCTTGAGGAGCTCCTCGAGCACCTCCGGGATGTTGCCGACGATGGGCACGTCGACCTTGACGCGCTTGGAGATCGACGAAGGATCGATGTCGACGTGGATGATCTTGCGCGGGTTCTGCGCGAAGTGCGCCGGGTCGCCGATCACCCGGTCGTCGAAGCGCGCGCCGATCGCGAGCAACACGTCGCAGTGCTGCATGGCCATGTTCGCCTCGTACGTGCCGTGCATGCCCAGCATGCCGAGGAACTGGCGGTCGGTCGCCGGGTAGGCGCCCAGGCCCATGAGCGTGTTCGTGCATGGGAAGCCGAGCTGCTTGACCAGCTCCCTCAGCTGCGAAGAGGCATTGGCGAGCACCACGCCGCCGCCGGTGTAGACCATCGGGCGCTCGGCCTCGAGCAGCAGCTGCACCGCCTTCTTGATCTGCCCGGCATGCCCCTTGCGCACCGGGTTGTACGAGCGCATCTGGACCTTGTCCGGATAAACAAACTCGCAGGCCTGCGTGGTCACGTCTTTTGGGATGTCGACGACCACCGGCCCTGGACGGCCGGTCGTGGCGATGTGGAAAGCCTTCTTCATCGCCGAGGCGAGCTCGCGCGCGTCCTTCACCAGCATGTTGTGCTTCACGATCGGCCGCGTGATGCCGACTGTGTCGCATTCCTGGAACGCGTCGAGGCCGATCGCGTGCGTCGGCACCTGTCCGGTGATCACCACCAGCGGGATCGAGTCCATGTACGCGGTGGCGATGCCGGTCACCGCATTGGTGACGCCCGGACCCGACGTGACGAGCGCCACGCCGACCTTCTTCGAGGAGCGCGAGTAGCCGTCGGCGGCATGCACGGCGCCCTGCTCGTGGCGCACGAGCACGTGCTTCACCTTGTCCTGCTTGAAGAGCTCGTCGTAGATGAACAGCACCGCCCCGCCGGGATAGCCGAAGATGAACTCGACGCCCTCCGCCTGGAGGCAGCGCACGAGGATCTCGGCGCCGGTCAGCGCCGTGGTCTTCACTCGGTCCATGCGGGACAAAAACCTTTGAAAACCATGATGGTAACATCAGCCGCCCCCCAACAAGCACCCGCGGAGAGGCTAACCTGGCATCCCGCAGCGAGCTCGCGGCGTTCCTGGAAGACGTCGAGCAGCGCGCCTTCAAGCAGGCGCTTTACGCCGTGCGCCTGCGCGACGCGGCGCTCGACATCGTCCAGGACGCGATGCTCCGGCTCGCGGAGAAGTACGGCCACCGGCCGGCCGAGGAGCTCGCGCTGCTCTTTCACCGCATCATGCAGAACGCCATTCGCGACTGGTACCGCAGGCAGAAGGTTCGCTCCGGCTGGATGGTGCTTGCCTCCGGGCTAGGCGCAAGCGACGAGGACGCCGATCCGCTGGAGGAGACGGCAAACCCCGGCGAGCATCCCGGGGAGCAATTGGAGAAGTCCCAAGTGCTTGAAATAATTCAGCAAGAGCTTGACCGTCTGCCGGCACGTCAACGCGAAGCCTTCGTGATGCGTTATTTAGACGAATTGAACGTCGCCGAAACGGCCCGGGCCATGCGATGCTCGGAGGGCAGCGTGAAGACGCATTGCTCCCGGGCAGCGCATGCTTTGGCCGCTGCCCTCAAGGCGCGAGGGATCGAGCTGTGAACGAAGACCGTTTCGGAGAGCAAATCCGGCAGCTCCTCAACCAGGGGGCGGAGGTGGATGCCGCCACGGCCGAGCGCCTGCGCGCGGCCCGGGAGCTTGCGCTATCCCGCCAGCGGCCCGAGCCTGCCCCCGTCCTGCGCTTGGCCTACAACGTGCTCGGGAGCTTCGGCGGCTGGGGCGGGTTGTGGCTGCGCCTGCTGCTGCCCACGGCCCTGCTCGTCGCTGCGGTGGCGACGCTCTACATGGGGCAACAGAACCAGGGGATCCTCGACGCCGCGGAGATCGATGCCGAGCTCCTGAGCGACGACCTGCCCATCGACGCCTACCTCGACCGTGGCTTCCAGGACTGGCTCAAGAAGCGCGGCGGCGTCGAATGAACCGCCGCAACGCCTGCCTCGCGCTCGTGGGCCTATGCCTCGGCGCCTTCGCGGGCCCGGCGACGGCCCAGGCACGGCGCCGGCGCCATGAGTGGGCCGAGCTCACCGCCGAGCAGCAGGAGATTCTCGCGCCCCTGAAACCCGACTGGTCGAACTTCGAGCCCGAGCGCCGCAGCCGCTGGCTGACCATCGCGAAGCGTTGGCCGAAGATGACGCCGGTCGAGCGAGAGCGCGTGCAGCGGCGCATGCAAGCCTGGGCGAGCCTCAGCCCCGAGCAGCGCCAGCGCGCGCGGGAGAACTACAAGCGCATGGCCAAGGCTTCGGCCGAGAAGCGCAGGCGCCTGCGGGAGCAGTGGGCGGAATACCAGACCCAGAAGACCCGCTAGGCGCAAAGGCAGGCCCGCCGGGCGAGGCGGCGGGAATCGCACGCCGGCTCGCGGCGATGGTCTACGAGGCCCTGCTGGTGTTCGCCGTCGCCTTCTTCGCCGCCTGGCTCTTCTTCTTCGCGAGCGGCGGGCGCGAGGCGACCGAAGGCCTCCTGCGCCTCGCGCTCCAGGCATTCATCGGCGCGGTCCTCGCCGCCTACTTCCTGTGGTGCTGGCTGCGCGGCGGCCAGACCCTCGCCATGCGGGCCTGGCGCATCCGCCTCGTCGGCGTCACCCCCGGCAAGGCGCTGCTCAGGCTTTTTCTTGCATTCCTTCTCGTACCGACCGGCCTTTCGATCCTCTGGAGCCTGTTCGACGCGGACGGGCAGTTCCTCCACGACCGAATCGCCGGCACGAGACTCGTGAAGACCTGAAGGGTTCTATCTCCTTTCGACCCACCACATCATCAGCATTGCCGCGGCGAGGAACGCGGCGCTTGGCGCGGCGGCGGCGGCGAGCGGGGGCCAGCCCTGCAGCACGCCGACGTGCGAGAAGAGGTTGTTCAGCATGTGGAAGAAGACGCCGAGCATGATGCCGAGGAACACCTTCACGCCGACCGCACCGGAGCGCGCTTGCATGTAGGCGAAGGGCAGCGCGAGGGCCATCATCACCAGCGTCGCGAGCGGATAGAAAAACTTCTTCCACAGGGCGATCTCGTAGCGCTCGGTCTTCTGCCGGTTGCCCTCCAGGTGCTCGGTGTACTTGTGCAGTGCCCAGGCCGACATGCGGTCCGGGCGCACGATAAGAGCGGAAAGGAGCTCCGGGTTCACCGCCGAGCGCCACTCGAGCCGCTCGTGCTGCTCGACTTTGGGCGCGCCCCCCTCGAAATCGGTGCGCGTGACGTTGACCAGCTGCCAGGTATTGTTGCCGAGGTAGTCGGCGCGCTCCGCGCTGGTCATCTGCAGCCGGTTCTCCCGGTCGAAATGGTAGATGCGCACCCCGCGCAGCACGCTCACGTCGCGCGCCTCGCGCACGTTGATGAACGCGCCGCCGTCCTTGAACCACAGGCCGGACTGCAGGTCCTGGCCGATCATGCCGCGTAGCGCGCGCAGCCGCACCTGCTGCGCGGCCTCCTCCGCTGCAGGCGCCACCCACTCGCCGATGGCGAAGGTGAGCACGACGAAGGCCGCGCCGATCTTCGCGAGGGTCGCCGCAGCGCGCCCCGGCGAGAGCCCCGCGCCGCGCATGACCGTGAACTCGGAGTTGCTCGCGAGGTGGGCGAGGACATACAGCGTCCCGATCAGCACGACCACCGGGAACAGCTCGTAGGCATTCGCCGGCATCGAAAGCAGCACGTGCAGGAACACCTGCGGCAGGTAGTACTGGCCGCGGCCGAGATCGCCGAGCTCCGAGATGAGATCGAAGAAGGCGAAAAGCGCGAGGAATCCCACCAGCACGAACCCGACGGCGCCGTAGATCTGGCGCGCGAGGTAGCGCTCCAGCGTGCGGATCTTCAGGACGAGCTTCCCAGGCGCATGCGGATCAGCTGCATCCGCTGGGCGAACAACACCACGAGCAAAACCAGCATGACGACGTGCACGCCCCAGAAGCCCAGGGCGAAGTCCAGGCGTCCCTGCGCCACGCGCGCCTGGCTCACGCTGAGCAGGTTCGAGTACACGACGAACGTGAAGAGCGCGAACAGCAGGTTCATCGAGCGGCCGGCACGCGGGTTGACGAAGCTCATGGGAATGGCGAGCAGCACCAGCACCAGCGCCGACACGGGGATGCCGATGCGCCACAGCAACTCGCCGAGGTTAGGGGACGTCGGGTCCCGGATCAGCTCGAGCGTCGGCAGGCCCTTGTGCGAGACCTCCGGCGCGCGGGTCTCGCGCGTCTCGACGCGCGCAGCGTAGCGCTCGAACTCGGTGACGCGGTACTGCGGGTCGCCCGGCGAGCCCTCGTAGCGCTTGCCGTCCTCGAGCACGACGAAGCGATCGCCGTTCTCGGCGGTCTCGGTGCGCCCGCTGCGGCTCATGCTCACGCCGGTGCGGCTCTGCTGCACCGAGCTCAGGAACACGTTGCGCACCGTGCTCGCGTCTCCGGACACCGACTCGACGAAGAACACGCGGGTTCTGCCCGAGGTCTCGCCGAACACGCCCGGGCTCACGCGCGAGATGTCGTCGCGCGTCTCGAGCTGTGTGGCGTACTGCGCGCCCATCTGCGCGGCCCAGGGCGAGATGAAGAGCGACAGCGCCGCGATCACGGCCACCTGCGGCAGCGCGAACATCAGCACCGGCCTCATCCACGCCGTGAGCGGCAGCCCGGAGCCGAACCAGATCACCATCTCGGAGTCGCGCCAGCCGCGCGTGAGCGTGAGCAGCACCGAGATGAACATGGTGAGCGAGAGCAGCACCGGCAGGGCGTGCAGCGCGAAGAAGCCGAGAAACGCGATCACCGCGTCTGTCGGAATGCGCCCGCCCGCGGCCTGGCCGAGCAAGCGGATGAGCCGCGTGACGAGCGCGATCGCGAACAGCGTCATGAACACGGCGCCCGCGAGACCGGCGAATTCCCTGAGCAGCGCCCGATGGAAGATCATGCGATACTTTCGCGATGGAATTTAGCATACGCGCCCTCTCGCCGGAGTCGGCGAAGGCGGGCTGCGTCGTCCTCGGCGTGTACGCGAACAAGGAGCTCACGCCGCCGGCGAAGCGCGTCGACCAGGCCTCGCGCGGCGCGCTGCGTACAGCGCTCGCGGACCTCCCGGGCAAGACCGGCGCGACGCTGCTCCTGCGGGGCCTCGCCGGCGTCGCCGCCGAGCGCGTGCTCCTCGTCGGCCTCGGAGAGCGCGGCAAGTTCGCGGAGCCGGCATTCCGCGACGCGGTGCGTGGCGCCGCGGCGGCGCTGCGCGACCTCGGTGCGAAGGACGCGGTGTTCTACCTCGTCGAGGCGAGGGTGGGCCGGCGGCCCGTCGGCTGGAATGTGCGCCACGCGGTGCTCGGCCTGCGCGAGACGTTCTACCGCTTCGACCAGCTCAAGACGCAGAAGACGACCGAAGCGCCGACGCTCCGGCAGGTCCTCCTTCCGCTCTCGGCCAATGCGGAGCTGCAGGCCGCCCTGAAGGAGGCCGCGGCGACCGCCGACGGCATGGCGCTCGCACGCACGCTGGGCAACCTTCCGCCCAATATCTGCACCCCGGCCCACCTCGCCGAAGAGGCGGGCAAGATCGCGAAGCAGTTCAAGCTCCCCCTCGAAGTCCTCGAGCGCCGCGACATGGAGAAGCTCGGCATGGGCGCGCTGCTCGCGGTGGCCCGCGGCTCGCACCAGCCGCCCAAGCTGATCGTGCTGCGTTACAACGGCGCGCCCAAGGGGAAGAAGGCGCGAGCCCCGCTTGCTTTGGTGGGCAAGGGCATCACGTTCGACACCGGCGGCATCTCCCTCAAGCCCGCGGGCGAGATGGACGAGATGAAGTACGACATGTCGGGCGCCGCCTCGGTGCTCGGCGCCATCCGGGCGCTCGCTGGAATGAAGGCGCCGGTGAACGTCGTGGGGATCATCCCCGCGTGCGAGAACATGCCCGGCGGCGCCGCCACCAAGCCCGGTGACGTGGTGACGACGCTTTCGGGCCAGACGGTCGAGATCCTCAATACCGATGCGGAGGGCCGGCTCATCCTCTGCGACGCGCTCACCTACGCGGAACGCTTCGAGCCGGAGGCGGTCGTTGACATCGCGACGCTCACCGGCGCCTGCGTGATTGCGCTCGGCCATGTCGCCACCGGGCTCTTCTCGAATGACGACAGGCTCGCCAACGCCATCGGCGCGGCGGCTGACGACGCCTGGGACCGCGTATGGCGCATGCCGCTTTGGGAGGACTACCAGGAGCAGCTGCGCTCCAACTTCGCCGACATGGCGAACATCGGCGGCCGGCCCGCTGGCAGCGTCACCGCCGCCTGCTTCCTCTCGCGCTTCACGAAGAAGCAGCGCTGGGCGCATCTCGACATCGCCGGCACCGCGTGGCGCGGCGGCCGCGAGAAGGGCTCCACGGGGAGGCCCGTGCCCCTGCTGGTGCGCTTTGCGCTGAACCACTCGAGGAAATGACGAGCATCGACTTCTACTTCAACGCGCCCGACCGCCTCCAGGTGGCCTGCCGCCTTGCCGGCAAGGCGCTCTCGCAGAAGCAGCGCATGCTCGTCTACGCGCCCGAGGCCGAGACTGCCAGCCGCATCGACCGTATGCTGTGGACCTGGCCCGCGATCGGCTTCGTGCCCCACTGCGCGGCGCGCGATGCCCTCGCTCCCGATACGCCGGTGCTGATCGCCGCGGACGAGGAGATCCCGCCCGGGTGCGAGCTTCTGCTCAACCTCGGCGCCGAGTGCCCGCCGCACTTCGAACGCTTCGCGCGCGTGCTCGAGGTGGTGTCGGCCGACGAGGAGGACCGCACGGCCGCCCGCGCGCGCTACCGCTACTACCAGGAGCGCGGCTATCGCATCGCGAGCCACGACCTCCATGAGTGAGGAAAAGTCGAATCCGCTCGTGCTGCGTTTCGAGGCGCTGCTCAACCGCAAGAACGAATCGTTATCCGCCGACCTCCCGGTGCTCACCGAGATCGTCGACGAAGAGCGCCGGCCGCGCCGCGCAGTCGACGCCGCCGCGCTCGAGGCGCTCGCGCGCGAGCTCGAGCGCGCCGTGCTCGCGCGGGTCGCTCCGGAGCTCGAGCGCATCGTCGGCCAGGCGCTCGAGGGCGCGCATGCCGAGCTCAGGAAGAGCGTGACCCTCATGGTGCGCGAGGCGGTGGCGGCCTCGGTCGCGCACGCGCTCGCGCTCCCCAAGCAAGACTGAGCGCGGTGCTGGACAAGAGCTTCGAGCCCGCGGCGGTCGAGGAGCGCTGGTACCGGCGCTGGGAATCCGCCGCCTGGTTCTCCCACCGGGATCACCAGACGCCCTCGTATTGCATCCAGCTGCCGCCGCCGAACGTCACCGGCACGCTGCACATGGGCCACGCCTTCCAGCAGACGCTGATGGACGCGCTCATCCGCTACCACCGCATGCGCGGCTTCAACACCAACTGGGTGGTGGGCACCGACCACGCCGGCATCGCCACGCAGATCGTGGTCGAGCGCCAGCTCGAGGAGAAGGGGCAGAGCCGCCACGATCTCGGGCGCAAGGACTTCGTCGAGCGCGTCTGGCAGTGGAAGCAGCAGTCGGGCGCCTCCATCATGCGCCAGATGCGCCGCCTCGGCGCGTCGGCGAACTGGACCTACGCCGACACCGAAGGCCAGACCGCGGGCTACTTCACGATGGACGCGAAGATGTCGCGGGCCGTCGTCGAGGTGTTCGTGCGCCTGTACGAAGAAGGCCTGATCTATCGCGGCAAGCGCCTGGTCAACTGGGACCCGGTGCTCGGCACCGCGGTGTCCGATCTCGAGGTCGACACCGACGAAGAAGACGGGAAGATCTGGGAGCTTCTGTACCCGTTTCCCGGCGGGCCGGTGAGCGGCCTGAAGGGTCTTACCGTAGCCACCACGCGTCCGGAAACCATGCTCGGCGACGTCGCGGTGGCGGTCCATCCCGAAGACGAGAGGTACAAGCCCCTCATCGGGGAGAAGGTCGTCCTGCCGCTGGCGAGCCGGGCGATCCCGATCATCGCGGACGACTACGTCGACCCGAAGTTCGGCACCGGCTGCGTGAAGATCACCCCGGCGCACGACTTCAACGACTACCAGGTCGGCCGGCGCCACGGCCTCGAGCCGATCAATATCTTCCGGCTGGACGCGCATCTCAACGACGCCGTTCCGGAGCAATACCGCGGCCTCGAGCGCTTCGAAGCCAGAAGAAAGATTCTTCTTGATCTGCAAGCGCAAGGCTGCCTGGTCTCGGAGAAGCCCTACAAGCTGCGCGTCCCGCGCTCGGGGCGCACCGGCGAGATCGTCGAGCCGATGCTGACCGACCAGTGGTTCGTCGCCATGGAGAAACCGGCGAAGGCCGGCCTCGAAGCGGTGGCGAAAGGCGAAGTGAAGTTCTTCCCCGAACACTGGACCACCACCTACAACCAGTGGCTCGAGAACATCCAGGACTGGTGCATCTCGCGCCAGCTCTGGTGGGGCCACCAGATCCCCGCGTGGTACGACGAGCACGGTAATGTCTTTGTCGGTCGTTCGGAGGAAGAAGTTCGGCAGAAGGCCGGAAAAGCGAATCTCAAAAGGGACCCTGACGTTCTGGACACGTGGTTCTCCTCGGCGCTCGTGCCCTTCTCCTCGCTCGGCTGGCCGGAGAAGACGAAGGACCTCGAGACCTTCCTGCCCTCCTCCGTGCTCATCACCGGCTTCGACATCATCTTTTTCTGGGTGGCGCGCATGGTGATGCTGACGCTGCACTTCACGGGCAAGGTGCCCTTCCGCCACGTCTACATCAACGCCATCGTGCGCGACGCCGAGGGCGAGAAGATGTCGAAGTCCAAGGGCAACACGCTCGATCCGCTGGACCTGATCGATGGCATCACGCATGACAAGCTCCTGGAGAAATCGACCGTCGGGCTGCTCAAGGCGGATCACCGGAAGAAGATCGAGAAGTACGTGAAGGTGCACTTCCCGCAGGGAATCCCGGCCTTCGGCGCGGACGCGCTGCGCTTCACCTTCGCCTCGCTCGCGAGCTTCTCGCGCACGCTCAACTTCGACCTCAACCGCTGTGAGGGCTACCGCAACTTCTGCAACAAGCTGTGGAACGCGACGCGCTTCGTGCTGATGAACGTCGAGGGCCAGGACCTCGGCGAGCCGGCGAAGCTCACCTTCATCGACCGCTGGATCGTCAGCCGGCTGCAGCGCGTGGAGGCCGACGTGGAGGCGGCCTTCGCCGAGTACCGGTTCGACCACCTCGCCGCGGCGATCTACCACTTCGTGTGGGACGAGTACTGCGACTGGTACCTCGAGCTCGCCAAGCTCCAGCTCGCGAGCCCCGACCCCGAGATCCAGCGGGGCACGCGCCGCACGCTGGTGCGCGTGCTGGAAGCGGCGCTGCGCCTCGCGCACCCGATCATCCCGTTCATCACTGAGGAGCTTTGGCAGAAGGTCGCGCCGCTCGCGGGTAAGGCCGGCGACACGATCATGCTGCAGCCCTACCCGAAATCGCAGCCGGAGAGGATCGACGCAGAGGCCGAGCACGACATGGCGGCGCTCAAGCAGTGGACGGTGACCGCGCGCAACCTGCGCGCGGAGGCGAAGCTCGCCCCCGGCGAGCGCGTCGAGTTCTACGCCACGGCCAAGCCCCCGGTGGCGGACGTCGAGACGACCGTGGCCGCCATCCGCTCGCTCGCGCGCCTATCGAGCTTTGAAGTACGCGACCCATTGCCAGACCATCTCTCGCCCACCGCGGTGATCGGCGAGGCGCGCGCGATGCTGCACAAGCCCGTCGACCCTGCCGCCGAGCGCGCGCGGCTCGGCAAGGAATCGACGCGCCTGGAGGGCGAGATCCAGAAAGCACGCGCGAAGCTCACCAACCCCTCCTTCGTCGAGCGCGCGCCCGCCACCATCGTGGCGCAGGAGCGCACGCGGCTCGCCGGGTTCGAAGCCACCCTCTCCAAGATCCGCGCGCAACTCGAAAAGCTGTGACCCTCCCGCATGGGCTCAGGGCCCTGCGCCACCGGGACTTCCGCCTCTTCTTCGCCGGCCAGGGCACCTCGCAGCTCGGCACCTGGCTGCAGCTCATCGCCACGAGCTGGCTCGTCTACCGCCTGTCGGGCTCGACCTTCCTTCTCGGGCTCGCCGCCTTCGCCATCCAGATCCCGTTCCTCGTGCTCGCGCCGATCGCCGGAGTGCTGGTCGACCGCCACGACGCGCGCCGCGTGCTGCTTGTGACGAACTCGGTGGCCGCCGGGCAAGCGACGGTCATGCTGGCGCTCGTGGCGACCGGGCGCGTCGAGGCCTGGCACCTGATCGCGGGCAACCTGGTGCTCGGCATCCTGAACGCCTGCGACTCGCCGGCGCGCCAGTCGATCCTCATCCGCCTCGTCGGCGGGCGCGCCGACCTGCCCAACGCCATCGCGCTCAACTCGACGATGATGAACGGCGCGCGCTTCCTCGGCCCCATGATCGGCGGTGCGCTGATCGCGGCGCTCGGCGAGCCCTGGGCTTTCGGCATCAACGCGCTCTCCTACTCCGCGATGCTCGCGGCGCTCTCGCGCATCAGTCCGTCGTCCCTTGATAGAAGACTCTCGGATGAAGGCCTGCTGCGCCAGCTCGCGGCCGGCGCCGCCTGGGCCTGGAACTTCCTCCCCGCGCGCTCGGCGCTCCTGCTGAACGCGACGACGAGCCTGAGCGTCGGCTCGTACGTGGCGATGCTGCCCTGGTTCGCGCGCGAGACGTTCCATGGCGACTCGCGCACGCTCGGCTTCCTCATCAGCGCGGCGGGCTTCGGCGCGGTGTCCGGCATGATCTACCTCGCGATGCGCCCGAGCGTGCGCGGGCTCTTCCGCCTCATCGGCGGCACGTCGGCCACGGCCGGGGCCGGGCTGCTCGCCTTCGCGTTCTCCGGCTCGTTCTGGGTCGCGCTGCCGGCCCTCACCGCGGTCGGCATGGGGCTCATGCTGACCGCGGCCTCGACGAACACGCTGCTGCAGTGGATCGTGCCCGATGAGCTGCGCGGGCGCGTCGCCTCGCTCTACGTCATGTCCTTCATAGGGGTGGCGCCGCTCGGCGCGCTCGCCACCGGCTGGGCCTCGGAGCGGATCGGGCCGCCGGTCGCGCTCGCCGTGTGCGGCGCGATCGCCCTCGCGGCGGCGATGGCATACGCGACGCAGCTTCCGGCCATCCGCCGCGCAATCCGGCCGGTCTACGAGAGGATCGGCCTGTAGCTTGAAGAGAAGGGCACGCGCTCCGGCTCGCTCGGCCAGGAGTGGTCGAACTCCCAGCCGTGCTGCGCCGAGAGGCGCAGGCGGAACGCCTGCTCGAGCTCGCTCGAGGGCGTCGGCAGGCACGCGTCCGGAAAGCGCGCGAGGAAGCTCGCGCCGATCACCACGCACTCGCCGATCTCGCGCAGCGTGGCCGCGGCGACACGCCGGCCGTGCAGCCCGATGCCGTCGCCGTCGCCGTCGAGCGTGGCCGGCACGCCGAACTGGCGGTAAGTCGCCACCGCCGGCGCGAGGCCCCACGAGAGCCAGCGCGTCGGCCGCCCCGGCGCGACGCGCCGCGGCGCGATGATCGCGAAGAGGTACGCGTCCTCGGCCTGCGCCCACGCCACAATCGGGCGCGCGCGCGGCGCCTGCGCCTGCGCGAGCCGCTCGCAGGCGGCATCGAATTCCTCGCGGCCCAGGGTGCCGAGCCGGATCCAGCGCGCGTTCATGCCTCGATTATCCTAGAACTCGACATCCTCGCGAATCGCCGCGATGCCGGCGGCCGCGCACGAGTCGTCCTCCTTGCCGCTGGGCGCGCCCGACACACCGATCGCGCCGAGAAGTGACCCGGAGGCCTCGATCATCATGCCGCCGCCGACCGCCGCGACGTTGGGTCGATGACGCACCCCGCTTTGCGGACTGCCCGCCTGCGTGGCGTCCGCCAGCTCGCTCGTGTTGGTGCGGAAACTGACCGCGCTATACGCCTTGGCTGAGGCCATGTCGGGCGTGTGCGGACCCGCGAAACGATCTCGCAGCATCACCTGCACGACGCCCATGCGATCGACCACGGCCACGGCGACCTGATAGCCGCCCGAGCGGCACTTCGCGAGGGCGGCCTGCGCGGCCTTCTGCGCTGTCTCCGGCGTGAGCAGCCTGACGGCGAACGTCGCATCGGCCGCATGGCCGATCGAAGCCAGGAGGAAGAAGGACAAGACCCCGAGGATGGCTCTCATATCGGCTTATTCTATGGCCCCCGCATGACACGCGTCATCGGGCCGGATGGAAGCGGCGAGCACCACCTCGCTCGCTACGGCTTCAGGTAGGCGTAGCCCTCGCGCTGCTGCAGGCGGCTGATCTCCGCGACGCCGGAGGGGACGAACTCGACCTCGGGCAGGAACTGCTCGCGCTTCATGCCGCGCTCGCGCAGCGTGATCTCGCAGACGCTGAACCTCACGCCGGCAAGCTGGAGATCCGCCACTGCGTCGCGATACTCGTTGCCCTTGGCGGTCTTCGCGCCCTTCACGAGGAAATCCACTCCGGCGGCATGGCCGACGACGACGATCTTGGCGTCCGGATCGGCCTCGAGGTGGTTGCGCAGGTACTGCAGCGCGCGCGACGCCTGCTCGTTGCCCTCGCTCATGTGGTAGACAACCTGGGCGCCCGCCGCGGCGGAGGCTGCGAGCAGGAGCAGAAAGGCGAGCAGCCTCATTCGCGGGAAAGCCGCCAGTATTGGTATTTCATGGTGGCCGCCGAGCCGGCGACGATCGCGAGGAAGGTGATGATCGAGCCGAGCGCGAGCGTCGAGAAGCCGGTGATCGCCTGGCCGATGGTGCAGCCGAGCGCGGTGATGCCGCCGAAGCCCATGAGGATGCCGCCGACCACGTGATTGGCCGTGTCCTCGGCGTCGCGGAAACCTTCCCAGCGGAAGCTCTTTGTCGCGAGCGCGTAGGCGAGCGAGCCTCCGATTACGCCGAGCGCCGAAGCGATGCCGTAGGTGACGATCTTCGACTTGTCGGTCCAGAGCATCAGGTATTCGAGCGTGAAGGCCATCGGCGAGACGAAGGAGAAGGACTCCATGCGCCCGGTGTTGGTAGCGACAAAGGCTTCCTGCAGCGTCTCCGGATCCTCGGCGACGTAGCCCACGACGCCGCTCACGTACCAGCCTCCTACCACGACGAGCCCGGTGACCACGCCGCCCAGCGTGTGGTCCACGCTAGAGCGGAAATCGCGGCTCCAGTAGATGAAGACGAGCATCGCGGCGCCGATGAGCGCGGCGAGCAGCGCGTGGCTCACCCCCAGGAGCGCGCCGAGATCCTGCCCCTGCGGCATGGCGATCGCAGCGCGATCGAGCACGTTCACCCGGAAGGCGCCGAACAGCCCGCGCAGCGTCATGTAGGCGGCGATGCCGAGGAAGACGTACACGATGAGCGACTTGAGGTTGCCCGTGCCCACGCGGATGAGGGTCTTGGAGCCGCAGCCCGAGCCGAGCGTCATGCCCACGCCGAAGAGGAAGCCGCCCACGAGATGCGAGAGCCAGATCAGGGTCGGCGTGCGGTAGATCGACTTGGAGAGGTCGATGAGCCCGGCGGCCTGGAGCGCCGCGGACCCTAGGAGCGCCGTCGCAACGGCGAGAAGCCACATGCGCATGCGGTTGGTGTCACCCATGTTCACCCAGTCCGACACCGCCCCCATGGTGCAGAAGTTCGTCTTGTTGCCCACCACGCCGAAGATGAAGGCCAGCATGAAGGCGCCGCCGGTGACGTAGGGCACGAGCTGCGAAGGATCGGTCTCGCTCATGGCGGACAACTATAGCAATGCTAGCGACGCGCGCGCGCCGCGGCCGCGCCGGAGTCGAGCACCCCGCGCGCGGCGCGGGCGGCGGATTCCAGGGAGCCGTGGCGCTTCAGGTGCCAGAGGCACAGCGCGGCGCCGAGAACGAGGCTCTCGCGCGTGGGCCCGGCCGCGCCGGCAAGCGCCGCCATGCCAGCCTCCGCCGCGGCCTTTGCCACGGCTTCGGCCTCGAGCTCGGGCGGAATCTCCGGCGCGCGCACCGGCTCATCGATGCCGAGATCGCCGGGCGCGAAGTCCACGGACTGCTCCTCCCCCCGGTCACGGTAGTAGAACGCCTTGCCTGCCTGGCGCAGCGCCGGGATCACCCCGCCCTCGATGCCGCGCACGATGAGCGCGGAGTCGAAGCCGGCGTGGCGGGCGAGCATCGCGTAGATGCGCGGATAGGGCTTGTGCACGTAGCCGGTCAGAAGATGGGTCTTGCGCCGGCCGCGCACCGGCCCGGCGAGCACTTCGGCCGTGGTGATCGCCGGGCGCTTCACGATCAGCGTGCGCAACTGCGTGAGCGCATGGAGCTTCGGGCAGAACGCGCTCTGGTCGACGTAGGCCCAGCCCACGCCGGGGTCACCCAGGCGCGCGGCCGCTTCCTCGGTGGTGAGATCCACCGGCAGGCCGGCAGCGCGCAGCACCTGCCGGTGCGTGAGGCCGTACTTGGGCCCCATGCGCTCTACGCCGTGCGACACCGCCGGCACGCCGCAGGCGGCGAGCAGCGGCGGAAGGAAAGGCGCTGCCGGCAAGGTGCGGTTGTAGCCATCATAAGGGTCGCCGATGTCGAGCACCTCGTCCACCGGCGCGGTGGCGCGCTGCGTCGCGTCGCGGATCGCCTCGAGCATGCCGAGGTTCTCGTCGTCGGTCTCGCGCTTCATGCGCAGCGCGATGAGGAATACCCCGGCCTGCACCGGGTCCACGGCGCCCTCCAGCACGAGCCGCATGCCCTCCCGCGCCTCCTCGCGCGAGATGTCCTTCGAGAGCTCGGGCCCGGTGGCGATGCGCTTGAGGATGGAATCCATCAGCGCGCTCGTCATGGCGACTGCGTCCCGGGCAGCCCGACGAGGACGCGACCGCCCTCCTCGCGCACGGGATAGGTGCGCAGGGGCTCTTCGGCCGGCTCTTCCAGCGCTTCGCCCGTGCGCACGCTGAAGCGGCTGTTGTGCAGCGGGCACTTGACGAGCTCGCCCTTCAGCGCGCCCGTGGAGAGCGAAGCCTCTTCGTGCGTGCAGGTGTCGTCTACGGCATAGAGCCGCCCGCCGACGTTGGCAAGCAGGATGCGCCGGCCCAAGACGTCGCAGCGCCTCATGGTGCCTTCGCGCAGCTCGCCCGCCTTGGCGACCTCGACGAACGTCATGCCGCCGGCTCGAACCACTTCAGGCGCTCGCGCAGCCGCACCACCTCGCCGATGATGATGAGGGTGGGCGCCTTCGCCTCGCTCACCTCGACGATCCCGGGCAGCGTCGCGAGCGTCCCGGTCAGCACGCGCTGCTGCGGCGTGGTGCCCGCCTGCACGAGCGCGGCCGGCGTTCCCTCCGGCAGGCCGTGCTCGACCAGCCGCGCGCAGAGCTGATCGACCGCAAGCAGGCCCATGTAGAACACGATGGTCTGCTGCGGCTGCGCGAGCGCGCGCCAGTTGAGGTTGAGGCTGCCGTCCTGCAGGTGGCCGGTCACGAACACCACCGACTGCGCGTGCTCGCGGTGCGTGAGCGGGATGCCGGCGTAGGAGGCGCAGCCCGCCGCCGCCGTGATGCCCGGCACCACCTGGAAGGGAATGCCTTCGGCGGCAAGCGTATCGATCTCCTCGCCGCCGCGGCCGAAAATGAAGGGATCGCCTCCCTTCAGGCGCACGACGCGCTTGCCCGCCTTCGCCAGGCGCACGAGCAGCTGGTTGATATCCTCCTGCGGCAGCGTGTGCTTCGCGCGCTCCTTGCCGGCGTAGACGCGCTCGGCTTCCAGGCGCACGAGATCGAGGATCGGCTTGGACACCAGCCGGTCGTAGACGACGACGTCGGCCTGCTGCATGAGGCGCAGCGCGCGGAAGGTGAGGAGATCCGGGTCGCCCGGGCCCGCGCCGACCAGCGCGACTTCGCCGCCGCT
>DASRKB010000172.1:0-2157 GCA_035649175.1 Burkholderiales bacterium | reverse complement strand
GGATTTCGAGCGGTGACTGCGGTCTGCGGGCCTGTGGCCGCTCTGACTTCCGCGCGCGACGAGTCCGCCAAAAACACTTCCGCGCGCGCCGAGCGCCTTGCAGTTCCAGGCGACGTTCGCCGCCCCGCCGAGCCGCTCCTCCTCCCTCCCGATCAGCACAACCGGCACCGGCGCTTCGGGCGAAATGCGCTGCACGTCGCCGAACCAGTAGCGGTCGAGCATCACGTCGCCGACCACCAGCACGCGGGCCTTGGAGGTATCTATGTCTTCCTCCCGATGGGGAAGTACTCGATCCCGAGCTCCCGGAGCATCGCCGGATCGTAGAGGTTACGCCCGTCGAATATCGCCGGAATTTTCAGGCGCGCCTTGATCGCCGCGAAGTCCGGGCTGCGGAACTCGCGCCACTCGGTAACGACGGCGAGGGCCTCGGCCCCCTCGAGGGCCGCCAGCGCGGAATCCTTGATGACCAGGTTCTGCTTTTTGAAATCCTTCCCCGCCACCGGGTCGTACGCCTGCACACGCGCTCCGGCGACGACGAGGTCGTCGATGAGCGCGAGGCTCGGCGCCTCACGCATGTCGTCCGTGTTGGCCTTGAACGCGAGGCCCCACAGCGCGAACGTCTTTCCTTTCAGGTCGCCGAATCTCTTCTGGATCTTTGCGAATAGCACGTGCTTCTGAGCCTCGTTCACTTCCTCGACTGCGGCGAGGAGGCGTAGCGACTGTCCGGCCTCGGCGGCGCTCCGTTGCAGCGCCTTCACGTCCTTCGGAAAGCACGAGCCGCCGAAGCCGGCGCCGGCATAGAGGAAATCCGTCCCGATCCGCGGATCCGAGCCGATGCCGCGACGCACCTCCTCGATGTCGGCGCCGAGCGTCTCGGCGAGGTTCGCCACCTCGTTCATGAACGAGATACGCGTGGCGAGCATCGAGTTCGCCGCGTACTTCGTAAGCTCCGCCGAGCGCACGCCCATGACGATGATGCGCTCCCGGTTGCGCTGGAAGGGCGCGTAGAGCCTGCGCAGCAGCGCGACCGCGCGCTCGTCCTCGGCGCCGATGATTATGCGGTCCGGGCGCATGAAGTCCTCGACCGCGGCGCCTTCCTTGAGGAACTCAGGGTTGGACACGACCGCGAAAGGCACGCTCGTTTGTTTCCCGACTTCTTTCCTTATCCTGTCGGCCGTTCCGACGGGCACCGTCGACTTGGTGGCAATGACCTTGTGGTCCTTCATGTGCCGGCCGATCGCGCGCGCGGCGTCCAGGACGTGCTGCAGGTCGGCCGAGCCGTCCTCCCCCGGCGGCGTGCCCACCGCGATGAGCTGCATCTCGCCGTGCGCCACGCTCGCCGCCACATCGGTGGAAAAGCGCAGCCGTCCTGCTTCGCGATTGCGCCGCACGATGGGCTCGAGCCCGGGCTCGAAGATCGGTATCCTGTTTTCATTCAGGAGGCTGATCTTTCTCTCGTTCACGTCCAGGCAGAAGACGTTGTTCCCCGCATCCGCGAGGCAGGCGCCGGTGACGAGACCGACGTATCCCGTGCCGATGACGGTGACGTTCATGGGCTCAGTTCGAACTCCTCGGTCCGGCGGGGCGGATAGGTTTCCCACCCGCCGCAACCGGGGCAGCGCCAGTGGAACTGGCGGGCCTTGAAGCCACAGCTCTCGCAGCGGTAGCGGGCGAGCCGCAGCATGTGGCTGTGCACCAGGTTGCGGATGAGCTCGAGATCGCGGCGGCGTTCCGGCTGCGCGGCGGCGATGATCTGCACCTCGAGCAGGCGATCCAGGCCGAGCAAGGTCTGGTTGCGCCGCAGCTCTTCGCGCACGAGCTTGTAGGCCTCCTCGTGGCCCTTGGTCTCGAGGGTCTGGCGGAACACCGTGTCCAGAAGATCGAGCGACGGATAACGCTCCAGATACCCGGTCAGCAGCCGCAGCCCTTCCTCGTCCCGGCCGATGGCTCGATGCGCGTCGATGAGGCGCTGCGCGGCGAGCGCGAGGTACGACGGATCCTGGCCCTCGATGCGCTTCCACTGGTCCACGGCCTTCTCGAGCTGGTTTTCCTCCTTGAAGAGGTCTCCGAGCTGGAGACTGGCGCGCACGCACTGGCGGTTCTCGTCGAGCGCTCGCTCGAGGTGGCGGCGGGCGGCGTCGGGGCGCGACTGCGCCG
>DASRKB010000171.1:0-47655 GCA_035649175.1 Burkholderiales bacterium | reverse complement strand
GTAGACCTTGACCCCGTCTTCGACGTAGTTCGCTGATGGCGCGCCGTTCTGGATGGTCGGGTTGGGTCCGGCGGTATGCTCCTGGCCGCGCACCGTGCCGGTCATCGCGTTGCCGTCATCCACCTGGGTGTCGACCGCGATGGCGATCTTGTCGGGCATGTTGGCCGAGCACACGATGAGCGAGCCGAACCCGCCTAAGGCAGTGGCGCCTGCGGCATTGCCGGTCTGCACGCCGAGTTTGCCGGTCACGGCGTTGAATGGCTGTTCCTGATCGGAGCCCGCGACGAACCCGGCGCGGCGCAGGTGCAGCCAGAACAGACGCGACTCGTCGTTCGCGGTAACAGAGTTATAGGAACCGCTCACCATGCCGTCGTTGTAGGCCCCGGCAGCCGGAGCCGCGATGCCAAGCGACCAGCGCGCGTTGGCGTCGCCGTCGTCGCCTGGGAGCTTGCGATAGCGGTCCTGGTAGCCGTGGTAGGCGGCCGAGATACCCGAAAAGTCGGCAATCAGGTTCTTGATCTTTGCCTGCGTGATCATCTCCTGGCCCTTCAGGATGCCGCCGAGCAGCAGCCCGATAATGACCAGGACGATTGCGATTTCCACCAGTGTGAAGCCCTGCGCTTTTTTCATTCTCTTCATTAGCGGTTCTCCCCCGGACCGTCCAAGATGACAGAAAGTCCTGCAAATGGCATGCCTAGCGACCTCATCTTTAAATCAAGCCCTTACGATACACGCGATAAGCAGATCCGTCGAATTCGTGACACTCAGTCGAAAAGCTAACGCCTTGTTCCGAGGGCGTCCAAGCGCTGCTTCAGGAACGCGGCTTCCGCCGGGTCGTTGATGTAGCCGCCTTCGAGCAGCCCCCCGAGCATGACCTTCGCCGCCTCGAGCTCGCCCATGTCCTCCAGGATGAAGACCTCCATCTGCTTCGCCCAGAGCGGCACGCCCGGCGAGCGCGTGTGGCGGTCGATGGCCTGCGCATAGCGCCGCGCGAGCGGAAGGTCCTTGAGCCGGTGCTTGGCCAGCAGGGCGGCATGGGCGAGCCAGGGCCAGCGCCGGTCCGGATCGGCGAGAAAGCGCTCGTACACGAACTCCAGGGCAGCTCGACTGCGAGCCGGATCGGCAACCTCGGCGTAGACGCGAGCCGCGGCGAACAGCGGATAATCGCTCCGCGGGTCGAGTTCCAGGATCGCGCTCAACCACGCGATGAGCCGTTCGTAGTCCAACTCGGCAAGCTCGAAGGCCTGCAGGTAGAGCATCGTCACCCGCGCGAGCAGCGCGCGCTCGCCGAAAGCGGCGAGGGAAAGCGCCTCCGCGCTCGGCGCGGGAGGCAGGGAGTGCGCGATCGGTGCCGCCGAAGGCCTGCCTGCCTGCAGGGCCACGTGCGCGGCGAACGCGGCGCCAAGCAGCAGAAGCACCCAGCGCGGCACCGCTCCGACCGGGCGCTCGTCGCGCATCAGACGCTCCGGCGATGGAAGTCGAACAGGCCCGCCGCCACGAGCAGCGCGCCGTAGAGGGCGAGGCCACCGAGTGCAGCGGCATACGCGCCGGCGCCTGGCACGCCGTAGAGCAGCCAGTCGGTGCGTGTCACCGTGTCGAGCCGCGGCAGGACAAGCGCCACTGCGTCCACCGCGACGCGCGCGATGCGGCCGAGCACCGAGTCGTCGGCGAGCGGCCCGGAGGCGATCGCCTGGATCGCGGCGATCGAGCGCGCGAGCAGGTAAAGCCCGGTGGTCGCTGCGATCGCGGGCACGAGCTGCGCGAGCGTCATGGTGAAGAACAGCGCCGCGGCCGCGACGAGCGCCGCTTCGCAGGCGAGCGAGAGCCCCCAGAGCGCGGCCGCTGCCGGCGATGCCCAGGGCAGGAGCGCGGCCGCGAAGACAACGGCGAGCCCGACGGCGCATGCGGCGAATCCGGCGAGGCGCCCGAGATAATGCGTGGCGCGCGACAGCGGAAGCGACAGCATCAGCTCCAGCCCCTTGTCGTTGATCTCGCGCAGCGTGCTCGCGGTCACCTGCGTCGCCACGAGGAAGACCGCGGCGGTGCGTAGCACCACGGCGAGCGCCGCGAGCTGCAAAGCGCGGCTTTCCGCGATCGCCACTTGGGAGAGGAAGGCGGCGAGCGACACCGCGACGAGCAGGCTCGCGAGCGCGAGCCACGGCAGGCCGCCGCGGCGCGCTTCGGCGAGGACGAAACGGGCGAGAATGGCCGCCGGCATGGGTTCGTTTGTAGACTAGTCGCGGGGAGGGTTTCTATGCAACCGGCTTTGCCGGGTGAGGCGACGTTCGCCCGCCTCGCGAATGCCGCGTGGGGCTTGAGCCAGCGCTACTGGCGCGTGGTTTTGGTGGCCATGCTGCTGCTGCTGCACGTGGCGGTGTTCCGCGGCGTTGCGGACCCCTGGGCGCGCGCCCTGCTGCTCGCGCATCTGGGGCTGCTCCTGCTGTGGCAGCCTTTCCTGCGCGCCGAGCAGCGCGTGTCGCCGGTGCAGGGCGTGATCCTTGCGCTGATCGGGCTGGGCGTGATGCTCTACCTCGACTGGTGGCTGCTCGCGTTCTGGGTGGTGGTGCTCGCCGGGCTGGTGGGCGGCAAGGTCTACCAGCACCATGCGCGCTGGCAGCGGCGCTGCTACTTCCTGGTGTTTCTTTACCTCCTTGCGCTGCTCGCCGTCGCGATCCTGCCCGAGATCGCCCCGCGGCGTGAGGTCACTCCCGAGATCCGCAATGCGGCGGAGTACCTGTTGCCGGGCGTTTTCGTGCTGATCGCGCTATTCCCCGCCGAGCCCGAGCCCGAGGGCGCCTCGCAAGTCATCGACTTTTTCTACAGCGTTTTCCTCATGCTGCTGCTCGTGGTGGTGATCCTCGGCAGCTTCACCTTGATGACGATCACCCGCAGCCCCTATCTCGCCTCGCTCACCTATACGGTGTTCATCACCGCCGGCGCGGTGCTGCTCATCGGGCTGGCGTGGAGCCCGCGCTCGGGCGGCGGGCTCGCGGTGTTCTTCTCGCGCTATCTCTTCTCCATTGGGCTGCCGGTGGAGAAGTGGCTGCACGTGCTCGCCGAGCTCTCGCACGCGGAGGGACGCCCCGAGCGCTTCCTGGCGGAGGCGCTCGCCGCGCTGGAGCGTCTCCCGTCCGTCGCCGGCGTTGCCTGGCGCGCCGCCGCCGAACGGGGCGAGCGCGGCGAGAAGAGTGCGCACGCCGTCGAGTTCTCGAACGCCGAGATCTCGCTCACCATCTACTCGCGCTACCGGCTGAGCCCCGCGCTGAACTGGCACCTGCAACTCCTCGGCCAGCTGCTGAGCGAGTTCTACCTTGCCAAGCTGCGCGAGGAGAAGCTGCGCCAGGCGAGCTACCTGCAGGCGGTGCATGAGACCGGCGCGCGCATGACGCACGACATCAAGAACCTGCTTCAATCCCTGAACGTCCTGTGCGCGGTGGCCGAGCGCGACGAGTATCGCGATTCGGCTCAGCTCCAGGGCCTCGTGCAGCGGCAGCTTCCACTGATCGCGCAGCGCCTTTCCGGGACGCTGGAGCGGCTGCAGCGGCCTCAGGCGGCGAGCGAGTCGTACGTCCCGGCCGTGAGCTGGTGGCACACACTGCAACGCCAGTACCACGGCGAGGCCGTCGAGTTCCACGGACCGCCGCCCCCCGGGCAGGTGCGCCTGCCGCGCACCCTCTTCGACAGCGTTGCGGACAATCTGCTGCGCAACGCGATCGTGAAGCGCGCGGTGGACCCGGCGGTGCGAGTGCGCGTCGAGCTCAGCTGCAGCGAGGGCGAGGTCGCGCTGCGGGTTTGCGACAGCGGCGCCGCGGTGCCTCGCGAGTTCGCCTCGAGCCTGATGCAGGCGCCCGTCAGCTCGCGCGGCGGACTTGGCATCGGCCTTTACCAGGCGGCGCGCCAGGCCGACGCAGCCGGTTACCGCCTCACGCTCGAGTCCAACCGCGACGGGGAGGTGTGCTTCGGGCTACGCGGCGCCGCCGCCTAGGGCAGCACCCCGGCGGAAACCAGCTTCGAGTACACCAACCCCGCCGGCACGTAGACCATGAGGTCGTCGTACGCGCCGCCGGCGGCGCTCGCGTCACTCGGCGCGCGCGTGACGAAGACGCGATCCCCGTCGATGTTCTCCGCCTCGTCGGGACCCTGCGCTGCGGCGATGGCGCCGTTCTTGCCGGTCGAGAACACGATGAAGGCCACCGTTTGCGTGGAAGCGACCCGCGCCGCAGTATTGCACGAGCTCGCCGTCGTGCCGACGCTGCTCGCGCAAACATCGAGGTCGTTGGGGCGGCAACCGAGGCCGTTCGCCTTCAAGTTCGCGGGCGAAGTGAAGTGCGGCGCGGCCGGCGTGCCGGTGCAGCCGGTCGGGCCGAGCGTCCCGGACACGGCGTAGCGCAACCGGTTCCCCCATACGTCTAGCCCGTAGCCAGCGTCGTCGGTTGGCTGGAAGCCGATGGTGCGCGCGGGGAGAAAGCCGCCGTTCCAGATGGTGCACGTGCCCCCGCCGGCGGGCGACTGCTCGCCGATGGAACCGCCGACGGCGGGACAGGGAAGCGCGCGGTTGACGATGGCGTGGGCGATGAGCGCCTCCGCCGCGCTATTGAGCCGGCGCAGCGTTTCCTCCCGGTTGCGTACTTCGAGCTGCGCCGAGAGCGACATGATCGCTCCGCCGAGCAGCAGGGCGACGATCAGAAACGCCACCGCCATCTCGGCGAGCGTGAAGCCGCGTTGGCGACGCCTCAGCATGGCTGCACCGGTCCGGCGCTCGTCGTGTAGGTGTACGGGCAAGCGGCCACGCGGTCATTGAAGGTCGCATCCACGCTGCCGATCTCGTAGATCGAGTCGGCGCTCGCGTTCTGCCCCTCCCAATAGTCCGAGAGCGTGTAGCTTGGCTGCGCCGTCCCCGCAAGCTGGCGCCCCATGAGCACCAGAACGAGGCGTTTATCGTCGCTCGGCGAAGGCATATTGTTCACCGTCATGCAGTCGGTGACGGTGCCGCCGGGGTTGCACACCGCGCTGCCCGGATCGTGCGTCGCGGCCTGCGAGACCCCGTAGTGCGTGAAGCGGTCCCAGCCGTTGACGATGAACCACTCGCTACGCGGGTCGGCGAGGAGCGCATCGGCGGGGTAAGGGATTCGGATCCTGACCGAGCTGCCCGCGGTCAGAAAGGGAAGGAAGACCTCGAAGCTCAGCGTGCCCTCACCGTTGGAAGAGGACGCTGAGCTAGCGAAGTTTCCAATGCTCGCGCTGGGGTAGGGCGGGAAGGCAGGGAGATTGTCGACCTGGATCGTGATCTGCGACGTCTCGACGTAGCGGAAGCTGTAGCCGATGCGCGGCGCGGTGAGATTGATGCGCGGCGAGAAGGTGCCGTCGGAGACCACGGTGAAGTCGCAGCGCACCTCCTGAGGCGGGCCAGCAACGGTAAAGCAGCCGCCGGAGTTGAGCTGCGACGGTAGCCCGGGCAGGCTGTGGAAAGCCCAATCGGTGCTGCATTGGCCGGAGGCGGCCGTGGCGGTCGGCGGCATGCCGGAGCGTACGTCATTGTCGCCGCAGAGATCGTTGTTCTCCGGCTGGCTGCCGGCGACCGAGGAACTGATGACGGAGGCGTTCGGGAAGAACGACTCGCCCCAGCTCGCCAGCGAGGTGGTCGTACGGAAGTCATTCATCGCCGGCGCTACCTGGCGCTGCAGGCGATCGGCGAGCGGGCCCGCGATCGCGTCGGCCCACTCCGCGGCAGAGATGGAGATCACGCGGTCGTTGGTCCAGGTCGCGTCACCCGGGCTGGTGATCGACCCCGTGGTCGTGCCGCACTCGAGGAAATGGGTCGGCACGAGGGTGCCGGTATTGCGCGTGGTGACCTGCTGATTCTGCTTGCTGCAGCCGGCGGTCGGCGTCCCGGCGCTGGCAGCGGTATTGAGCGGCGCGCCCGGCGCGATGATCATGGCCACGACCGTCGAGCCATTGTGCGTGAGCTGTCCGGCGGTCGCAAAGTTGATCGGGGGGTTGCGGAATCCGCGCACGATGTACCACAGCGGCTCGCCGTAGCCGTCGCGCAGCTCGTCGATGCCGAGCGTCTTCCAAGGCAGGCGCCCGACGTTCAACCCGGCCGCGGAGCAGCTGGTCGAGGACACGCCCGGGTTCGCGAGCGTCAGCGACTCCGGGCAGGGCATCTGGCCCGGCTCGATGGTGTTGAAGCGCGCGGCGTACTGCGCGACGTAGGCAAGGAGCGCCGCCTTGCCCGCCCGCAGCGCCTGCCCGGTGACGATCTCGCGCTCGTGTCTTGCCACCGGCGCCTTGCCGAGGGCGCCGACCGCGAACCAGGCGATGCCAAGCACGAGCGCGGTCAGCACGAGGATCGCGACGGCGCCCCGCTGTCGGCGCGGCAGACCCATGCGGCCCCTAACGCGGCGCGCCGCGGCGGATGCGGATTTCGCCGTCGCCGATCACGTCGCGCACCTCGCCCGAGCCGCGGTCGAGCGACTCGCCGGGCTTGAGCTGAATCACGCCGGTTTCGCCGAGCGGCACTGCCACCCGGCGCTCGCCGGGCTGCACGTTCTGGGGCAGCGGCTCGCCGTTCACCCACACGGTGTCGGGTCCACTCGAGCGCTTGACGAAACCATCGAGGCGCGTGACCGGCGAAGCCACGGCGGGCGCGGCCGCGGGCTTGTCGGGCACGCGGGCGCGGCGCCGCGCATCCAGCGCCTCGCGCTCGCCCTCCGTAAAGAAGAGCCTGCCGAGAGGCTGATCGGGATGTGCATTGCCGGTCGCCAGCAACGCCGCAAGCAAGACGAGGGTCTTCTTCATTGCTTGGCCGCCCGGTCCACGATGGTGATGAGGTCGATCTCGCATGCGGCACGAAGCCGCGGCACGATGGACACGCCGGTGGCTGCTTGCCCGGTGCGCTCGACTGTGCAGCGGCGCACCGAGTAGAACGCGTTGCCCGAGTCGCGCAGGTCTGACAGGAAGCGCAGCAGGTCCTCCTCGTGCAGCAGGGCGAGGTCGACGCTCATCCGGCTCGCGTAGAAGTCGACGTCCGCCGGCTTCCCGGCGGCGGAGAAGAGCTTCTGCTGGCGTTCGACCCGGTAGCGCAGGTCGAGAAGCTCGCGCTCCTGTCGGATGCGGGCGATCGCGTCGGCCCATTCCAGCCGCTGCTCCTCGCCAAGGACGTGTAGCTCGCGCAAGCGCCGGTAGATGTCAACCTTCTGGCGTACCTCCCGCTCTTCTTCCGCGATGCGGCTCAGCCGATCGGCGTGCTGGCGGCGCTCCGCCTGCGCGGCCGCGAGCTCGCGGCCGGCGGCGGCGAGCGCTCCGCCCGCGCGTTCGAGCAGGAAGGCGCCGGCGCCAGCCAGCACCGCGGCGATGAGCACCGGAAAGGCAAGGCGCTTCGCCTCGTCCTGGGTGAACCTCATGGCAGGGCTTTCGCGATGGTGATAGTGAAGCGCGGGGCCCGGCCGGTGTCGGGGCCGGTGCCGATGTCCCCGGAAAGCGTCCCCTCGGAGGTGACGTCGAAGGGCAACTGGGCGCGCACGAGCTGGTAGCCGGAGCGGGCGAGCGCGGCGGCGAAGCCCTGCACCTGTCCGGTGATCGCACGGTAGTCATTGCGCTGGGTGACGTTCACGCGCCCGTCGATCTGCACGATCACCGACAGGTCTCCCGGCCGCACCGCCTTGCCCTTCTCGGCTCCCGGCTCGCCCGGGCGACCGATGCTCCAGGTGAGCGCCTCGAGGTTCATCTGCGGGAACTCCCCCAGCACCTGTGACACGTGCAGAAAGGCGGACTCGGGCAGCGCGCTTTCCCTGGCGAGCCGCGTGAACTCCACTACGGTCACCTTCATGTTCTCGGCGCTCGTCTGCGTAACCGGGAACGTGGCAGTGATGCGCTCGTATTGCTCCTGCGCCTGGCGTGCCCCGGCACGCTGCGCCGCTGCCTCTTCGCGTATGCCGACGGCTTCCAGCCACTGCGCGCCGCCATAGAGCGCGCAGCCGGCGAATCCGAGAGCGCCCGCCGCCACCACGCCGCGCTGCAGTTGCCAGATGAAGAAGCGACGGCGCTCCTCGCGGCTCGCGAACTGCTCCGCCGGGGGCTTCCGCGCTGCGAGATGGAGGTAGAGCGCCTCCGCGGCGGTGCCTTCGGGCGCACGTCGCAGTCCGACCGCCTTCGCTGCGGCCGCCAGGTCGACTGTGCGAAACTCCAGGTTGGCGTCGGATGCGAGCGCCTGCTCGAAGGGCGCTCGCTGTCCCGGCGGGCAGACTACCAGCACTTGCACGGGCGCACCCTCGCGCGGCAGCGCGCGCAGCGTCACGAGGTACTGGAGCAGGCGCTGCGTCTCCGAGCGCACGAACATGGCGAGCGCCTGGGGGACCATCTCCACGGTGCGCTCGAGCCGCGCGAAGCGCAAACGGTTCTGGTCGACATAGCATTGGCGCAGCCCGGCGCGGGTCGCGGCCACGATGAGCGTGCGCTCGCCCTTCATGCCCAGGCGCGCGGCGAGGGCCGGCGCGAGGAGCGGCACGGAGTACACCCCGGCGAGGCGCGTGCCGGCCTCCTCGAGCGCGTCGAGCCAGGGCCCGAGGCTCTGCGTGTTGGTGAAGGAGGTAAGGAGCAGCCGCTCGTTGCGCCGCTCGCCCGCCATGGCGTACCCGAGCGAGAGCGCCGCGGCGAGGCGTGTATCGCGATAGCGCTGCGCGAGGCGCCGCTGCACCACGACATCGCGGTCGGAGCCGCGCAGGTGGGGAATGCTCTCCTCGTGGAAGTCCTCGCCCGCAAGGTCGGCGAGCACCGCGTAGAGCGCGCGACCCTGCCGGCGCAGATGCTCGCGGAAAGCCGTGACGCCGAAGTCGTCGCCAGTGAACTTCGCCTCCAGCTCGAGCGAGCTGCCTCGAGCCCGGTAGACGTAATGGTCCTCGGCGGTGAAGTACAGAAGGCGCTTGGTGCCCATCTCAGAATTTCATCTTGGAGATCGCGTCGTACACGGGTCCGAGGACGGAAAGCATCACCCAGCCGAGGATCGCGCCCAGCACGAGGGTGAGCGCAGGCTCGATCATCGCCTGCACCTTGGCGATCGACTCGCGCACCTCGCGGTTGTAGAAATACGACACGTTGAGCAGCGCCGTGTCGAGCGCGCCGGTGTTCTCGCCGATACGCAGCATGCGAATCACGAGCGGCGGGAACAGGCCGAGGTCAGCGAACGCCGCTGTCATGTTCTTGCCGTCGGCGATCTGCTGGCCGGCGAGCCGCAGGGCCTGCTCGAGCGGCTTGTTCCCCACGATCTCCTCGCAGCTGCGGATGGCATCGAGCACGGTGATGCCGGAGCCGTACATCATGGCGAAGCTCTGCGCGAAGCGCGACAGGATGATCTTGCGCAGGATCGGGCCGACGAGCGGCAGCGCCAGCTTGTAGCGGTCGAGCGCGTACTCGAAGGCGGGATTCGTCCTCGCCGTCCACCTCAGCGCGAGCCAGGCGACGAAAGGCGCGGCGAGGATCGCCCACCAGTAGCTCACGAAGACGTCGGACACGCCCATCAGGATGCGCGTCTGCAGCGGGATGTCCTGGCCCATGTTGCGGATGAAGCCGGTCATCTGCGGCACCAGGTAGATCATCAGGAAGAAGGTGACGAGCAGCACGATGCCGCCGACGAACGCCGGGTACATGGCGAGCTTCTTCGTCTGCGCGGCGAGCTCGTCCTCCCACTTGAGCGACTCGGTGAGGCTCTTGAGTACCTCGGGCAGCTTGCCGGTCTGCTCGCCGGAGCGCACCAGGCTCACGAACACCTTACTGAAGACTTCGGGGAACTCGGCGAGCGACTGCGAAAGATTGCGGCCGCCCTCGATCGACTCGATCAGGCCCGAGACCACCTCGCGGAAGCGTGGGTTGTCGACGCTGTCGCGCAGGTCGACCAGGCCCTCCATCACCGGTACGCCTGCCGTGGTGAGCTGCTCCAGGTGGAAGCAGAAGTTGATGATGTCCTGGCGCGGCACCCGGCCCCCGAAGAAGCGCGAGGCCTGGCCCGACGGACCGCCCGACACGAGGTCGAGCTCCATGCGCGAGAGGCGCTGCTCGAGGTCGAACAGGTTGAGCGCCTCGACCCGCCCGGTCACGCTCTTGCCCCGCGCATCCACCGCCTTGTAGGTGTAGAGCGCCATTGCCGTCGCGCGCCTACGCCATGCGGTCGGTCAGATCGACGACGCGCATGACCTCCTCCAGGCTCGTCGTCCCGGCCTGCACCAGGCGCACGCCGTCCTCGGCAAGCGTGCGGAAGCCGTTCGCGCGTGCTGCGGTCAGGATCTCGCGCGCGGTGGCGCGCCGCGCCACCATCTCGTCAATGCCGGCGTCGATCTTGAGCAGTTCGAGGATGGACTGTCGGCCCTTGTAGCCCTGATATTCGCATTGCTCGCAGCCCACTGCGCGCCAGATCGCCGCCGGCTCGGTTGGCGTCAGGCCGAGGAGCCGCCGCTCCGGCAGGTCGGGGTCATAGGACTGGCGGCAGGTGTGGCACAGCCGCCGCACCAGCCGCTGCGCGAGGATGCCGATGATGTTGCCGGCGAGGATGTCGGGCAGGATCCCGATGTCGAGCAGGCGCGGAAAGGCGCCGACCGCGGAGTTTGTGTGCAGCGTGGAGTAGACCTGGTGGCCGGTCATGGCGGCTCGGAAGGCCATCTCGGCAGTCTCGTGGTCGCGGATCTCGCCCACCAGGATGATGTCGGGGTCCTGGCGCATCATCGCGCGGATGCCGTTGGCGAAGTCCAGCTTCGCGGTCTCCGACACCGACGTCTGGCGGATGAGCGTCATCGGGTACTCGACCGGATCCTCGAGCGTCATGATGTTCATGCCGTCAGAGTTGACGTGGTTGAGGATAGAGTAGAGCGTGGTGGTCTTGCCGCTGCCGGTCGGCCCGGTGACCAGGATGATGCCTTCGGGCCGCGCGATCATGCGCTTCAGGAGCTCGAGCTGCGTTTCCTCAAGCCCGAGCTTCTCCAGGGGCACGATGCCCTTCTGCCGGTCGAGGATGCGCAGCACCAGGTTCTCGCCGTGCGTGGTGGGCAGGCTCGCCACGCGGAAGTCGACCACGCGGCCCGACATGGTGGCCGAGATGCGCCCATCCTGCGGCGCGCGCGTCTCGGCGATATTCATCTTCGCCATCACCTTCAGCCGCACCGCCATCGCCGG
This sequence comes from Burkholderiales bacterium, assembly GCA_035649175.1. Classification (GTDB taxonomy): domain Bacteria; phylum Pseudomonadota; class Gammaproteobacteria; order Burkholderiales; family SG8-39; genus SCGC-AG-212-J23. The sequence continues at coordinate 36,495 of DASRKB010000171.1, read as the reverse complement.
CCAGTAGGTCTTGTGCAGGCTGCGGATCTGGCGCAGCACGCCGTCGATACGGTAGCGGATGCGAAGGAAGTTCTGCTCAGGCTCGAAGTGGATATCGGAGGCGGCGCGCTCCACCGCGTCGGCGAGCAGCGCCGAGATGAGGCGCACCACCGGCTGCGAATACTCGTCGCCCTCGGCCACGGTGCTGTAGTCGATCTCGCCGGTCTCGATCTCCTTGAGGATGCCGTCGATAGAGAACTCGTGGCCGTAGTAGTGCTCGATGGCGCGCTCGATCTCGGAGTCGCCGGCGAGGCGCAGCTCGATCTCGAAGTCGGCCTTCAGGTGGGCGCGCACTTGGTCGAGCGCGACGATGTTGTTCGTATCGGCCAGCGCGACGATGAACTTGCGCTGCTGGCGGTCGAACGCGACCGGGAACACGCGGTAGCGGCGCGCGAGCTCCCGGGGCACCATCTTGAGCGCCGTCGGATCGACGATGATGCGCGACAGGTCCACGGCCTGGAGGCCGAGCTTCTCGGACAGCGCGTCGCGCAGCGTCGCCTCGGAAACGAAGCCGAGCTGCACCAGGAGCTTGCCGACCGGCACGTGCTGCTTCGTCTGCTCGAGCAGCGCGATGCGCAGTTGGTCCTCGGTGAGGATCCCCTGGTCGATGAGGATCTGGCCGAGATGGCGCTTGGCCTGCGGGGAGGCGGGCTGGTTCACGGGCCGAGGTGGAGGGCGCGGCTGCGCGCGGCACCCAGGTCGAAGCTCGCGCCGCGCCTCTCGGCGAGCGCGATCGCGCGGCGGTAGTACTCGATCGCGAGGCGCGGCTGGCGCAACTGGTCCAGTGCCACCGCGAGGTTGTAGGCAAAGTCCGCGTTCTCCGGCTCGGCGGAGAAGGCCTTGAAGTACTGCTGTTGCGCCTCGGCCCAGCGCCCCTGCTGCGCGAGCTGGTTGCCGAGGGTGAAGTGGAGCGCGTGGGAATCGGGCGCGGCGGCAAGCAGCGACTTGACGCGGCTCTCCGCGACCAGCGGGTCGAGCCGGGCACCGCGCAGCGCCATCAGCGCTGCCTGCGCGTCGGCATCGCGCGGATCGGCCTGCAGCAGGCGCAGATAGGTCGCCTCGGCGCTCTCGTAGCGGCCGGCCTTGACGTCGATCGCCGCCATGCCGAGCAGGGCGTCGCGGTTCGCCGGCTCTTCGCGCAGCGCCTCCTCGTAACGGGTGCGGGCAGCCATAAGGTCCCCACCGAGCCAGGCGGCGTATCCCGCCTGAACGTTGGGGTTTACTTGGGGAATGCGCGCGGCGGCGGGTAAGGCGCGCTGCTCGAGCGGCGGGAGCCGCGGCGCTTCCGAAGGTTGCACCGGCCGCGCGGCAGGCCGTGGCGCCGGCCTCGGGCGAAGCTCGGCGGGTGGCGGCGCCGAGCGAGGCGCTTGCCGGGGCACCGGCGCGGCCTGGGGGCGGACGGCAGGGATGGATGCCGGCAAGCCGGGGATCACGGGCGCCTGTGCCGCCGGCGCACTTTGCGACGTAACGGAAGCAACCTGTACCGGCATCGGCTCATTGGGCGAGCGCGGAGGATTCGCGATGACGAGAGGCGGCGCCGGCCGGAGTTGGAGCCAGAAGTACCCCACCGTGCCGAGTGCGAACACACCGAGCACGCCCACGGTGACGTAGAAAGGCAGGCGGGGATTGGGCTCACGGAACTTTGCCTCGAACACTTTCCTCGCCACGGCACGCTGTGCCGACGCGCCCGGCTTGAGCCTTGGCTCCGGCCGCGGCTCCTGTCGAGCCCCCGAAGAGGCGGGCGCTGGCTTGGGCGGCTGCAGATCGTCAGCGACTATCTCCAATGGCTGCGAGATTTCTGGCAACTTGTCGCGAGTGAGCACCGGCTGCGATGCTTCAGCGGCCGGTGTTGCCGCTCCGATCTGCAGCTCGGGTTCGCCGCCTTCGGCGCGGGAGCGCCGCTGGGCTTCCTCCTTGGCCTTCTCGGCTTTCTTGAGTGCCTCGAGAAGCAGACTCATGTCAGCGCGGCTCGGCCTCCATCGGGCTGAGCGGCGGCGCGGCGCGGCCAGGGTGCGGCTTGGTGAGGAAGTCCCCCTGCGGCAGCAGGCTGCGCAGGCCCCGGTAGTCGCCCTCGATGCTCGCGTCGCGGATCACGGTGGCGCGCAGGAAGATCACCAGCTCGGTCTTGCGGTTCTGGTCGGAGCGCTGGGAGAAGATCTGCCCGACGCCCGGCACGTTGCGCACTCCCGGGATCGCATCCTCCTGTTTGTCCACGATGTCCTCCATCAGGCCCCCGAGCACCGCGACCTGCCCGCTTTCCATGCGCAAGACAGACTCCATCTCCCGGGTCTGGATCTCCGGGATGAAATTGCCCACCGTCGTGAGAAGCGGATTGGGGTCCTGGACGAAGCGCAGCAGACGCGAGATCGAGGGCCGCACGCTGAGAGATATCGAATCGTGGTCGCTGATCTGCGGCACAACCGTCATGATCAGGCCGACCGGCACGGTGTTGGCCGTGGTGGTGATGGACTGCAGCGTGCCGGCATTGGCGGCCTGCGTGGTCTGCGAGGACACGTTGAAGTACACGAGGTTGTCGACTACCTTGAGCACGGCGAACTGGTTGTTGAGTACCGAAAGCTTCGGGCTGGAGAGCACGCGCACATCGCCGAAGGTCTCGAGCAGCTTGAACGCGAAGTTGAGGTTCAGGCTGGTGATGGCGCCGCCGAAGATGAACTGGTTCTCGTTGAACCCCGGGCGTGTCGCGTTGGAGCGCTGGCTGAACTCCAAGCCACTTTGCCCTGTGCCGAAGGCCGGCACGCCGACCTGCGCGGCGCCGGTGCGTAGCCGCTGCCAGTCGATGCCGCGCTGATACTGGCTCGATAGCCGCACCTCTGCCACCGTCGCCTCGATCAGCACCTGGCGGCGCGCGTTGGCGAGCACCTGGTCGAGGAATTCCTGGATCCTCTCATGCTGCCGCGCCGTGGCGCGGATGGTGAGCAGGCCGCTTTCCGGACTGGCGATGACCGACCCCGCCTCGAGGAAGGTCGTGGCCGGCGCCGCCGCAGCGAGCAAGGGCGCGGGCGTGGCCCCCGGGGCCGCGCCCGGGACGGCGGCGGCCGGGGCGGGCAGGCTGGCCGGAATGACCTTGTCGGTCTCGCGCAGGATCGCCTTGACGTTGTCGATCAAGGTGGCCCAGAACCTGTTTTCCGAGATCGAGCTGACCGTGGCGGTGGAGTTGTTCTGTCCGCCCCCGCCCGCGCCCCCGGCCGTGCCGCCATTGGTCGTGCCGCTCACCTGCATCGCCATCCCGGCCACCACCCGCGCGTCGCGCGAAAGGTTCACGTAATCCACGCGGTAGACGCGCAGGTACGGCGTGTCACGCATGACGATCAGCGTGTCGCCGTCGAACTCGTACCGCATGTCGACCTGGCGTCCGATCCGCGTGAGGAGCTGCGGCAGCGTCTGGTCTATGGCATTGAGCGTCACCGTGCCGGCGAGCGACGGATCGATGTCGATCTGCAAGCGCGCGTCGCGAGCCAGCGCGAAGAGCAACTCCTGCACGCGCACGTTGTTCACGACCACGCTGTAGGTCTCGGGTCGCAGCACCGGCTTGGGCTTCGGGAGGACCGGGCTGATCTGCACCGGCGGCGGAATCGGGGCCTTGTCGGTAACTTCCCCGCCGCTGATGTGCGTCTCGCCAGCCTCCATCGGTTGATGGCCGCACGCCGCACTCAGGAGCCCCAGAGCCGCCCCCAAGACGATTGTCAGATGCTTCATGGACACGCGCGTACTTCCCTCCCGGCAGGGAGCATAGCACGATGTTGACATGAAGAAAGTGCGGTAAGCGTCTGTCCCGCTGGCCTTTTTTGCCAATTCTTACCTAAAGCTTGTCGCGCAGGTCGGCGAAGCTGCGTGGGATCGCCTCGAAGGCGTCCTGGTACTTCGGCGGCAGGCGCTTGGCGGCCTCCATCGCCTCGGTGCGCGAGGGAAATTCGCCGAGCGCGACGCACAGCCGGTAGCCGCCCCCGCCGTTCCCCATCGGGATTACCAGCAGGTCCTCGAGCGGCACCATATCGCGCGCACGGAGCAGAAACCGCTCCATGCGCGCCGGTTCCGTGTTCGAGGTGACGAAGAGCTCGATCGCGTAGCGCTCGCCGGGTACCCGCTCGAGCGCAAGCCGCGTTGCAGCGATCCGCTCCGCGAGGAGGCGCTGACCACCGCTCGAATACCCCTCGAAGCGGCGGGCTTGGCCGTCGCCTAGTAACGTCGGGGGCATGGCCAGCGAAGCCTCGGCTAGCGAGGCCTCGGGAGGCGCGGGCGGTGGCTCGGCCGGCTTCTCCAGGGCCGTCACTTGGACCGCGGGCGTCGCGGAAGTCGGCTCCTCTGCGCTGCTGTCTTGGAAGATCCACTGCAAGCCCGCCCCGAGCACGATGCCGGCGACAAGCGCGACGCCGGCGTAGGCGACTGGCTTGAGGCGGGCTGGGGCGCTGGCGAACTCCGAGTCGCGCACCGCGGCGCGGACATGGGGTGCCGTCACCGCGTGGGTGTTCTCGGTAAAGGCGGCGAGCAGCGCCTTGTCGGCGAGGATGTTGATGCGGCGGGTGAGGCCGCCGGACGCCCGTTCGATGCTCCTGATCGCGCGCCCGCTGAAGACTTCCGGCCCGCGGTAGCCGGCGGCCCGCATGCGGAAGGACAAATACTTCGCCACCTCGGGAAGCGAGAGCGGCCGCATACGAAACGCGTGGGTGATGCGGTCGCGCAGCTGGCGCAGCGAGGTCTTGGCGAGCGTCGTGTCGAGCTCGGGCTGGCCGAAGAGCACGATCTGAAGGAGCTTGTGGCGGTTGGATTCGAGGTTGGAGAGCAGGCGCACCTGCTCGAGCGTGTCCTCGGGCATCACGTGCGCCTCGTCGATCAGGATGACTACCCGCCGACCCCTGGCGTAAAGCTCGATGAGGTGCTCCTGCAGCTCGCGCAGTGCGACGGTGCGCCGCTCTCTTGAGATCGCCACCTCGAGGTCGTCGGCGATGGCGTGCAGGATCTCGTGCGCCGCGAGCGAAGGCGTGGCGAGGTAAATGGTGTCCACGTACTCGGGCAGCCGCTCCATGAGCACCCGGGAAAGCATGGTCTTGCCGCTGCCCACCTCGCCCGAGACCTTTACGATGCCCTCATCGTGCAGCACGGCGTAGATGAGGGCCTCCAGTGTCGCCCCGCGGTCGGCGCCCTCGAAGAAGAAATCCGTGTGCGGCGTGATGCGAAACGGAGGCTCCGAAAGACCGAAGTGCTCGAGGTAGAGCGCCACGCTACTTTTTTTCCTCCGACGCGCTCATGCGGCTATACAGCGTGGTGCGGTTGATGCCGAGGAGCTTTGCCGCCTGGCTGACGTTGCCGCGCGTGAGCTTGAGCGCGGCGTTGATGTAGGCGCGCTCCCAGGCCTTCAGCGTTTCGTCGAGATTAAAGGCGCCGGCGCGCTCGAGCTGGCGTAAGGCCTGCTCGCCTACCTCGCCCCCGCCCGGCATGGGCAGGGCGGCCTCCAGGTCGAGCTCGGGCTCGAGCTCGGCCGCCGAGACGCGCTGGCCAGCATACTTGGTCGAGAGCCGAATGACGATGTTGCGCAGCTCGCGTACGTTGCCGGGAAAGTCGTACTGCCGCCAGCGCTCGAGCGCCAGGCGGTCGAGCTCGAAGGGTTGGCGGTCCGATTGTGCGGCGTAGAGGCTTCGGAAGTGGTCGAGCAGCGCCACTTTGTCGCCCTCCAGCTCGCGCAGCGGCGGCACGCTGAGCGTGAACACGGACAGCCGGTGGTAGAGGTCCGGCCGGAACGCGCCGCGGCGCACGTCGCGCCGCAAGTCACGGTTGGTCGCGGCGATCACCCGGCAGCGGGCGCTGCGCCGCTGCGTCTCGCCCACGCGCTGGTATTCGCCGTTCTCAAGCACGCGCAGTAGCTTCGACTGCAGCTCGAGCGGCAGCTCGCCGATTTCGTCGAGGAATAACGTCCCGTCCTGCGCGTCCTCGAAGTATCCGGACTTGTTGGCGCTCGCGCCCGTGAAGGCGCCCTTCACGTAGCCGAAGAGCGTGGGCTCGACCAGCGTCGGCGCGATCGCAGCACAGTTAAGCGTCAGGTAGGGACGGCCGGCGCGCGGCGACAGTCGATGCAGGCTCGCCGCGGCGAGTTCCTTGCCGCTGCCCGACTCGCCCTCGATCAGCACCGGGAAGGGGGAGGGGGCGAACTGCGCGATTTGGCTCTTCAGCTTCGCGAGCGCTGGGCTCGAGCCCACGAGCTCCGCGGGCAGCTCGGCGGGCACCTCGCGGGCGCGCGCGAACAGGCGCTTGAGGAGCTCCGGGTCGCTCGGTTTCGCGACGAACTCCCAGGCACCCAGGGCGCGCGCATGGCGCGCGTTCGCCGCGTCGTTCTGCCCGGAGAGCACGAAGATCTTCATCCCCGGCGCGTGCGCGAGCAGGTCGGCGATGAGCTGAAATCCCTCGTCGGGCGAGTGCGGCGCGGGCGGCAGGCCCAGGTCGATGAGCGCGAGCGCCGGGGCCTGCGGCAGCTGGCGCACCAGCTCGATCGCGTGGCGGCGCGAGTCGCAGGCGAGCACTTCGTAGTCCGCGCTCAGCGCGAACGCGAGCGTGTCGGTGATGAGCGGATCGTCGTCCACCACCAGGAGGCTCGGCTTGGCTTCAGGCCGCGCTTGGGGCTGCATGCTCATGCATGCAATTCATGAAGGCGGACGCAGTTCATGAAAGCCTGCTCCAGGGTCGGACCCCCGAAGCGCGCGGAAAGCGCGGCAGGCGTGCCGCGAAAGCGCACTCTGCCGCCGTCAAGCACGGCGAGCGCGCCGCAGAGCTCGTCCACGTCGGCGAGCACGTGGGAGGTGAAGAGGAGCGTGCGGCCCTCGCGCGAGAGCCGCCGCAGCACACCCTTCACCGCGATCCGCGCGGCGGGGTCCAGGCCGCTCATCGGCTCGTCGAGCACATACAGGTCTCGCGCCGCGAGGAAGCAGGCCGCCAGGCCGAGCTTCTGCGTCATGCCCTTGGAGAGCGCGCGCACCGGCTTGGCGAGCGCCGCGCGGTCGAGCTCCAGTGTCCCGAGCAGCTCCAGAACCTTGTCTTCCGGATAGCGTTCCCCGCCGAGCGCCAGCATGCCAGCCAGGAACTCCCGGCCGAGCAGGTAGTGCGGCGGCACGAAGCGCTCGGGCAGATAGGCGAGACGCGCTCGCGCTTGCGGCAGTGCGGAAGGCACGCCGAAGATCTCGGCGCGGCCCGCGTCGCTCGCGACCAGGTCGAGCAGGCACTTGATGAGCGTGGTCTTGCCGGCGCCGTTCGCGCCGATCAGGGCGAAGGCCTCGCCGGCCGCCACTTCGAGATCCACGCCGTCGAGCGCGCTCACGGGACCGTAGCGCTTGCGCAGCCCTCGCACCAGGACGGCGTGGCGGGGTTCTTGTGCCATGCAAGGTAATATTACGCCGTGCCGGAAAGCCCCGCTGTGCCGGAAAGCTCCATCGTAGAAATCCGCAACGTTTCCTTCGGCTACGACCCGGCTCGCCCGGTGTTACGCGACATCGATCTCGTCATCGCGCGCGGATCGGTGGTGGGGATCATGGGGCAGTCGGGCTGTGGCAAGACCACGTTGCTTCGCGTGATCATGGGCGCGCTCGCGCCGACCCGCGGAGAGGCGCTGGTGCTCGGACGCGCCACGAGCAGCCTCGATCGTGAAGGCCTGTATGCGATGCGCCGCAAGACGGGGATGCTGTTCCAGTTCGGCGCGCTGTTCACCGACCTGTCCGTCTTCGACAACGTCGCTTTCCCGATGCGCGAGCACGGCCGGCTACCGGAGGAGCTGGTGCACGACCTCGTGATGCTGAAGCTCCAGGCCGTCGGGCTGCGCGGCGCGGCCCACCTGAGGCCGACCGAGCTCTCGGGCGGCATGGCGCGGCGTGTGGCGCTTGCCCGTTCGATCGCGCTCGACCCGCAGCTCATCCTCTACGACGAGCCCTTCACGGGCCTCGACCCAATCTCCTTCGGCGTGATCGTGCGCCTGATCCGCGAGCTGAACGACTCCCTCGGAGCCACCTCGGTGATCGTCACGCACGACGTGCAGGAGGCGCTCGGCGTGGTGGACTACGTCTATTTCATGGCCGAGGGCCGGGTGATCGCGCAGGGCACGCCAGACGACATCCGCGCGAGCCCGCATCCCTTCGTCAACCAGTTCGTGAACGGCCGCCCCGACGGGCCGGTGCCTTTCCACTACCCGGCGCCGGCGTACGCCGCCGACCTGGCGGCCGCGTGATGTCGCGGCTCGCTACGCTGCGCGGCCGCATCGAGCGCCTGGGGGCGGGCATGACCTCGCAGGTGTGGCGCCTGGGCTATGCGAGCCGCTTCTTCGCGTACCTCGTGCTCCACTCCGGCACCGCGCTGCGCAGGTTCCACCTCACCGTGGCGGAGATCTATTTTGCCGGCGTGCTCTCGCTCGTCATCATCCTGGTGTCGGGCCTGTTCGTCGGCATGGTGCTGGGCCTGCAGGGCTACGAGACGCTGCAGCGCTTCGGCGCCTCGGAGTCCCTCGGCGTGCTGGTGGCGCTCTCGCTCGTGCGCGAGCTCGGGCCGGTCGTGGCGGGGCTGCTGTTTGCGAGCCGCGCCGGCTCGGCCATCACCGCCGAGATCGGCCTGATGAAGGCGACCGAGCAGCTCTCGGCGATGGAGATGATGGCGGTCGACCCGGTGGCGCGCGTGGTCGCGCCGCGCTTCTGGGGCGGCGTGATCTCCATGCCGCTTCTCGCGGCGCTGTTCTCGGCGATGGGAGTGTTCGGTGGCTACCTCGTAGGCGTGCAGCTGATCGGCGTGGACGCCGGTGCCTTCTGGTCGCAGATGCAGGCAGCCGTCGACTTCCGCAACGACATCCTCAACGGCGTCTACAAGAGCCTGGTGTTCGGCGTCGCGGTCACGTTGATCGCGGTGTTCGAGGGCTACGACGCGGTGCCGACCGCCGAGGGCGTGTCGCGCGCCACCACGCGCACCGTGGTCACCTCGTCGCTCGCCATCCTGGCGCTCGACTTCGTCCTGACGGCACTCATGTTCACGGGAACCGAAAAATGAACCGCTCCGCCATCGACCTGTGGGTCGGCATCTTCGTCGTGATCGGCTTCGTCGCGCTCATCTTCCTCGCCTTGCGGGTGGGCAACCTCGCTTCGTTCTCGTCGGGCGAGACCTACCGCATCGAGGCGACGTTCTCGAACATCGGGGGGCTGAAGGTGCGCGGCCCGGTGAAGAGCGCCGGCGTGGTGGTCGGGCGGGTGGTCGACGTCCGCTTCGACAACGAGACCTTCGAGGCGGTGGTGGCCATGGACATCGAGCGGCGCTACCAGTTCCCCCGCGACACCACCGCCAAGATCCTCACCTCCGGCATCCTCGGCGAGCAGTACATTGGTTTGGAGGCGGGCGGTGACGCGAAGGTGCTCGCCGGCGGCGACCGTCTGCGCCTCACGCAGTCCGCGGTGGTCCTCGAGAACCTGATCAGCCAGTTCCTGTTCAACAAGGCGGCGGAAGGAAAAGACGCGGCGAAATGAAGCGTCTTCTGCTGTCCCTGGTCTTTCTCGTCACGGGGTGCGCGACGACTGGCGAGGGCGACCCGCGCGACCCCTTCGAGGGCCTGAACCGTGGCGTCTACCGGTTCAACGAGACGTTCGACAACATCGTGGCCCGGCCGGCCGCCACGGCGTACCGCGACTTCGTGCCACGCGGCGTGCGCGACCGCGTGCGCAACTTCTTCAGCAACCTCTCAGACCCGCTCATCGCCATCAACAACCTGCTGCAGGGCAAGGTGAACGAGGCGCTCGACGACGGCTGGCGATTCATTCTCAACACCACGGTCGGGCTTGCCGGCATCCACGATGTGGCGACCGACCTCGGCCTGGAGAAGCACAACGAAGACTTTGGCCAGACGTTCGGGCGCTGGGGCGCCGACCCGGGACCCTACCTCGTGCTGCCGATCCTCGGCTCCAGCACCCTGCGCGACGGCATCGGTCTCGCCGCCGACTGGTATGCCGACCCCTTGGGCGAGATCCGGCCGATCAACCTGCGCAACACCGTCGTCGTGGTGCGCGGCGTGCAGATCCGAGCGGACCTGCTGGAGGCGGGACGCCTGCTCGAGGAGGCGGCGCTCGACAAGTACGTCTTCCAGCGCGACGCCTATTTGCAGCGCCGTCGCAGCCTGGTTTACGATGGCCGGCCCCCGCGCGAAAGGTTCGATTGAAGCTCGCCCTTTCTCTGACGCTTTCCTTCCTGGCCGGCCTGCTCGTCTCCCCGCATGCCTATGGCCAGCAGCCGCCCGACGTGCTGGTGAGGACCGTGACGCTCGAAGTGGTCGATCTCATCGCCAGCGACCGCGAGATCAAGGCGGGCGACCGCGCCAAGCTGATCTCACTCATCGACGCCAAGGTTCTGCCGCACTTCAACTTCGAGTCGATGACCGCGCTTGCCATGGGCCAGAGCTGGCGCAAGGCCGACGCGGCGCAGAAAGCCCGCCTGGTGCAGGAGTTCAAGACGCTGCTCGTGCGCACGTACGCGAGCGCGCTTTCGGCCTATAGCGACCAGAAGCTCGACTTCCGGCCGCTGCGCGCGAGACCGACCGACACCGACGTGACGGTGCAGGTGCGCGTGCTCCAGCAGGGCGCGGAGCCGGTTGCCATCGACTACAGCATGGAGAAGACCGCCGCCGGCTGGAAGGTCTACGACGTCATGGTCGGCGGCGTGAGCCTGGTGGCGAGCTACCGCACCGAGTTCAACAACATCGTGCGTGATTCCGGTATCGAGGGTTTGATCAAGAACCTCGACTCCAAGAACCGCTCGCTCGAAGCCGCGGGCGCGCAAAAGAGATGATCCATCGCGAGGGCTCGCGCATGGCGCTGAGCGGCCCGGTCACGCTCGCCAATGCGCACCAGGTGCTCGAGGAGGGCCGCCGGCTGCTCGCCGAAGGGGTCGAGACGGTCGACCTGGCCGGCGTCACGGAAATGGACTCCGCGCTGCTCGCCCTGCTGCTCGCCTGGCAGCGGGACGCGGCGCAGCGCAGCGCGACCCTCGCGCTCGCCAACGAGCCGCAGGCGCTGCGCACGATCGCGCGCCTCTACGGTGTGAACGAGCTGCTTGGTCACGCCTGAGAGCATCGAGGCCGGCATCGGCGCCGGGCTTGCCTGCGAGCACGTGCAAGTGATCGGCGACGGCCAGCACTTCCAGGCGCTGGTGGTCTCGCAGGTCTTCGCGGGCAAGAGCCGCGTGCAGCGTCACCAGCTGGTCTATGCCGCCCTCGGCGAGCGCATGCGCGAGGAGATCCACGCGCTTTCCATGCGCACGCTCACGCCCGAGGAATGGCGCGCCGGTGGATAAGCTCGCCATCACCGGCGGCCGGCCGCTCGAGGGCGAGGCGCGCGTCTCCGGCGCCAAGAACGCCGCGCTGCCCATCATGTGCGCATCGCTCCTCACGTCGCAACCCCTGCGGCTCGCCAACGTGCCGGGCCTGCGGGACGTGGCCACCATGGGGAAGCTCCTGGGCCTGATGGGGGTCGAGGTCTCGCGTCCTGGCAATGGGCTTGTTCTGAAGGCCGAAACCATCAAGGATCCCACTGCGTCCTACGACCTCGTCAAGACGATGCGCGCCTCGGTGCTCGTGCTCGGGCCGCTGCTCGCGCGCTGCGGCCGTGCGAAGGTGTCGCTGCCGGGCGGGTGTGCCATCGGGCTGCGGCCGGTGGACCAGCATGTAAAGGGCTTGCAGGCGATGGGCGCCACCATCGCGGTCGAGCACGGCTACATGCACGCGTCCGCCGGGCGCCTGCGCGGCGCCCGCATCGTCATGGACCTCGTCACGGTCACGGGCACCGAGAACCTGATGATGGCCGCAGCGCTCGCCGAGGGCACGACCCTCATCGAGAACGCGGCGCGTGAGCCGGAGGTTCTCGACCTCGCCCGCTGCCTCGGCAAGATGGGCGCGCAGATTCACGGCGCCGGGAGCGACGTGATCCGCGTCGAGGGCGTGCCTTCGCTCGGCGGCGCATCCCACGAGGTGATGCCCGATCGTATCGAGACCGGCACCTACCTCACAGCGGTGGCCGCCGCCGGCGGGCGCGTGCGCCTCGTCGGCGCGGAGCCGCGCTCGCTCGATGCGACGCTGGAAAAGCTGCGCGAGGCCGGAGCGAGAATCACAATGCAGGAATCTTCACTAGAGATCGAGATGGATGGGCGGCCGCGCGCCGTCTCCGTGCGCACCGCACCATTTCCCGGCTTCGCCACCGACATGCAGGCGCAGTTCATGACGCTCGCCTCGATCGCCGAGGGCACGGCGATGATCACCGAGACGATCTTCGAGAACCGCTTCATGCACGCGCTCGAGCTGCAGCGCCTGGGCGCCGACATCGCGATCGAGGGCAACACCGCAGTGGTGCGCGGCGTCCCGAAGCTGCAGGGTGCGCGCGTCATGGCTACCGACCTGCGCGCCTCGGCGGGGCTCGTGATCGCGGGGCTGGTCGCCGAGGGCGAGACGCTGATCGACCGCATTTACCACCTCGACCGCGGCTACGAGGCGCTCGAGAAGAAGCTCTCTGCCCTTGGTGCACGGATAGAACGGGTTCGTTAGGAAACAGACAACTGATGTAGAATGCGCGCCGGATATGGCCAATGGCGAGCATCAGTATCGCTTTATCGAAGGGGCGGATCTTCGAGGAGACCGCGCCCCTGCTGGCGCGCGTCGGTCTCCGGCCTAGGCAAGATCCCGGCAGCTCCCGCAGGCTCGTTATCGGCACCCAGCGGCGCGACACGCGTCTCATCGTGGTGCGAGCCTCCGACACGCCAACGTACGTCCAGCACGGCGGCGCCGACCTCGGCATCGCCGGCGGGGACGTGATCGTCGAGCACGGCGGCGAGGGGCTCTACCAGCCCGTCGACCTCGGCATCGCGCGCTGCCGCATGATGGTTGCCGTGCGCAGGGGCTTCGACTACGAGGGCGCGGTGCGCCGCGGGGCGCGGCTGCGCGTCGCTACCAAGTTCGTCAACGTGACGCGGGAGCACTTCGGGGCCAAGGGGGTGCACGTCGACGTCATCAAGCTCTACGGCTCGATGGAGCTCGCGCCGCTCACCGGGCTCGCCGATGCGATCGTCGACCTCGTCGACACCGGCCGCACGCTGCGCGAGAACGGCCTCGCGCCGGTCGAGGAGATCATGCCCGTGTCGGCGCGCCTCATCGTCAACCAGGCCTCGCTCAAGACCAAGCGAGCCCGGCTTCAGCCGCTGATCGATGCCTTCGCGCGAGCGGCCGCGCCGTGAAGTTGCGCCGCCTTTCCACGCGCGATCCCGGCTTCGCGCAGGTGCTCCAGGCGTTGGTTCGCTACGACGCCGCGCAGGACTCGCAGGTGCAGCTAACCGTGCACCGCATCCTCGCCGACGTGCGCGCGCGCGGCGATGCCGCCGTTCTGGAGTACACAAAGAAGTTCGATCGCTTCAGCGAAATCAAGGTCGTCTGCCCTGGGGATGTCTCTTTAACGGGGGTTGCGGAAGACCAGCTGCAAGCGTTGAAAGCGGCGCACGAGCGCATCCGCCACTTCCACGAGAAGCAACGCCAGTCCTCCTGGGACACCACGGAGCCGGACGGCACGCGTCTGGGGCAGCGCGTCACGCCGCTCGACAGAGTCGGGCTCTACGTGCCGGGCGGCAAGGCGGCGTACCCCTCGTCGGTCCTGATGAACGCCGTGCCGGCGAAGGTGGCCGGCGTGCGCGAGCTCGTCATGGTGAGCCCGGGACCGAGCCCGATGGTGCTCGCCGCCGCGGCGATCGCGGGCGTCGATCGGCTGATCGCCATCGGCGGCGCCCAGGCAGTCGCCGCGCTCGCCTACGGCACCGAGACGATCCCACGCGTCGACAAGATCGTCGGCCCGGGCAATGCCTACGTTGCCGAGGCGAAGCGCCAGGTGTTCGGCGAGGTCGGCATCGACATGATCGCCGGCCCCTCCGAGATCCTCGCGCTCTGCGACGGCTCCGCGCCGGCGGACTGGGTGGCCATGGACCTCTTCTCCCAAGCCGAGCACGACGAGTCGGCGCAGGCGATCCTGCTTTCCCCCGATGAGGCGTTCGTCGGGAAAGTGCAAGCATCGATCGAGAGGTTGATTCGCGACATGCCGCGAAAGGACATCATCCAGGCGTCCTTCGAAGGCCGCGGCGCGCTCATCCTGACGCGCGACCTCGACGAGGCTTGCGAGATCGCGAACCGCATCGCGCCGGAGCACATGGAACTCATCGTGCGCGACCCAGAAAGCCTGGTTCCGAAGATCCGCAACGTCGGCGCCCTTTTCGTGGGCGCGTGGAGCTCCGAGGCGCTCGGCGACTACTGCGCGGGCCCGAACCACGTGCTGCCGACCGCGGGCACCGCGCGCTTCTCCTCGCCGCTCGGGGTTTACGACTTCCAGAAGCGCTCCAGCCTGATCGAAATTTCGAAGGCGGGCGCGGCCAAGCTCGGGGCTATTTCATCGGTGCTTGCCGACGGCGAAGGCCTGCCGGCGCATGCCGCCGCCGCGCGGATGAGGATGGAATGAATCCGCAAGACTTGATCCGGCCGGAGATCCGCGCGCTTGCGGCCTACCACGTGGCCCCCTCCCAGGGCATGGTGAAGCTCGACGCGATGGAGAACCCGTATCCGCTGCCGCCCGCCATGCGCCGCGAGCTCGCGCAGGTTCTGGCGGCGGTCGATCTGCACCGCTACCCGGACCCGCGCGCGCCGAGGCTGAGGGAGCTGCTGAAACGAAAGATGAGCGTGCCCTCGGGCATGGAGGTGCTGCTCGGCAACGGCTCCGACGATCTCATCCAGATGCTCGGGCTCGCGCTCGCGCGGCCGGGCGCAGTGATGATGTACCCGGCACCGACGTTTGTCATGTATGCAATGAACGCGGTCCTCAGCGGCATGCGCGCGGTCGCCGTGCCGCTGCGCGAAAACTTCTCGTTCGATGCCGGCGCGTTCATCGAGCGGCTGCAGGCGGAGAAGCCGGCGCTCGTCTTTCTTGCTTACCCGAACAACCCGACCGGCGTCCTTTACGACGAAGCGGAGGTGGAGCAGGTGATCCGCGCCTGCCCGGGAATCGTCGTCGTGGACGAGGCCTACCACGTCTTTGCCGGCAAGACATTCATGTCGCGGCTTCCCGAGTTCCCCAATCTGCTGGTGATGCGCACCGTCTCGAAGCTCGGGCTCGCAGGGATCCGGCTCGGCTACCTCGCCGGCCGGCCCGACTGGATTGCCGAGCTCGACAAGGTGCGGCAGGTCTACAACGTGAACGTGCTGACGCAGGCCGCCGCGACCTTCGTGCTCGAGCGCCTCGAGGTGCTGGAGCAGCAGGCGGCGCAGATCAGGAAGGATAGGGAGCTACTCGGCTCCGAGCTGGCAACGCTGAAGGGCGTGACGGTCTTTCCGTCCGCGGCGAACTTCTTCCTCGTGCGCGTGCCGGACGCGCCGGTCACGTACGAGGCGCTGCGTCGGCAGGGCGTGCTGGTGCGCAACCTGCATCCCGGCCTGAAGGGCTGCCTGCGAGTGACCGTCGGCACGCCCGATGAAAACCGTATACTGCTGTCGGCCTTGCGCGAAGCCTTGTGAAGGACAGGAAGTGAGACAGGCAGACGTCAGGAGGGACACGAAAGAGACGCGGATCCGGGTCAAGCTCGACCTGGACGGCAAGGGCGCAGCGACGCTCTCCACCGGCCTGCCCTTCCTCGAGCACATGCTCGATCAGGTGGCGCGCCACGGCATGCTCGACCTTGAGATCGAAGCAAAGGGCGATCTGCACATCGACGCGCACCATACCGTAGAGGACATCGGCATCACCCTGGGACAGGCGTTCGCAAAAGCGATCGGTGACAAGGCCGGCGTGCGCCGCTTCGGCCATGCTTACGTGCCGCTCGACGAGGCGCTCTCGCGCGTGGTGATCGACTTTTCCGGGCGGCCGGGCCTCGAGTACCACGTGAAGTTCACGCGCGCGCTGATCGGCGAGTTCGACGTCGACCTCGTGTACGAGTTCTTCCAGGGCTTCGTCAACCACGCGCAGGTGACGCTGCATATCGACAACCTGCGCGGCCATAACGCCCACCATCAGTGCGAGACGATGTTCAAGGCCTTCGCGCGCGCGCTGCGCATGGCGGCGGAGCCCGACCCGCGCGCCGCCGGCGCCATTCCCTCGACCAAGGGCTCGCTTTAGATTTGAGCATCGCGGTCGTCGACTACGGAATGGGGAATCTGCGCTCGGTGTCCAAGGCGCTGGAGCATGTCGCGCCCGGCGTCGAGGTCGTCGTTACCGCGGATCCCGAAAAGATTCTCTCCTGCGAGCGTATCGTGCTGCCCGGCCAGGGTGCGATGCCCGAGTGCATGCGCAACCTCAGAGCGAGCGGCGCGCTCGACGCCGTGCTGGAAGCCCTGCGCAAGAAGCCCTACCTCGGCCTATGCCTCGGCCTGCAGATGCTCTTCGAGACCGCCGAGGAGGGCGAGACCCTGGGCCTCGGGTTGCTGCCCGGGCACGTGCCGCGCTTCGGGGCCGATCGGTTGAAAGCGCAGGGGCTGAAGATACCGCACATGGGGTGGAACGAAGTCTTCCAGGTGCGCCCGCACGCGCTGTGGCAGGGGATCGCCAACGCCAGCCGCTTCTATTTTGTGCATAGCTACTATCCCGCGCCGCGGGATGCGAACCTCGCTGCGGCGACTTGCACGTACGGCGTGCCCTTTACCTGCGCGGTTGCCCGGGATAACATTTTTGCCGTCCAGTTTCATCCCGAAAAAAGTCAGTCCGCCGGCCTGCAACTTCTCTCCAACTTCGTGCGCTGGCGTCCTTGACGTGCTCGTAATCCCCGCGATAGACCTGAAAGACGGTCGTTGCGTGCGCCTGAAGCAGGGCGACATGAAGAGCGCGACGGTGTTCTCCGACGACCCGGTGGCCATGGCGAAGCACTGGGCGGCGCAGGGCGCGCGGCGCCTGCATATCGTGGATCTCAACGGCGCGATCGCTGGGCGGCCGAAGAATGACAAGGTGATCCGCGACATGATCGCGGCGGTGGGCGACCAGGTGCCGATCCAGCTCGGCGGCGGCATCCGCGACCTCGACGCGATCGAGGCGTACATCGACGCCGGCGTCACCTACGTCATCATCGGGACCGCTGCGGTGAAGAATCCGGGCTTTCTCTCGGACGCCTGCTACGCCTTTCCGGGCCACGTGATCGCCGGTCTCGACGCCAAGGACGGCAAAGTGGCGGTGGAAGGCTGGTCCAAGATGACCGGCCACGACGTCGCGGACCTGGCGAAGAAGTTCGAGGAATACGGGGTCGAGTCGATCATCTACACCGACATCGGGCGCGACGGCATGATGACCGGCATCAATATCGACGCGACGCTCAAGCTGGCGCAGGCCCTGAAGACCCCCATCATCGCCTCCGGTGGCCTGAACAGCCTGAAGGATGTCGAGACGGTGTGCGCGAAGCTCGTGCCGGAGGGAATCATCGGCGCGATCGCCGGTCGCGCTCTCTATGAAGGCAAGATCGACCTGAAGGCTGCGCAGGCCGCTGCCGACAAGGCGACCGGGAAGGGCTGATGCCTTTGGCGAAGCGCGTGATCCCCTGCCTGGATGTCACGGCCGGGCGGGTCGTGAAAGGCGTCAACTTCGTCGGCCTGCGCGACGCGGGCGACCCGGTCGAGATCGCCGCGCGCTACGACGAGCAGGGCGCCGACGAGCTCTGCTTCCTCGACATCACCGCGAGCTCCGACGACCGCGACATCCTGCTGCACGTGATCGAGGCGGTGGCGCAGCGCGTGTTCATCCCGCTCACCGTGGGCGGCGGCGTGCGCAAGGTCGACGACGTGCGGCGCTTGCTCAACGCCGGCGCTGACAAGGTCTCCATGAACACCGCCGCCGTGCAGAACCCGCAGCTCGTGCGCGACGCGTCCGGCGTCGTCGGCTGCCAGTGCATCGTCGTGGCCATCGACGCAAAGAAGAAGGGCGATTCCTGGGAAGTCTTCACCCACGGCGGGCGCCGGCCGACCGGAATCGACGCGGTCGACTGGGCGAGGCGCATGCAGGCGGCGGGGGCGGGGGAGATCCTGCTTACCAGCATGGACCGCGACGGCACGAAGGACGGCTTCGACCTCGGCCTCACCGCGGCGGTGTCCTCCGCGGTCGAGTTGCCGGTCATCGCCTCGGGCGGCGTTGGTGCGCTCGAGCACTTCTCGGAGGGCGTGCTCGAGGGCCGCGCCGACGCGGTACTCGCGGCGAGCGTGTTCCACTTCGGGGAGATCACGGTGCGCCAGGCCAAGGAGCACATGCGCTCCAGGGGAATCGAGGTGCGTCTGTGAGCTATCTAGATGAAGTTCCCTGGAACGATCACGGCCTCATCGCTGTCGTAGCCCAGGACCATGCCTCGGGCCGGGTCCTCACCGTCGCCTGGATGAACCGCGAGGCGCTCCAGGAAACGGTGCAGAGCGGGCGAGCGGTGTACTGGTCGCGCTCGCGCAACAAGCTCTGGCGCAAGGGCGAGGAGTCGGGTCACGTGCAGAAGGTGCGCGAGTTGCGGCTTGACTGCGACGCCGACGCGCTGCTGTTGCGCGTCGAGCAGGTCGGCGGGATCGCCTGCCATACCGGCCGCGAGAGCTGCTTTTTCCGAAAACTCGAGAACGGGAGATGGGTGGCGACCGATCCAGTGCTGAAGGATCCTTCGCTCATCTACACGAAATGAAGCCGGGACTTTACGAGACGCTGGAGCGCGTGGCGGCGCTCATCGAGACCCGCAAGGCGGACGACCCCGCGAAGTCATACGTCGCGGGCCTCATGCAGAAGGACGAGGACGTATTGTTGAAGAAGATCGGCGAGGAAGCGACCGAGACGGTGCTCGCAGCCAAGAGCGGCGAGCGCCTCGCCATCGTGCGCGAGGTCGCCGACCTCTGGTTCCACAGCATGATCGTGCTGGCGCGCCACGGCCTCGGGCCCGGCGATGTCCTCGCCGAGTTGCACCGCCGCGAGGGCATCTCGGGCATCGACGAGAAGAAGGCGAGGAAGCCATGAGCGACCCGGCGTGCATCTTCTGCAAGATTGTCCGGGGCGAGATCCCGGCGAAGAAAGTGCACGAGGACGACCTCGTGCTCGCCTTTCACGACGCGCGGCCACAGGCGCCGGTGCACCTGCTCGTCATCCCGAAGCGGCACGTCGCCACGCTGTATGACGCGGGCTCTGCGCACGAGCCGGCGCTCGGCCGCATGCTCGCGCTCGCCGGCGAGCTCGCCCGCAAGGAAGGCGCCACCGACGGCTTCCGCACCATCATCAACAACGGCCGGGTGGGGCATCAGGAGGTGTATCATGTTCATATGCACGTGCTCGGCGGCTCGGAGCCTCTCGGCCCGATGCTGTTGCGGCGCAAATAGGAGCGTATAGGAGGCAAGTTATGGGTTCGTTCAGCATCTGGCACTGGCTGATCGTCCTGGTCATCGTGATGCTGGTCTTCGGCACGAAGAAGCTGCGCAACATCGGCGCCGACCTCGGCGGCGCGGTGCGCGGGTTCAAGGACGGCATGCGCGAGGGTGGCACGGAAAAGACCGGTGACGCGCCCCCCCAGGTGACCGGCAAGACGGTTGACGGCGAAGTGAAGGGCAGGACCGAGCAGAAGGTGTGAAGGGAATCGGCTGACCCCGATCCTGCGATGAGGCGCCCCCGCGGGCGCCTTTTTGTTCTCCGCACATGTTTGACATCGCCTTCACCGAGATGATGATCATCGGGCTGGTCGCGCTCATCGTGATCGGCCCCGAGAAGCTGCCGCGCATGGCGCGCACCATCGGCCACCTCGCCGGGCGGCTGCAGCGCTATGTCTCGGACGT
Source organism: Burkholderiales bacterium (assembly GCA_035649175.1). Lineage (GTDB taxonomy): Bacteria > Pseudomonadota > Gammaproteobacteria > Burkholderiales > SG8-39 > SCGC-AG-212-J23. The sequence goes on along the minus strand of DASRKB010000171.1, from coordinate 16,652 downwards.
CAAGGCCGACATCAACCGCGAGATCGAGCTCGACGAGCTGCGCAAGATGCGCGACTCGATGCAAGAGGCCGCCTCGAGCTTCGAGACCTCCGTGCGCAGCGAGCTCGACAAGACCGAGACGGAATTGAATCAAGCGGCGCAGTCGGCTGTGGAAGACAAGAAACCTGAAGCTGCCGGCAAGACATGAGCGCCGAGCAGGAAAGCTTCATCTCGCATCTCGTCGAGCTTCGCGACCGGCTGATCCGCGCCGTCCTGGCCATCGGCGTCTTCTTCATCGCGCTGTTCCTGTACCCCGGCTCCGGGCCGATCTACGACGTGCTCGCGCTGCCGCTCATGAACGCGCTGCCCGAGGGCGCGAAGATGATCGCCACCGGCGTCATCACGCCGTTCATGGTGCCGGTGAAGGTGACCGCTCTTGTGGCCTTCATGATCGCACTGCCCTACGTGCTCTACCAGGCCTGGGCGTTTGTCGCCCCGGGCCTCTACGAGCACGAGAGGAAGCTCGCCCTGCCGCTCGTCGTGGCGAGCACGGTACTCTTCCTCCTGGGCGTGGCGTTCTGCTACTTCTTCGTCTTCGGCAAGGTTTTCGCCTTCATCCACGACTTCGCTCCGAAGTCGATCACGCCGGCGCCGGACATCGAGGCCTACTTCAGCTTCGTCATCACCATGTTCCTCGCCTTCGGCATCACCTTCGAGATCCCGATCGTGGTCATGGTGCTGGTGCGCATGGGGCTGGTGAGCATCGAGAAGCTGCGCGAGGCGCGCCCCTACGTCATCGTCGGCGCCTTCGTCGTCGCCGCCATCGTTACCCCGCCTGACGTGCTCTCCCAGTTCATGCTGGCGGTGCCGATGTGCATCCTCTATGAGGCGGGGCTCTTCCTGTCGCGCTTCATCAGCGCTCGCCCGAAGGCCGAAGAGGCCGAGAGCCCGTCCTCACCTCCCGTTTAGGAACCGCTCCACCAGGGAGAACTGCTCCGGCACGTTGAGCGCGGGCGCGTGGCCGCAGCCGGGGATGGTCACGACGACCGCGCGCGGGCCGCGGCGGCGCATCGCCTCGGCCGTATCCGCGAGCAGCAGGTCCGAGCTCTCGCCGCGCAGGCACAGGGTCGGCACGTCGATCGAGTCGTACGCCTCCCACTGGTCGTAGTCGGCGGGGTGGTGCTCGAACTGCAGGACCATCTTCGGGTCGTAGTGAGGCGTGACGCGCCCGTCGGAGAGGCGCCGCGCGGAGGTTTCGGCGAGCCGACGCCACTGTGCGTCGGTTAGGCAGCCGTAGGGCGCGTAGATGGTGCGGAAGTACTGCTCGAGCTCGCTCATGCGCTCGAACGCGGAAGGCCTGCCGGCGTACGCCCGGATGCGCTCTACCGCCGCCGCGCCAAGCTGCGGGCCGATGTCGTTGAGAATCAGGCGCCGGATGCGTCCGCGCAGCCTGCCCGCCGCGAGCCGGATGCCGAGCGCGCCGCCCATGGAGGTTCCCAGCCAGTGAAGCTTCTCTACTCTCAGCGCATCGAGAAGCTCGACGGCGACTTGTCCGTAGAAGTCCAGGCAGTACTCGCGCTCGGGCGCCGGGCTCCACTGCGACAGCCCGCGCCCGATCGTGTCGGGGCAGATCACGCGGTAGCGCTTCGCGAGGTGCGCGGCGATGTCGTCCATATCGCGCCCGGTGCGCGCGAGGCCGTGCCAGGCGATCACCGTCTGGGCATTGCCGACTCCCCACTCGGTGTAGTGAATCTCGCGACCCTCGCAGATCAGGTAGCCCGAGATCATCGGCGCAGCCGTCCCACGATGCCGGCGGGGAAGTAGTACACGCAGAGGATGAAGAGCACGCCGAGCCACAGCAGCCAGCGGTCGGGATGCAAAACGGCGGGAAGCAGCGGAATGCCGCTCGCGGCGTCCGCAGCGAGCTTCATCAGGTCCTGCAGGTAGTTCTGCGCCACCACGAAGATCGTGGCGCCGAGCACCGCGCCGTACATCGTTCCCATGCCGCCGATCACCACCATGAGAAGGATGTCGATCATGATGTTGAAGGACAGCGTCGTGTCGGGCCCGGTGTAGCGCAGCCAGATCGCGTAGAGTACGCCGGCCGCGGTCGCGCCGAGCGCGGCGAGGCAGTTCGCCACCGTGCGGTAGCTGACCAGGCGGTAGCCGATCGCCTCCGAGCGGAACTCGTTCTCGCGGATCGAGAGCAGCACGCGCCCGAACGGCGAGTTCACCACGCGCAGCAGCGCGAGGAAGACCGCCGCCGCGACGGCAAGCACCAAGTAGTAGGACGTCAGGCGCCCGCGCAGCAGCTCCGGCACGCGGAACGTCAGCCCGTCCTCCCCGCCGGTGAACGCGGAGAGCTGCGAGGCGAGGATCTGGAAGAACGCCGCCACCGCGAGCGTGATCATCGCGAAGAAGATGGCCCTCACCCTCAGGGAAAGCAGGCCGATGGCGAGCGCGATGGCCAGGCTCAAGGCGAATGCGGTGAGGATCCCGGTGAAAAGCGCGAACCAGCCGGATCCCATCTTCGCCATTGCGATGCCCACGCCGTAGCCGCCGATGCCGAAGAACATCGTGTGCGCGAAGGACACGATGCCGGTGTAGCCGAGCAGCAGGTCGTAGCTCGCCACGAGCAGGATGAACACCGCCACCTTCGCCGCGACGTTGAGCGAGCGCGTGCCGGGAAACACGAACGGCGCCAGCGCGAGGCCGAGGAAGACCAGGATGAGGGTCGCCGCCAATACCCGGCTGCGCGGCATGTCGCCGGAGAGCAGGCGGATCAGCATCTAGGCTTTCCCCACCGGGTACAGCCCGCGCGGGCGCCAAAGCAGCACGAGCACCATGAGCAGGATGTTCGAGCCGAGGGCGAGCTTGGGCGCGAGGTAGCCGGTGTAGTTCGCCATCAGCCCGACGAGCATCGCGCCGACGAAGCAGCCGCCGACGGAGCCGAGGCCGCCGATGATTACCACGATGAAGATCACCACCAGCACCTGCATGCCCATCGCCGGCGTCACCTGCTCCTGATACATCGCCCACATGGCGCCGCCCAGGCCCGCGAGCGCCGAACCGGCGACGAAGACGCCGACGAAGAGCCGCCGGATGCGGTAGCCGAGCGACTCGACCATCTCCGGGTTCTCCACACCGGCGCGCACGAGTAGCCCGATGCGCGTGCGGTTGAGCACCGCCCACATGAGCGCGAAGACGACCACGCCCACCACGACCGCCGCGACGCGGTAGCGCTCGATCGCCGCCTCGCCCACGATGAACGACCCGGTGATCGTGCCCGGCCGGGGTAGCGGGATGATGTCGGCGCCCCATACCACGTGGATCGCCTGCTCGAAAACGATCAACCCGCCCATTGTGATGAGAATCTGCTTGAGATGGTCGCCGTACACGGGCCGGATCAGCACGCGCTCGAAGAACCAGCCGAGCACCGCGGCGAGGGCCATCGCGGCGATCACCGCGGGCACCATGGCCGAAAGGTCGGAAGCGAGCGACTCGGCCTGCATCTGCTTCGTCATGCGCGTGAGCACCGTGGCGGCGCCGTAGGCGCCCACCGAGATGAAGATGCCGTGTGCGAAGTTGAGGACGTCCATCAGGCCGAAGACCAGCGTCAGCCCCGAGGCCATGAGGAAGATCATCATCCCCATCGCGAGGCCCGCCACCGTGAGCGTGAGCCACGTCGGGATGCTGCCCACGAGCGGCAGCGCCGCGAAGGCGAGCAGCGGGACCAGCGCAAGCGGAATCCAGTCGGTCTTCACTGATGTGATTCCAGGGAAAGACCCAGGAGCCGTTGCTGCAGCGCCTCGTCCGCGGCCAGCGCGGCCATGGTGCCAGTGTGGACGATCCGGCCGGAGTCCATCACCGCCACCGCGTCGCCGAGCGAGCGGGCGAAGTGGAAGTTCTGCTCGACCACGAGCAGCGTGGTGTCGCGCTTGAGCTCGCGGAACGCCTCCACCATCGCGCCGATGATGGCGGGCGCAAGGCCCTTGGTCGGCTCGTCGATCAGCAGCAGCTTCCTCGGCTCGACGATGGCGCGCGAGATGGCGAGCATCTGCTTCTGCCCGCCCGAGAGGTTGCCGGCGTGCGAATGCCAGAAGGTCTTCATCGCCGGGAAGAGCCGGAAGATGCGCTCCAGGCGCTCTTCTTCCGGGTCTCCGGCGCGCGCCGCGAGCACCAGGTTCTCGCGCACCGTGAGCCCGGCGAAGATGCCCATGTTCTCCGGCACGTACGCGATCCCCAGCCGGGAGATGTCCGGCGTCGGTAGCCGCTGTATGGGCCTCTGGTCGAAATGAACCTGGCCGGCGGAAGCCTGCCATAGGCCCATGATGGTCCGCAGGCACGTCGTCTTGCCGGCGCCGTTCCGGCCGAGAAGCATCAGCAATTCGTTTCGTGGGACGGAAAAGTCCACCCCTTGGAGGATGTGGTACTGCCCGATGTGCGTGTGAACGCCTTCCAGGCGCAGAAGCTCAGGCGGCACGCGCCACCCCGAGATAGGCTTCCTGCACGATCGGCGAGGCGATCACTTCCGCGGGCGGCCCGTCGGCGACCAGCTCGCCCTGATGCAGCACCACGATGCGGTCGGCAAGGGAGCGCACCACGTCCATCTTGTGCTCGACCAGCAGGATGGTCTTCTCGCCGGAAGCCTTGATGCTCTCGATGAGGTTCAGGATCACCGGGACTTCGTCCACGCTCATCCCAGCGGTTGGCTCGTCGAACATGAAGACGTCGGGCTCGAGCGCGAGGAGGATGGCGACCTCGAGCTTCCGCTGGTCGCCGTGCGGCAGCATGGAGGCGATCACCTCGCGGCGTCCGGCGAGCGCCACGCGCTCGAGGAAGTGCTCGGCCTTCTCGACCAGCTCGACGTGGCTTCCCCACATCGACCACAGGTCGCGCCCCCGGCCCGCGCGTGACTGCACCGCGAGGCGCACGTTCTCCAGCACGGTGAGGCGGGGGAAGAGGTTCGTGAGCTGGAACGCGCGGCCGATGCCGCGATGGGTGCGCTGCGAGGCGGAAAGCCCGCTGATGTCCTCGCCAAAGAGCGAGACGCGGCCGCTCGTCGCCTTGAGCTGCCCGGAGACGAGGTTGAAGTAGGTGGTCTTGCCGGCGCCGTTCGGTCCGACGATTGCGGTGAGGGTGCCGGGCCGGAAGGCGCACGACACCGCGTTCACCGCGATGTGCCCGCCGAATCGGATCGTCAGGCCGTGGGTCTCGAGGACGGGGTGCTCCACCCGGTGCCTCTTCTCCTGGGGAGTCTAGAGGAGTCGCCCCCCGCGAAGGCGGGGGCCCATTCGTCTTTGAGGATGGGTTCCCGCTTTCGCGGGAACGACCTGTCGGCGCTTTCCCGGCTACTTATTACGAATCGGTATCGGCAGCTGCGAGGCCGGGATTTCGCGCACCAGCTCGAGTAGGTCCCACTCGCCCTTTTGCTGCTTCTTGATGCGGAAGTGGTACATCGGCTGGAGCGCCTGGTGGTCCTCCTTGCGGAAGCCCATGGTTCCCTTGGGCGTGTCGAAGAACATGCCCTCCATCGCGGCGATCAGCTTCTCGGTGTCGGTTCCGCCGGCCTTCTTGATGCCGGTGATGACCGCGCTCGCCGCGGCGAAGCCGCCCGCGGTGAAGAAGTCCGGCGGCGTGCCGAAGCGCTTCTGGTGCTCCGCCACCAGCCAGTCGTTCATCTTGTTCTTCGGGAAGCCGTAGTAGTAGTAGATCGCGCCCTCGGTGCCGGCGAAGTCCTTCCAGCCCTTCATCACCGGCAGGATGTTGCCGCCGGGGGCGACCTCGATGCCGAAGCGTTCGGGCTTGAGGTCCATCAGCTTCGCCATGGGATGGGGGCCCGCCCAGATCACCACGATCACCTTGCGGCCGGGCTTGTCCTTGAGCGCCTCGAACATGCGCTGCGCCGGCGCGGTGAAGTCGGTGGTCTGCTGCGGGGCGTACTCCTCGTGCACGATCTTTGCCTTGGAGCCCACCGCAGCGAGCGCCTCCTTGAACGCCTTCACGCCGTCACGGCCGAAGGCGTAGTCCTGGGCGAGCGTGGCGATCTGCGCATCCGCCGGCAGTGCGGCGGCGCCCGCCACCGCGTCCTGAGTGGAGTTGCGCGAGGTGCGGAAGATGTAGCGGTTCCACTTGTCACCGGTGATCGAGTCGGCTACGGCCGGCTCAACGATGAGGACCTTCTTGTACTCCTCGGCGACCGGCAGCATGGCGAGCGCGACGCCCGAGCTCACCGGGCCGATGGCGAGGTCGACCTTGTCGTCGCCGTAGGCGGCGGCGAGCTGCGCCTTGCCGATGTCGGGCTTGAGCTGGGTATCTTTCTCGATCACCACGATCTTGCGGCCGAGCACCTCCATCTTGCCGCCGGTGAGGTACTCCAAGCCCATCATCAGACCGGTGTGGCTCTGCTTGGCGTAGGCCTCGAGCGGCCCGGTCTTGCCATAGATGTGCGCGATGCGGATCTCGCCTTGCGCGAGCGCGACGCTGGCGGCCGAAGTGAGCGCGAGCGCGAGCAGGGACTTCACAAGCTTCATGGACTCCTCCCGGTGAATTGGCGCGCTTCGTCGTGCAAGGGCGATGCCAAGGTTGATTTGCTTGGGTTTTTGAGAGCCTCTGTCCGGGATCCGGACACACGCAAGAATCGCATGACTAATAGATCAAAGACTTGCAGCTGCCTTGAAGACGGACAAGGTGTCCGCTATCCGGACAGTTCCTTGAGCTTTTCGTAGAGTGTCGCGCGCGAGATGCCGAGCATCCTCGCGGCCGAGACCTTGTTGCCGTGCGTCGCTGCGAGTGCGGACTCGATGGAGCGGCGCTCGAGCTCTGCGATCAGCTGCGGCAACGGGCGGTTGCCGGGAGGGGTCTTGTCGGGCGAACCGGAAAGAGAGGGGAAGTCCGAAGCTTCAAGCCGCGTATTGTCCGTGAGCATCGCAGCCTGCTCGAGCACGTTGCGGAGCTCGCGCACGTTGCCCGGCCATGGATGCGCCGCCAGCGCGGCGAGGGCCGTGGACGCGAGCTCGCGCTGCGGCATGCCGGTGCGCGCCGCGATGTTCTCGAGCAGGCTCTCGGCGAGCGCCTCTAGATCGGCGATGCGCTCGCGCAGGGCCGGCAGCCGGATCGGCAGCACGTTGAGACGGTAGTACAGGTCCTCGCGGAAGCGGCCCTGCGCGACGAGCGCCTTCAGGTCGCGGCTCGTGGCAGCGATGACACGCACGTCGACCTTGATTACCCGGTTCGAGCCGAGCGGCTCGATCTCCTGCTCCTGCAGCGCGCGCAGGAGCTTTCCCTGCAGCGCGACGGGCATGTCGCCGACCTCGTCCAGGAAGAGCGTTCCGCCATCGGCGAGCTTGAACTTGCCGTCGCGAGGTTTCTTCTCCGCCCCGGTATAGGCACCCGGCGCTACGCCGAAGAACTCGGCCTCGAGCAACGTCTCGGGGACCGCCGCGAGGTTGACGCTGATGAACGGCCGCTCGGCGCGTGCGGAGGCTGCGTGCACGGCGTGCGCCAGCAGCTCCTTCCCGGTACCGGTCTCGCCCAGCAGCAGCACGCTGCCGTCGGACTGCGCGGCGCGCCGCGCCTGGCGCTTCGCCTCTAGCGCGGCGGGGCTCGTCCCGATGAAGCTCGCGAGCGTGTACTTCGTGCGCCGCTCGGCGGCGAGCTGGCGCCGCGCGTCGTCGAGGTCGCGCGAGAGCCGCGCGAACTTCGCGATGAGCGGCTGCAGGTTCGCCTCCGGGTGGTCGGCGAGCACCATGCCGAGCGCGCCGATCACCGCGCCCGACTCGTCGCGCAGCGGCATGCGGCTCACGAGGAAGGTGCCGGCCTGGTTGGTGAGGAGATCGACGAGGATCGGCTTGCCGGTCTCCACCACCTGGCGCATCAGCGTGTTCGGGATGACCTCCTCGACCGGCCGGCCGACGAAGTCCTCGGGCCGCGCGAAGCCCAAGGCGGGCAGGAAGCGCTTGTACGCGTCGTTGATCCACACCACGCGCGCCTCGCGGTCGACGAGCAGCATCCCCTCCGCGGTGCGCGAGAAATGCTCGAACATCGAGCGCGCCGCAAGCTCGAGAATTTTCTCCTGCGACAGCGCGGTCATTCGTCGCTGCGCGCCTGCGGCTTCGGGCGGCGCCCGACCGTGATGGTGGCGTCGACTTCCTTGTCCTGGCGGCGCAGCTTCACCTTCGCCGGGCTGCCCGGCCGCAACGCCGCGACGCGGTTCAGCATCGCCGCCGGATCGGGCACCGGCTTGCCCTCGATCTCGAAGAGCACGTCGCCGGGCTTGATGCCCGCCTTGTCCGCGGGCCCGTTTCTGAGCACCCCCGCGATGAGCGCGCCGCTCGCCGCGGGTAGCCGAAACGACTCTGCCATGGCGGGGGTGATCTCCTGCACCTCGACGCCGATCCAGCCGCGCGTGACACTGCCCGACTTCACGATCTGCTCGAGCACCATCCTCGCCGTCGACACCGGGATGGCGAAGCCGATCCCGAGGTTGCCGCCGGAGCGCGAGAAGATGGCGGTGTTGATGCCGACCAGGTTGCCTCCGGCGTCGACGAGCGCGCCCCCGGAGTTGCCCGGGTTGATCGCCGCGTCGGTCTGAATGAAATTCTCGAAGGTATTGATGCCCAGGCCGGTGCGCCCGAGCGCCGACACGATGCCGCTCGTCACCGTCTGGCCGAGCTGGAAGGGATTGCCGATTGCGAGTACCACATCGCCCACGCGCAGGTCCTCCGAGGAGCCGAAGGTGATCGCCGGCAGGTTCTCCGCGTTGACCAGCAGCACCGCGAGGTCGGTCTCGGGATCGTTGCCGACCACCTTCGCGAGCAGCTTCTTGCCGTCGGGCAGCGCGACCTCGATCTCGTCGGCGCCTTCGACCACGTGGTGGTTGGTGAGCACGTAGCCGCCTGCGCTCACGATCACGCCCGAGCCGAGGCTCGTCGCGCGCTGCGCCTCGTCGGCGAACTGCTCACCGAAGAAGCGCCGGAAGATCGGGTCGTTGAGCAGCGGATGGCGCGGTGAGCGAATCTCCTTCGAGGTGGAGATGTTCACTACCGAGGGTGTGGCGCGGCGCACTGCCTCGTGGAACGAGCCTGGCGAGGCGGCCGCGGGCAGCGGCCCCGCGGTCGGCGCCTGCTGCACGATCGCCTGCGGCGGGAGCGCGCCGCGCGGTGGCAGCCACTCCGGGCGGAAGGTCGCAACGACGAACACCGCCGCCACTGCGATGGTCGTCGCCTGCGCGAAGATGAGCCAGAGGCGATGCAGCATGGGGGCCGTTAGTATACAAAAATCCTTTGAAAATTTAAGCGCTTAGGGCGGGAAACGTGGACAAGCCCCAGGGGCGTCGCTAAAATCCCACGCTTTCGCGCGCGAGCCCAACCACTCCATCTCCATGAACGATCAAGAAAAAGTAGACAAGATGCGGCGCAACCTTGTCGTCGCCACCTCGGTCGTCGGCGGCGCCGCCACCGTCGGCGCCGCCATTCCCTTCGCCGCGAGCATGCTGCCCTCCGAGCGGGCCCGGGCGGCCGGCGCGCCGGTCGAGGTCGACCTCAGCAACATCGCGCCCGGACAGATGGCGGTGGTCGAGTGGCGCGGCAAGCCGGTGTGGGTGATCCGCCGCACCAAGGAGATGATCGATGCCCTGAAGGTCGCCGAGCCGCGACTAACCGACCCGGGGTCGGAAGCCTCCATACAGCCCGAGTACGCCGCGAACGAGTACCGCGCCCGCAATCCCGAGCTGATGGTGATGGAAGGCGTGTGCACGCACCTAGGCTGCTCGCCGCAGCTGCGCTCCGCCGAGGCGAAGGCCGAGATGGGCGCGGACTGGGCGGGCGGCTTTTACTGCCCCTGTCATGGCTCGAAGTTCGACTATGCCGGGCGGGTTTTCCGCGGCGCGCCGGCGCCGACCAACCTCGTCGTGCCGCCGTACACGATCGCGGACTCCAAGCTGGTGATCGGCGAAGACGAAAAGAACAAGGGGTAAGCGCATGGCCACGCGTCTGCAGGCCCTCTGGGGCTGGTTCGACTCGCGCATGCCTTCGGTGGCGGAGCAGTGGCGCATCCACGCCTCTGGCTACTACGCGCCGAAGAACTTCAACTTCTGGTACTACTTCGGCTCGCTCGCGATGCTGGTGCTGGTGATCCAGATCGTCTCGGGCATCTTCCTCACGATGCACTACAAGCCGGACGCGAACCTGGCGTTCGGCTCGGTCGAGTACATCATGCGCGACGTGCCGGCCGGGTGGCTGATCCGCTACATCCACTCCACCGGGGCGTCGGCCTTCTTCATCCTGGTGTACCTCCACATGTTCCGCGCCATGCTCTACGGCTCGCACCGTGAGCCGCGCGAGCTGGTGTGGATCTTCGGCGTGCTGATCTACCTCACGCTGATGGGCGAGGCGTTCTTCGGCTACCTACTGCCCTGGGGCCAGATGTCCTACTGGGGCGCGCAGGTGATCGTGAACCTGTTCGGCACGGTGCCCTTCATCGGCCCGGACCTCGCGCTGTGGATCCGCGGCGACTACGTGGTGTCGGACGCGACCCTCAACCGCTTCTTCGCCCTGCACGTGATCGCGCTGCCGCTCGTGCTGCTCGGCCTGGTGGTCGCGCACCTCCTCGCGCTGCACGATGTGGGCTCGAACAACCCCGACGGCGTGGAGATCAAGAAGACCAAGGGCGCCGACGGCCACCCGGTGGACGGCATCCCGTTCCATCCCTATTACACGGTGAAGGACCTGGTGGGCGCGGTGGTGTTCCTCGCGATCTTCGCCATCGTCATGTTCTTCATGCCGGAGATGGGTGGATATTTCCTCGAGCACAACAACTTCATTCCCGCCGACCCGCTCCAGACCCCCGCGCACATCGCGCCGGTGTGGTACTTCACCCCGTACTACTCGATCCTGCGTGCCGTGCCGCCGCTCTTCAACTCGCAGTTCCCGGGCGTGCTCGCCATGGGAATCGCGGTGGTGATCCTGTTCTTTCTTCCTTGGCTCGACCGCTCGCCGGTGAAGTCGATCCGCTACCGCGGCGGCCTGTACAAGACCTGGCTCGCGGTTTTCGTCGTCTCCTTCCTGTTCCTCGGCTACCTCGGCGTCAAGCCGACCACCGTGTGGGGCCAGTTCGGCTTCGATGCGTTCTTCCTCGACACCAAGGACCGCGCCACCTGGGCCGCGAGGCTCTTCACGATCCTCTACTTCCTCTTCTTCTTCCTCATGCCCTGGTACACGAAGCGCGACAAGACGCTCCCGGTGCCTGCGCGGGTGACGCACTGATGAGAGCCATCATCGCGATATTGATCTCGTTGAGTGGCGCGGCTGCCATGGGAGCAGAAACCGGCTATCGCCTGGATCGCTCGCCGCACGACCCGACCGACCTGGTCAGCCTGCAGTCCGGGGCGCGCACGTTCGCGAACTACTGCCTGGGCTGCCACGGCATGCAGTACATGCGCTACAACCGGCTGCGCGACCTCGGGCTCACCGAGGACCAGATCCGCGACAACCTGATGTTCACCGCGGAGAAGGTCGGCGAGATGATGAAGACGCCGATGAGCCCCGCGCAGGGCAAAGCGTGGTTCGGCGTGCCGCCGCCCGACCTCTCGGTCATCGCGCGCGTGCGCGGCGCCGACTGGCTCTATACCTACCTGCGCACCTTCTATCGCGACCCGAAAGCCGCGACCGGCTGGAACAACGCGGTATTCCAGAACGTGGCCATGCCGCACGCCCTCTGGACGCTGCAGGGCGAGCGCGCCCTGCAGGACGGCAAGTGGGTGCAGGTGAGCGAGGGCGCGCTCTCGAGCGCGGAATACGACGCGACCACGCGAGACCTCGTGAACTTCCTCGTCTACGCCGGAGAGCCTTCCGCGCTCAAGCGCAGGAGCTGGGGGATCATCGTGCTCTTCGTGCTCGGCGTGCTGTTCATTTTCACGCTTCTGCTGAAGAAAGCGTATTGGAAGGACGTCAAGTAGCCCCATGATGCAGCTTTATTCGGGCACCACGTGCCCCTTCAGCCACCGTTGCCGCTTCGTGCTGTACGAGAAGGGCATGGATTTCCAGGTGATCGACGTCGATCTGTACAACAAGCCCGAGGATATCGCGGTGATGAACCCCTATAACCGGCTGCCGGTGCTGGTGGAGCGGGACCTCATCCTCTACGAGTCGAACATCATCAACGAGTACATCGACGAGCGCTTTCCTCATCCGCAGCTCATGCCCGCCGATCCGGTAATGCGGGCGCGGGCGCGGCTCATGCTGTTCAACATGGAAGTGGAGCTCTTCTCCCAGATCGAGGCGCTCGAGTCGGGCAAGGAGAAGCCGATGGAGAAGGCGCGCCAGCACGTGACCGACCGGCTGATCGAGCTCTCGCCGGTGTTCACCCGCACCAAGCACATGCTGGGCGACGACTTCACCATGCTCGACGTGGCGATCGCGCCGCTGCTGTGGCGCCTGGACCACTACGGCATTCGGCCCGGCAAGACCGCCGCGCCGCTCATGAAGTACGCCGAGCGCATCTTCTCGCGGCCGGCGTTCATCGAGGCACTCACCCCCTCCGAAAAGGTGATGCGAAAGTAGGTGAAAGAGATTTCTACCAAGCCGTACCTGCTGCGCGCGCTCTTCGAGTGGTGCGTGGACAACGGCTACACGCCGCACCTCGCTGTCAAGGTGGACTCCCGCACCCAGGTGCCCGCGGAGTACGTGAAGGGCGGCGAGATCATCCTGAACATCAGCCCAAGCGCGGTGCACAAGCTGCAGATGGGCAACGAGCTTATCGAATTCTCCGCCCGCTTCGGCGGCGTCGCTCGCCAGATCTCTCTGCCGATCGCCAACATCTATGCCCTGTACGCGAAGGAAACCGGCCACGGCATGACCTTCGATCTGGAGGGCGCTGCGAAGCCGGGCCCGCAGGGCCGGGCCGAGATGGAGGGCGTGGCGAGCAATACCCGGCCGCCGGCGGCGCTCCCCGCGCCGGCGGGGAGCGAGCCGCCCAAGAAACCCTCGGGACCCGGTAAGCCGACGTTGCGGCGCATCAAGTAGCCGGGCGCATAATCGCTGGTGGAGTGCGCCGGTTTAGCTCAGGGGTAGAGCAACCGCCTTGTAAGCGGTAGGTCGTCCGTTCGATTCGGACAACCGGCACCAACAGGACAAACCCATGACACAAGGACGACGCGCCGACGACATGACCGCCGAGGAAGTGAAGGAGTTCTGGCACGGCTTCTGCGAAAGGAAGGGTATCGACGCCGCCACCCGCGCGCGCGGCGATGCCAAAATCGACGAGGATCCCGACTACTGGGCTGACCAGACGATGATGCGACTCCTCGACATCGTCTCAACCTAGAAACAGGGAAGCCCGCCGGAGCGGGCTTCCCTGATGCAGAAGTGGTCGCTTACAGCGGCTTGATGTTCGCGGCTTGAAGGCCCTTGGGGCCGCGCTTCACTTCGAACTCGACCTTCTGGCCTTCCTTGAGCGTCTTGAAGCCGCTCATCTGGATCGCGGTGTGATGCGCGAACAGGTCTTCACCGCCCTCAGTCGGGGTGATGAAGCCAAAACCCTTGGAATCGTTGAACCACTTGACGGTACCGGTTGCCATTTACTTGCTTCCTTAAAACAGCCGCGACGAATCCGGGCGCGACAAAGCCGGGCACGACGATCCTAGGGAGTGGACGGGACTGCCACTACGGTGGTTACAGCCACTACGGGTGGAAGAGCGCAAATCTCGCTACCTGAGCATCCTGCGGCACGGACTATAGCAGCTTTTTCAGCTCTTGCGACCCCGCGCGCGGCGTCGCGGCTGCGCCGGAAGGGGCAGGGGGAGCGCGGTCTGGTACTTCACCTGCTTCAGCGCGAAGCTGGACTTGATGTTGCCCACGCCAGGAACGCGCGAGAGGAACTCCAGGATGAAGCGCTCGAACGCGGGCACGTCCGGGACGAGCACGCGCAGCAGGTAGTCCGCGTCGCCGGTCATGAGGTAGCACTCCATCACTTCCGGCCGCTCGCGCACGGCGCGCTCGAACGCCTCGAGCGCCGGCTCGACCTGCTTCTCGAGCGTTACCTGCACCAGGACGCTGACCGTGATGCCGATCTTCTTCGCATCGAGCAGCGTGACGTAACGCGCGATGGTCCCGTCCTTCTCCAGCGCGCGCACTCGCGCGAGGCAGGGCGAGGGCGAGAGATTGACCGCGCGCGCCAGCTCGACGTTGGAAATGCGCGCGTCTTGCTGCAGGCGCTCCAGAATGCGCAGGTCGATGGCGTCCATGGCGGCATGATATGCCGCTTTAGGCACGCAATGCGGCACTGAACGAAATCAAATGCCGCCGGAAGCGGGCTACCATGCCAGCATGACCGATTTTGCCGACATCGTCTCGTCCGCTTTCTGGCGCGTGAATGCCCCCGACGCCGACCCGCTCGAGACGCGCGAGTGGCTTGAAGCCTTCGATGCGCTGGTGGAGGCTGAGGGGCGCGAGCGCGCCACCTTCCTGCTGCGGCGCCTGCTCGAGCACGCACGCGTGCGCCGCGTTCGCATGCCGCCGGTGCTGAACACGCCCTACAAGAACTCGGTCGCGCTCGCCGAGCAGCCGCAGTTCCCGGGCAACCTCGAGCTCGAGAGCCGCATCTCCGCGATCGTGCGCTGGAACGCGCTCGCCATGGTGGTGCGCGCCAACCGCGCGCACCCCGAGCTCGGCGGCCACATCGCGAGCTACGCGTCGGCGGCGGATCTCTTCGAGGTCGGCTTCAACCACTTCTTTCGCGCCGACGACCTCGTCTACTTCCAGCCCCACTCGGCGCCCGGGGTGTATGCAAGGGCCTTCCTCGAGAACAGATTGAGTGAGGAGCAGCTGGGCAACTACCGGCAGGAAACCGGAGGTAAGGGCCTGTGCTCGTACTGCCATCCTTACCTCATGCCGGACTTCTGGCAGTTCCCCACGGGCTCGATGGGCCTGGGTCCCCTCAATGCCATCTACCAGGCGCGGTTCATGCGGTATCTGGAGAATCGGGCAGTCCTCTCCACGGCGGGCAGGAAAGTCTGGGCGTTCGTCGGTGACGGGGAAATGGATGAGCCCGAGTCGCTCGCCGGCCTGTCGCTCGCTGCGCGCGAAGGCCTCGACAACCTGATCTTCGTCGTCAACTGCAACCTGCAGCGCCTTGACGGGCCGGTGCGGGGCAGCGGATCGGTCGTGCAGGAGCTCGAGGGGCTCTTCGCCGGTGCGGGCTGGAACGTAATCAAGCTCCTGTGGGGCTCGGACTGGGATCCGCTGTTCGCCCGCGACCACGACGGCGTGCTGCTCAAGCGGCTGCACGAGACCGTCGACGGCGAGTTTCAGACTTACGCGGCTACCGACGGGCGCTTCAACCGCGAGCATTTCTTCAACAAGTACCCGGAGCTCCAGGCGCTCGTGGCGCACATGAGCGACGAGGATATCGATCGCCTGCGCCGCGGGGGTCACGACCCGGTGAAGATCTATGCCGCCTACCACGCCGCGACCCGCCATCCCGGCCAGCCGACGGTGATCCTCGCCAAGACCAAGAAGGGCTACGGCATGGGTACCTGGGGTCAGGGCAAGATGGGTACCCACCAGCAGAAGAAGCTCGACGACGACGCGCTGCTCGAGTTCCGCGACCGCTTCGCCGTGCCGCTGTCCGACGAGGACGTGGCGCAGCTTCGCTTCTACAAGCCCTCGCCCGAGAGCCCCGAGATGAAGTACTTGACGGGAAGACGGGCCGCGCTGGGAGGATACCTTCCTACCAGGAAAAGCAAAGTTGAGGCGCTGCCAGTGCCGGCGCTGGAGTTCGCCAGCACGAGAAACCAGTCGACCACCATGGCCTTCGTCCAGGTGCTCGCCACGCTGATGAAGGACGAGAAGCTGGGCGCGCGCGTGGTGCCGATCGTCGCCGACGAGGCGCGCACCTTCGGCATGCAGACGCTTTTTCGGCAGTTTGGCATCTACTCCTCCGTGGGGCAGCTCTACGAGCCCGAGGACCACGACGAGCTGCTCTACTATCGCGAGGCGAAGGAGGGCCAGATCCTGGAGGAGGGCATCACGGAGGCCGGCGCGCTCTCGTCCTGGCTTGCCGCGGCCACGTCGTACTCCTCGCACGGCACACCCATGCTGCCGTTCTACATCTACTACTCGATCTTCGGCTTCCAGCGCGTGGGCGACCTCGTCTGGGCAGCGGCGGATTCCCGCGCGCGAGGGTTCCTGATAGGCGGCACCGCCGGGCGCACCACGCTCGCGGGCGAAGGCCTGCAGCATCAGGACGGCGCCTCACACCTCGCTGCCTCGACCATCCCAAACTGCCGCGCCTGGGACCCCTGCTTTGGCTACGAGCTTGCCGCGATCATCCGAGACGGCGCGCGCCGGATGCTGCAGGAGCAGGAGGACGTCTTCTACTACCTCACGGTGGCGAACGAGAACTACGCGCAGCCACCGATGCCGGAGGGCGCGCTCGAGGGGATTCTCAAGGGGATGTACTGCCTCAAACCCCATCCTCAGTCTTCCATTCAATTGCTCGGTAGCGGGCCCATTCTTCGGGAAGTCATAGCGGCCGCGGAGCTGCTCGAGAAGGACTGGAACGTGTTTGCCGGCGTCTGGAGCGTCACCTCGTTCACCGAGCTGCGCCGCGACGGCATGCGCGCCGAGCGCGAGCGGCGCTTCGGCCGCAAGGCCGAGAGCTGGGTGGAGAGGTGC
>DASRKB010000170.1:0-6353 GCA_035649175.1 Burkholderiales bacterium | reverse complement strand
TCGGGCACGACCGGCGGGATGCTGTAGGCCGCGGCGATGCTCACCACAGCCGGGGCATGGTTGCGCACGAGCGCGGCGAAGTCGGGCTGCGCCGCAGCGGCGACCGGCAGGAAGAGAAGGGCCGCCGCGAAGCCCCGCACGGCTATTCCCGGTAGGTCTTCTCGTGCCGGCGCTGGCACTCGATGCAGCGCGCGGCATCGGGCTCGGCGGCGAGGCGCTCGTAGCCGACGTCGCTGCCGCAGTCCACGCAGATGCCGTAGCTGCCTTCGGCAAGGCGGCGCTGCGCGGCCTCGAGCGCGCGCAGCTCGCGCACGTCACGCGTGGTCTCCGGCTCCCCGGGCGGGTCGCCGCGAATCTCGTATTCCAGCGCGCGGTGGCGCGCCTCGATGGCGCGGGCGAGACGTTCCTTCTGGCTGGCGGTGAGGGGCATGTGGGCATCGTAGGCGGGGTGCAACCGCGTGCGTTTGATCGAGGTCAATAGGGGCGGGCGGCAGCGGGACTACCTTCGGTACCATGAAAGACACGAGCTCCGCACCCCGATCGCGTCACGAGCAGCGCCATGAGCAGCGCCGCGCCGCTTCCCTCGACCCGTACCGGCAGCGCCGCAAGCCCTCGGGCAGCGCGGCCTGCGCCGACTGCGGCGCGGTGTTCTACCGCGGCCGCTGGAGTTGGCGCCCCGCGCCCGCGAGCGCCCGGCGCGCGCTCTGCCCGGCCTGCCGGCGCATCCGCGAGCGCCTGCCCGCGGGCTTCGTGCGGCTCGCCGGCCCCTACGCGCGCGAGCATCGCGACGCGCTCATCAGCATCGCGCGGCGCTGCGAGGCGGCCGAGCGCAAGGAGCACCCGCTGCAGCGGATCATGCGCGTCGAGGCGAGCGGCGAAGGCCTCGTCGTCACCACGACCGACGGCCACCTCGCGCGGCGCATCGGCGAGGCGCTCCACCGCTCGCGCCGCGGCGAGCTCGCCTACCGCTACACCCGCGGCGAGCGGCTGCTGCGCGTCACCTGGACCCGCTGATGCTCTCCCTCGAGGACTGCCTGGCGCTGTGCGACCTGACCGAAGAGGAGGTGCTCGCCATCGCGCATCACGAGCACATTCCCGAGATCGCCGCGGTGGAGTTCGGCAACTACCTCGTGCACACGCCCGAGGGCGAGCGACGCATCAAGGCCATCATCCGCGACGATCTCGCCGAGGCCGCGGCGAACGACGATCGCCACCGCGTGCTCGCGCTCAAGCACCTGCTGCGCGAATTCGTCCTGCACCATCCGGACTGCGAGGAGCGTCACCGCGAGCGCCTGGTGCCGGTCGAGCGGCGCGAGCCATGAGCATGGACTTCGACAGCCTCCAGGCGCGCATCGAGCACGAGATCGCCGAGCTGCGCGGCGCCTTTCCGCGGGTCGCGAGCTGCGAGAGCGCGCTCGTGCAATGGAGCGAGAACGAGCAGGCACGCTACTCGCTGGGCCTGGACATCCGCTGGCCGCAGCACCAGAGCCTCGTGTCGGGGCCCGCGGAGGCGAGCGCGGAAGCTGCGGTCGGCGCCGCGTTTCGCCGCGCGCGCGAGGAACTTCAAAGGAGATTCGGATGACGGCGAAGCAGATTCTTTTCGGCGAGACGGCGCACGAGCGCCTGGTGCGCGGCATGAACATCCTCGCCGACGCGGTGCGCGTCACGCTCGGCCCCAAGGCACGCACCGTGGTGCTCGAGAAGTCCTGGGGTGCGCCCACGGTGATCAACTCCGGCGTCATCGTCGCGAAGGAGATCGAGCTCGAGGAGCGCTTCGAGAACATGGGCGCGCAGATGGTGCGCGAGGTGGCGGCGAAGACCTCCGAGGTCGCCGGCGACGGCACCACCACCGCGACGCTGCTCGCCGCCGGCATCGTGAACGAGGGCATGAAGTACGTCGCCGCGGGCATGAATCCGATGGACCTCAAGCGCGGCGTGGATCGGGCCGTCGAGGCGCTCGTGGCCGAGCTCGAGCGCATGTCGAAGCCCTGCTCGACGCGCAGGGAGATCGCGCAGGTGGCCTCGATCTCGGCGAACAACGACGCCTCGATCGGCGAGATGATTGCCGAGGCGATGGAGAAGGTCGGCCGCGAGGGCGTGATCACCGTCGAGGACGGCAAGGGCCTCGCCAACGAGCTCGAGGTGGTCGAGGGCACGCAGTTCGACCGCGGCTTCCTCTCTCCCTACTTCATCAACAGCGCCGAGAAGCAGAACGTGGTGCTCGAGGATGTCTCCATCCTCCTCTACGACAAGAAGATCTCCACCATCCGCGAGCTGCTGCCGCTGCTCGAGCACGCCGCCAAGTCCGGCAAGCCGCTCCTGGTCATCGCGGAGGAGGTCGAGGGCGAGGCGCTCGCGACGCTGGTGGTCAACACCGTGCGCGGCGTGCTCAAGTCGTGCGCGGTGAAGGCGCCGGGCTTCGGCGACCGGCGCAAGGCGATGCTGCAGGACCTGGCCGTTCTCGCCGGCGCCACCGTGGTGGCCGAGGAAGCGGGGCTCACGCTCGAGAAGGCGGGGCCCGAGGTCCTGGGCCACGCCCGGCGCGTCGAGGTGGACAAGGACGATACGATCGTCATCGGCGGCTCGGGCAGCCGCGAGGCGATCGACGCGCGCGTCGCGCAGATCAAGCGCGAGATCGAGGACGCGACGAGCGACTACGACAAGGAGAAGCTGCGCGAGCGCGCGGCTAAGCTCGCCGGCGGCGTGGCCATCCTGCGCGTCGGCGCGGCCACCGAGACCGAGATGAAGGAGCGCAAGAGCCGCACCGAGGACGCGCTGCACGCCACCCGCGCCGCGGTCGAGGAGGGCGTTCTCCCGGGAGGCGGCGTGGCGCTGCTTCGTGCTCGTAACAACATAAAGGGCCTTGCCGGAAACAACGCCGACCAGGAGGCGGGTATCCGCATCGTGTGGCGCGCGGTCGAAGAGCCGCTGCGCCAGATCGTCACCAATGCCGGCGAAGAGCCGGCGGTGGTGGTGCAGAAGGTGATCGACGGCCAGGGCAACTTCGGCTTCAACGCCGCCACGGGCGAGTACGGCGACATGGTGGCGATGGGCGTGCTCGACCCGCGCAAGGTCACCCGCGCCGCGCTGCAGAACGCCGCGTCCATCGCGAGCCTGATCCTGACCACCGACTGCATGATCGCGCAGGTATCCGACAAGAACAAACCAGTGGAGGAAATGCCGACATGAACGCCTACAAGCGCATCCTCGCCGCCGTCGACGGCAGCGACGCATCCAACCGCGGCCTGCGCGAGGCGCTGCGCCTCGCGAAGTCCGAGCGCGCCGCGCTCATCATCGTGCACGTGGTGAACGAGCTCTTCCCGTTCGTCGGCATGGACGGCGCGCCGCCGATCGACGTCGTGCCGGTGCTGCGCGAGAGCGGGCGCAAGGTGCTCGCGCGCGCCGCCGCGATCGCCGCGAAGCAGGGCGTGAAGGCGAAGACGGTGATGCGCGAGGTATTCGGCGGCCCGGCCGCCGACACGATCGTGCGCGAGGCGAAGCGCGCCAAGGCGGACCTCGTCGTGCTCGGCACCCACGGCCGCCGCGGCGTTCGCCGCCTGGTGCTGGGCAGCGACGCCGAGCAGGTGGTCAGGACTTCGCGCGTCCCCGTGCTGCTCGTGCGCGGCGCGGGCTGATCGCCGCCCACACCTCGCGCGCCGTCTCCGCGAAGGAGAAAAGCGCGAGGTCGCGCCGCCCGATCATGCCCTCGACGGCGAGCAGATCGAAGTCGATCGCGCGCCGCCACCACGCCTCGCCCACCAGCACGATCGGCATCGGGTCGATCTTGCGCGTCTGCACCAGCGTCAGCGCCTCGAAGAGCTCGTCCAGCGTCCCGAAGCCGCCGGGAAAGGCGACCAGCGCGCGCGTGCGCAGCAGGAAGTGCATCTTGCGCAGCGCGAAGTAGCGAAACCGCAGGCAGAGCTCCGGCGTCACGTAGCGGTTGGCGAGCTGCGGGCGCGGCAGGTCGATGTTGAGGCCGATCGACGGCGCGCCGACCTCGAAGGCGCCGCGATTGGCCGCCTCCATGATCCCCGGCCCGCCGCCCGTGAGCACCGCCTCGCCCGAGCGGCCGACGATGCGCCCGAGCTCCCGCGCGATGGCGTAGTTGCGGCTCGAGCGCGGCGCGCGCGTGCTGCCCATCACGAACACCGCGCTCTTCACGCCCTGGCGGCGCAGGTGCAGCTCGGCTTTGAGGTACTCGAGCTCCAGGCGCACGCCGCGCGCGTCGTCGTGTCCCAGGAAGTCCCGGTCCTCGTCCGCGAGCCGGTAAGCCTCGCTGCGGGCGCTTCGCTTCATCCGTGCGATGCCGGCCTTGGCCATGCCGCATCTTGGTGCGTCGGCCGGCTTCGGCGATTGATCTTGCTCAATAGCCCGATCTGCGTACCCCCTACAGTCGAGGTGTCGTCACTTACAACCAACCAGCGGGAGAATCATCATGGATGTCACCACCGACAAGCTCGTGCAGGACCTGAAGACCGTGGTCGGCGATGCCGAGGAGCTGCTCAAGGCGACGGCCAACCAGAGCGGCGAGCAGATCGCGCGCATCCGCGCGCGCGCCGAGGAATCGCTGCGCGTCGCGCGCGCCCGAATCAAGGAAATGACCCAGGACGCCGAGGCGCAAGTGCGCCAGACCGCGCGGCAGGTCGACCGCCAGGTGCACGAGAATCCCTGGACCGCGGTCGGCGTCGCCGCCGGCATCGGCGTGCTCGTGGGCGTCCTGCTCGGGCGCAAGTAAAGCCCGCTGCGCCGGGGCTGATCTGGTCGCGGCTCGCTGGGAGCACTACGACCACGAAGCGGATATCGGTGTGCGCGGCTATGGCGCGAGCGTCGCCGAGGCGTTCGAGCAGGCCGCGCTCGCGATGACCGCGGCGATGAGCGACCCGGAAGCGGTGCGGCCGCCGACGCGGCCGGCCTCGCGCGCAAGGTCGCGCGTACCGAGCCGCTCGTCTGCATCAAGGGCTGAGATGCCGGGCGAACCACTCCCCGGCGAGGCGCGCGACCTCTTCCAGCGTGCCGGGCTCCTCGAAAAGGTGGGTGGCGCCGGGAACGAGGACGAGCTTTCGCGTACAGTGGGTGAGGGCGTCGCGTGCCTGCTCGTTGAGCTCGATTACGCCGGCGTCGTCGCCGCCGACGATGAGGAGCGTGGGCGCCTCGACGCGCGGGAGCGCCTTGTCGCCGGCGAGGTCGGGGCGGCCGCCGCGCGAGACCACCGCCTTCACCACCTGCGGCATCGCCGCGGCGACTCGCAGCGCGGACGCCGCGCCGGTGCTCGCGCCGAAGAGGCCGATGGCCAGGCTGCGCGTGGACCGATGGCTGGCAAGAAAATGCACCGCGTCGGCCAGGCGCGAGGCGAGGAGCGCGATGTCGAAGCGCGCCTCGCGCACCTGGTCCTCCTCCGGCGTCAGCAGGTCGAGGAGCAGGGTGCCCAGGCCCCGCTTGTGAAGCTCGGCGGCGACGAAGCGGTTGCGCGGCGAGTGCCGCCCGGAGCCGCTGCCGTGCGAGAAGGCGACGACGCCGCGCGCGCCGGAGGGAACCTCGAGCAGCCCGGGGAGGCCGATCGGGCCGGCGGCGATGCTGACCTCTGCCATGCGCCGAGTGTGCCGGGGCCCAGGTGGGGAGGCTTGATCTGCGTCAACCGCCCGCAATGCCGACCCGGCATCATTACTGCATGAGGACCGCCATGAAAGAGAAGCTGCCCCAGGTCGGCGCGCCCGACCCCGAGCGCAACACCTCGACCATCATCGACGAGTCGGAGTACGACGAGAACGCCGCCTCGCCGGATCTCGAGCGTGAGGCGCCCGCCTGCTACTTCAACGACGAGGCCTTCGCGCACCGGGACTACGTGCAGAGCGGCGACGAGGTGCTGCAGTGCGACCGCGGAGTCTGGATCCGCAAGGGCGAGAAGCGGCCGGAATAGCGCAAGGAGGGGCCATGGCGATCGGAGAGATCTGCAGCCGCGAGGTGGCCTTCGTGGCGCGAAGCGAGAGCTGTGGGCAAGTAGCGCGCCTGATGCGCGAGCACCACGTCGGCAGCGTGGTGGTCATCGCGCAGGACGCCGTGCCGCGCACCCCCGTCGGCATGATTACCGACCGCGACCTCGCGGTGGGCGTCATGGCTCTCGGGCTCGATCCGGAGAAGACGCTGGTCGAGACCGTCATGCGGCCCGGCCTGGCGCTCCTCAGGGAGAGCGAGGGCGTGGGCCGCGCCATCGCGCTCATGCGCGAGCAAGGGGTGCGCCGCTTGCCGGTGGTCGACGCGTCGGGCGCGCTCATCGGCATCCTCGCCGCCGACGACCTGGTCGAGCTCCTCGGCGAGGAGCTCTCCGGCCTCGCCGCCATGATCAACGCCGGCCC
>DASRKB010000169.1:0-125888 GCA_035649175.1 Burkholderiales bacterium | reverse complement strand
TGAGGCCATTGCCGCGAAGATCGATTTCCGCGGAGCCGGCGCCACGCGATGCAGGACGTTTTGTGCCGAATCACACCCTGACCCCTGCGCAGGCGGGAGTCCTGGAGCGGCTTGCCGGCGTGCTCGGTCGCTTCGGCGCATTTCTGCTGCACGGCGTGACCGGCAGCGGCAAGAGCGAGGTCTATCTGCACCTCATCGCGCGCGTGCTGGAGCGCGGCGGCCAAGCGCTGGTACTGGTGCCCGAGATCAGCCTCACGCCGCAGCTCGAGCAACAGTTCCGCGGCGCCTTTCCGGCTGCCCACCTCGCGGTGATGCATAGCGGCCTGGAAGACGTGGCGCGCACTTCGGCGTGGCTCGAGGCGGCGCGCGGCAGCGCGGCAATCGTCCTCGGCACGCGCCTCGCGCTACTCGCGCCGATGCCCGAGCTCCGTCTGGTCGTGGTGGACGAAGAGCACGACCCCTCTTTCAAGCAGCAGGAGGGACTGCGCTATTCGGCGCGCGACGCTGCGATCTACCGCGCCCGGCTTGCCGGTTGCCCGGTAGTGCTCGGCAGCGCCACGCCATCCCTCGAGACCTGGCAAAACTTCCGCAGCGGCCGCTACGAGCGACTGGAGCTTCCGGAGCGCGCCTCGCCTGGCTCGCAGCTCCCGCGCGTGCGCGTCATCGACGTGCGCCTCGAGTCGCCGCAAGCGGGCCTCGCGCCTGCGCTCGCGAAGGCGATCGAGCAGCGGCTCGCGCGAGGCGAGCAGAGCCTGGTCTTCATTAATCGCCGCGGCTATGCGCCGGTGCTCGCCTGCGAGGCCTGCGGCTGGGCCGCCGGCTGTACGCGTTGCAGCGCCCACATGGTCCTGCACGCCGCCGACCGGCGGCTGCGCTGCCACCACTGCGGGGCCGAGGCGCCGGTGCCGGCCGCCTGCCCGACCTGCGGGAATGTGGACCTGCGTCCGATGGGCCGCGGCACGCAGCGCATCGAGGAAACGCTGGGCGAGCGCTTCCAGGGCGCGCGCATCGTGCGCGTGGACCGCGATAGCGCCCGGCGCCGCGTCGAGCTGGCACGCACGCTCGAGGAAGTGCGCCGGGGCGGCGCCGACATCCTGGTCGGCACCCAGCTGCTCGCGAAGGGACACGATTTTCCGGGCCTCACGCTCGTGGGCGTGCTCAACGCCGACACGGCGCTGGTCTCGACCGACTACCGGGCACCGGAGCGGCTGTTCGCGGTGCTCGCGCAGGTCGCCGGCCGCGCCGGCCGGCGCGAGCGCCCCGGCGAAGTGATGATCCAGACCCGCTATCCGGAGCATCCGCTCTTCCGCGCGCTCGCGGCGCACGACTATGCCGGCTTTGCCGAGTCGCAGCTCGCCGAGCGCCGCGCGGCCGGATTCCCGCCGTTCGTCTTCGAGGCCGCATTGCGCGCCGAGGCGCCGAAGCTCGAGCGCGCTCTCGCCTTCCTGCGCCATGCCACTGCGCTCGTCGAGGCGCCTGCGGAGGTCCGGTGCTACGACCCGATAGCGCATGTCGTGACGCGCCGCGCCGGCTACGAGCGCGCGCAGGTGCTCATGCAATCGAGCTCGCGTCCGGCGCTGCAGGGGTTTCTCGCGTCGCTGAGCGAGCGCCTTTTCGCCGAAGGCCGGCGCGACGTGCGCTGGCATCTCGATGTCGATCCGATAGAGTTCGACTGATGGATGACCCGAAGGCGCTCCTGCGCGCGATCCTGGTCGAGGCGGTGCAACGCCTCGCGCCGGGCGCCGGCGGAGCCGTGGTCGCCTTTGAGCGACCGCGCAACCCGGAGCACGGCGACCTGAGTTGCACCGCGGCGCTCACGCTGGCGCGCACGCTGAAGCGCAGCCCGCGCGAGATTGCCGCGCGGCTCCTCGAGGATACGGCCGAGCGCGTGGCGCAGAGCGGCTACTTCGAGCGGCCCGCCATCGCGGGCGCCGGCTTCTACAACATCCGCTACACGGCCAAGGCGAGACAGGCGGTGGTCGCCCGGGTGCTCGAGCAGGGCGCGGCCTACGGCCGGCTGGCCGCGCGCGAGCCGCAGAAGATCCAGGTCGAGTTCGTCTCGGCCAATCCCACCGGCCCGCTGCATGTGGGGCACGGCCGTCAGGCGGCGCTCGGCGACGCGATCGCGGCGCTTCTCGAGTGGCAAGGGCACGCGGTGACGCGCGAGTTTTACTACAACGACGCCGGCGCGCAGATCGAGAAGCTCGCGCTCTCGGTTCAGGCCCGGGCGCGCGGCATCCGGCCAGGCGACGCGGGCTGGCCGGAAGAAGGCTACCAGGGGGAGTACATCGAGGAGATCGCACGCGAGGTTCCGAATCCGGACGACCTCGATGCCGTTCGAAGATTCGCCGTGACCTATCTGCGAAGAGAGCAGGACGTCGACCTCCAGGCATTCGGGGTGAAGTTCGACGTGTATTACCTGGAATCGAGCCTGTACACGGAAGGCAAGGTCGAGGAGGCCGTGCAACGCCTGGTGGCGAGCGGCAAGACTTATGAGAAGGACGGCGCGTTGTGGCTGCGCACGACCGATTACGGCGACGACAAGGATCGGGTGGTGCGCAAGTCCGACGGCACCTACACTTACTTCGTGCCCGACGTCGCCTACCACGTGACCAAGTGGCGGCGCGGCTTTGCCAAGGTGGTGAACGTGCAGGGCACCGATCACCACAGCACCATCACGCGGGTGCGAGCGGGATTGCAGGCGCTCGGCGTCGGTATCCCGCGAGGCTATCCCGACTACGTGCTGCATAGCCTCGTCAAGGTGATGCGCGGCGGCGAGGAGGTGAAGATCTCCAAACGCGCCGGCAGCTACGTCACCGTGCGCGATCTGATCGACTGGGTCGGCCGCGACGCCGTGCGCTTCTTCCTCGTCTCGCGCAAGGCCGACTCGGAGTTCGTGTTCGACGTCGACCTCGCGCGCAAGAAGAACGACGAGAATCCGGTTTACTACGTGCAGTACGCCCACGCGCGGGTCTGCAGCCTATTCGCGCAGCATGGCGGGAATCCGAAGGACTTCGACTTGACGCATCTGAGCGGGGAGAGAGAGCTTTCTCTCGCCGGGAAGCTCGAGGAGTTCCCCGAGCTGCTCGAGGCCGCGACGCGCGAGCTCGCGCCGCACACGCTCGCGTTCTACCTGCGCGAGCTCGCGGCCGATTTCCACAGCTACTATAATGCCGAGCGCATTCTCGTCGACGACGAGGCGTTGCGCGCGGCGCGGCTGGCGCTGTGCTCGGCGGTGCGCCAAACCCTGGCTAACGGGCTGTCGCTGCTCGGCGTCAGCGCTCCGGAGAAGATGTGATGGCAACACGGTCGGCTTCCGCGTCGCGAACCAGGCCCCGGCGGCGCGCTGAGGGCGGCTTTCTGTTCGGCATGTTCGTCGGCGTGATGATCGGCCTGGCGGTGTCGCTTGCCATCGCGTTCTACCTCAACCGCACGCAGATCCCTTTCCTCGCCGGTGCGAAGCGCGAGGCACCGACAAAGGACGGCAAGGTGCCGGCGAAGCCACCGGCGATCGCCGGCCTGCCCCAGGGTAGCCCGCCGCCCGCCTCCGGCGAGAAGCCGAAGTTTGACTTCTACAAGATCCTGCCGGGGCAGGAGGAGCCGGTCACCGAGCGGGAGGTGCGGGAACGTTTGCGCGCCGCGCGCAGTCAACAGGGTCAACCGGACGCGGTCAAGGACGTTTATTTCATCCAGGCGGGCTCTTTCCAGAACCCGGCCGACGCCGACAACCAAAAGGCGCGGCTTGCGATCCTGGGGTTCGATTCGAGCGTCGAGCCGGCCAACCTGCCGGACAAGGGCACCTGGTACCGGGTGCGGCTGGGGCCGTTCGACAAGATCGAGGACATCAACCGCATCCGCCAAGCGCTCGCGCAGAACGGGATCGACGCGAACCTGGTCAAAGTGCTGAAGGAGACGCCGTAGCCATGAAGACACTTGCCGCCTTCCTCGCCGCCTTGCTCGCCTTCGCGCCGCTCGCCGCGCCGGCGCAGGGCCGCTACACCGAGATTCCCCAGCAGCAGACCGACGCCGGCGACAAGGTCGACGTCATCGAGTTCTTTTCCTATCAGTGCATCCACTGCTACAACCTCGAGCCCGTGCTCGAGCCTTGGATCAAGACCCTGCCGCCCGAGGCGCGCTTCCGGCGGGTGCCGGCGATTTTCAGCGCACGCATGGAGCACGACGCACGGATCTTCTATGCCCTGGAGGCCCTCGGACTGCTCGACAAGCTGCACCGGCCGCTCTTCGACGCCATACACGCCCATCGCTTGCGCACCGACAGCCAGGAGGCGCTCACACAGTGGCTGGAGAAGCAGCGCGTGGACCCGAAGAAATTCATCGAGGCCATGAAGTCCTTTTCCGTGCACAGCAAGACGCAGCGCGCAAAATTGATGACCGTGGGCTACCGCATCCAGGGCACGCCCGCCATGGCGGTCGACGGGCGCTACACCGTCGCTCCCGAGCAGGGCGGCTCGCGCGAGGGCATGCTGCAGGTCGTGAGCCAGCTCGTCGAGCAAGCCAGGAAGAAGCAATAAGAGTCGTCATCACCGGCGCTTCCTCGGGTATCGGAGAGGCGCTGGCGCGTCATTACGCGTCGGCGGAGTCGGTGCTGGGGCTGATCGCCCGGCGGCCGGTGCGGCTCGCACTTCCCGGGACGCTCGCCACGTACCAGGTCGACGTGACGGACACCGGGGGGATAAAGGCCGCGGCGGACGACTTTGTCCGTCGCTTCGGCACCCCCGACCTCGTCGTCGCCAACGCGGGCGTGGGCAAGGGAACGCGGGGCGAAGACATCGTCGACGTGGAGGCGCTGCGGCGCACCCTGGACGTGAACGTCGCCGGTCTCGCCGCGACGCTTGCCGCCTTCGCGCCGGCAATGCGCGCGGCCGGCCGCGGCACGCTCGCCGGCATCGCCAGCGTCGCCGCCTTCCGCGGCTTCGCGGGAAATGGCGCGTACTGCGCGTCGAAGGCCGCCGCGCTCCAGTGGATGGAAAGCCTGCGCGCGGAGCTCTACGGCAGCGGTGTCTCGGTGGTGTGCGTTTGCCCCGGCTACGTCGACACGCCGCTGACACGCGTCAACCGCTTCCGCATGCCCTTCCTGCTTTCCGCCGACGACGCCGCCGCCCGCATCGCCCGCGCCATTGCCGCGCGCCGACGGCTCGCGGTGATTCCCTGGCAAATGGCGATCGTCTCGGTGCTGTTGCGCGCGATGCCGGGATGGCTCTTCGACCGGCTCGCCTCCCGCGCGCCGCGCAAGCCGCGGGAGGTCAGGATCTAGCGATCCGCATCATCGCGTAGCTTCCGGGGGCGTCCTCGAACGCGTTTCGTAGGCTGCGCGCCGGCACTTTCGGCTCGCCGGCGTTCTGGCTGTCCATCCAACCCTGCCAGTCCTCCCACCAGGAGCCGGGTTTCTGAGTCGCGGTCTTGAACCACTCCTCCGCAGCCTCCGGGAGCGATTCGTTGGTCCAGTAGTGGTACTTCTTTGCGGCCGGCGGGTTGACGATGCCGGCGATGTGGCCGGAGCCGCCCAGGACGAAGCGCACCGAACCGCCAAGGTAGCGCGCGCCCTTGTAGGTCGTCTTCCACGGGGCGATGTGGTCCTCCACCGTGGAAATGAAGTACGCGGGCAGCGTCACCTTCGAGAGGTCGATGGGCTCGCCAGCGAGCGTGATCCCGCCGGGCACGCCGAGCAGATTCTTGATGTACATGTTGCGCAGGTAAAAGCTGTGCATGCGCGCCGGCATGCGCGTGGAATCGGCGTTCCAGTAGAGGAGATCGAAGGGAAAAGGATCCTTGCCCAGCAGGTAGTTGTTGACGACAAAGGACCACACCAGGTCGTTCGCGCGCAGCAGGTTGAAGGTGCTCGCCATCTCCGAGCCCTCGAGGTAGCCGCGCTCGTTCATCTTGCGCTCGAGGTTGGCGACCTGCTCCTCGTCGATGAACACGCCGAGCTCGCCAGGCTGCGAGAAGTCGAGCAGGCTCACGAAGAAGGTCGCGCTCGCCACCCGATCTTGCTTTTTGTTCTTCAGAAAACCCAGCGTGGCTCCGAGAAGTGTGCCTCCCAGGCAGTAGCCGATGAAGTTCACCCTGCGCTCGCCGGTTGCCTTCTCCACCGCGTCGAGCGCGGCGACCGGCCCTTCGAGCATGTAGTCCTCGAAGCCCTTCTGGGCAAGGCGCGCATCCGGGTTCACCCACGAGATCACGAAGACGGTATGCCCCTGGTCGACCGCCCAGCGGATGAAGGAATTCTTCTCCCGCAGATCGAGGATGTAGTACTTGTTGATCCAGGGCGGGATGATGATGAGCGGACGCTTGTAGACCTCCTTGGTGCGCGGCTCGTACTGGATGAGCTGCATCAGGTCGTTCTCGTAGACAACCTTGCCGGGCGTGGTGGCCACGTTGTGCCCCAGCCGGAACGCCGACTCGTCGGTCATCGAAATGCGCAGCTCGCCGCCGCCTTTCTCGATGTCGGCGAGCAGGTTGTTCAGCCCGCGCACCAGGTTCTGGCCGCCGCTCGAGAGCGTCTCGCGCAGCACCTGCGGATTGGTGAGCAGGAAGTTCGACGGCGATAGCGCGTCCACGTACTGGCGGGTGAAGAAAGCCACTTTCTTCTCCGACTCCTCCGGCAGCCCTTCCACCTGCGATACCGCGTGCTGGATGTGGCGCGCGGCGATGAGGTAGGACTGCTTGACCATGTCGAAGAGGAAGTTGCTCGACCAGTCCTCGTCCTTGAAGCGCGAATCTCCCTTTGCCGGCTCCGCGACCGGCGGGACCTCCACGCCGAGCATGCGCATCCAGCTTGTCTGCCAGAGGCGCATGGTGTCGATCCACAGGTTCATCGAGACGCTCGCCATGAGCGCCGGGTCGGCCGCCATGCGGCCGTACAGGTCCATGAACGCCTTGGCGATGCCCATCTCGTCGCGCACGGCGGCGGAGAGGGTTTCGGATTGCTTCTTCGCGAATTCGCCCAGGATCTTCGAGGATCGCTCCGCCACCTCGCGGCATACCTTGGCGAGCTCCTCGGATTCGGTCTTGTCAGCCGGCTGCATATCTCATGATGCCATCGGGATCGACGGCGCGCTTTGCCCGGCCCGCATAGTACAGGTAGTGCAGGTGGGCTATCGCCTCGCCCATGGCGAAGAAGGTCTGGTGCGCGTCGAGCGGCCTGCGGAAGAGCACGCCCAGCAACTCGAATGCGCTTTTCGGTTTTTCCCGGATGGATTCGGTCAGCTCGCCAAGGCGTTCCCTGTGGTGCGAGTCCAGCTCCTCGATGCGCCGGTGGGCGCCGCGGAAAGGCTTGCCGTGCGAGGGAAGCACCAGGACGTCCTCCGGCAGGTCGCGGTAGCGGGCCACGGAATCGAGGAACAGGCGCAGCGGGTCGCCCTCCGGGTCGATCGACCAGACGCTCACGTTGGTCGAGATGGTGGAAAGCAGCATGTCGCCCGCGATCAGGACGTTGGCCGCTCTCGAGAAGAGCGACAGGTGCTCGGGCGCATGGCCATGGCCGATGATGGCCCGCCAGCGCTGCCCGCCGATCGGCACCTCGTCGCCTTCGATGATGCGGCGGTAGGAAAAGGGAAACTCGGGCACCAGGGCGGCGTAGCGGTTGCGCCCGCCCGCCATCGCGGCGGCGCGCTTCTCGTCCAGGCCGTTGCGGCGGAACACCGCAAGCACCGCGTCGGCCGTGTAGCCCGCAGTGCTGGTTCGCACCGCGTGCGCGGTCAGGTACTCGCCCTGCGTCATCCACAGCTCGGCGCCGGAGCGCTGGCAGAGCCACGCCGCGTTACCCGCGTGGTCGGGATGGTAGTGCGTGACGATCACGCGCGCGACCTTCTTTCCCTCGAGGATCTTCTCCCAGAGGCCGCGGGTTTGCGCATTGCCGATTCCCGTGTCGACGACCGTCCAGCCGCCGTCTTCCTCGATCAGCCACAGGTTGATGTGGTCGAGCTGGAACGGCAGCGGCATCGACAGCCAGTGGATTCCCGGCGCGACTTCGCGCGTGGTGCCGGGGGCGGGAATCTCGGGGAACGGGTATTCGAGAGATGACATCAGCTAGAATCGATTCGACCTTACCATGGAAACGGAACGCGCCGAGTTTTCGATCAGCGAGCTCGCGCGCGAGTTCGACGTCACGCCGCGCGCGATCCGCTTCTACGAGGACCAGGGCCTGCTCACGCCGCGCCGCGAAGGCCAGCGACGCGTCTACACCGCGCGCGACCGCACCCGGCTCAAGCTCACGCTGCGCGGCAAGCGGCTGGGGCTGACGCTCTCCGAGATCCGCGAGCTCATCGACATGTACGAGCCGGGGCGCGACGAGCGCCCGCAGCTCGAGCGCTTCCTCTCGGTACTGGAATCCCACAAGGCGAGCCTCCTGCAGCAGCGTGCCGACATCGAGGCGCAGCTCGGCGAGCTCGACGCCTTCGAGAAGCGCGTGAGAAAACAGCTGCGCCAGAGGTAGACAGGGTTGACGTTTACGTAAACGTCAAGTAGCCTCTTCCCCCTTCGCTCCTTCCCCATGAACGCCCCCGCCGATCCCCATTTCGCGACCCGCATCCGGGAAAGCTTCGGTCGCCAGAAGGCGATGGCGCTGATCGGGGCGAAGCTCGCGTCGGTCGAGCCGGGCGCGACCGAGATCACCCTCGCGTACCGCGAGGACCTGACCCAGCAGAAGGGCTTCGTGCACGGCGGCATCATCGGCATGATCGCCGACACCGCCTGCGGCTACGCCGCCTTCTCGCTCATGCCCGCCGGATCTTCGCTTGTCACCGTGGAGTACAAAATCAACATCCTCGCCTCGGCGCGCAGGTCGCTCGTCGCGCGCGGGGAGGTAGTGAAGACCGGGCGCACGCTGACGGTGACGCGCGGAGAGGTGTACGCTGAGGACGGCAAGCACATCGCCACCATGCAGCAGACGCTGATGATGCTGCCCGATACCCCCGACACGCCCGAATGAGTACACTGCAGTTCGACCACGGCGAGGACATCGCCATGCTGCGCGATTCGGTGCGCGGGTTCGCCGCGAAGGAGATCGCGCCGCGCGCGGCGGAGATCGACAGCACGAACCAGTTCCCGTCGGACCTGTGGCGCAAGCTCGGCTCGCTCGGCGTCCTCGGCATCACGGTCGAGGAGGAATACGGCGGCACGGCGATGGGCTACCTGGCGCACGTGATCGCCATGGAGGAGATTTCGCGCGCCTCGGCCTCGATCGGCCTCTCCTACGGCGCACACTCGAACCTTTGCGTGAACCAGATCCGCCGCAACGGCTCTCAGGCGCAGAAGGAGAAGTACCTGCCGAGACTCGTCTCCGGCGAGCACGTCGGCGCGCTGGCGATGTCCGAGCCTGGCGCCGGCTCCGATGTCGTCGGCATGAAGCTGCGCGCCGAGCGTCGGGGAGATCGCTACGTCCTGAACGGCAACAAGATGTGGATCACCAACGGGCCGGACGCCGACGTCCTTGTTGTCTATGGAAAAGGGGAAAGCGGCATCACCACGTTCCTCATCGAGAAAGGGATGAAGGGATTCACCACAGCGCAGAAGCTCGACAAGCTCGGCATGCGCGGGTCGAACACGTGCGAGCTCGTGTTCAGGGATTGTGAAGTATCAATGGACCATGTTTTGGGCGAGGAAGGCAAGGGCGTGAAGGTGCTTATGTCCGGTCTCGACTACGAGCGCGCGGTGCTCGCCGGCGGTCCACTCGGTATCATGGCCGCCTGCCTCGACGTCGTGATCCCCTACGTGCACGAGCGCAAGCAGTTTGGACAGCCGATCGGCGAGTTCCAGCTCATGCAGGGCAAGCTCGCCGACATGTACACCACCTTTTCCGCCTGTCGCGCCTATGTCTACGCGGTGGCGCAGGCACTCGACCGCAACGAAACCACCCGCAAGGACGCCGCAGGGGCGATCCTGTACGCCGCCGAGAAGGCGACCTGGATGGCCGGCGAGGCGATCCAGGCCCTCGGCGGCATGGGCTACATCAACGAGACGCCCACCGGCCGGCTCTGGCGCGACGCCAAGCTCTACGAGATCGGCGCGGGCACTTCCGAGATCCGACGCTGGCTGATCGGGCGCGAGCTTTTCGCGGAAACGAAATGATTACTACTGAACTCACCAAGCGGCTCGGACTCCGCGTTCCGGTTATCCAGGCTCCCATGGCCGGCGGAGCGAGCTCGCAGGAGCTCGTCGCCGCGTGCTCGGCGGCGGGCGCGCTCGGCTCGTTCGGCTTTGCTTCTACCCAGCCCGACGAGATGAAGAGTCAGGTCGCTTGGGTGCGCCAGCAGACCGACCAGCCGATCGGCATCAACCTCATCGTATCCCCGTTGCCCGCGCCTATCGACGCGGCCTCGCAGCGCGGTGCGCTGAACGCGGTGGCGCACTACTACACCGAGCTCGGGCTCCCGGCGCCAACCCCGGTTGCCGCGCCCTACGCGCCGGACCTCGAGGCGCAGATCGGGGCGGTGGAGAAGCTCCGGCCCAAGGTGTTCACGGTGCACCTGGGGTCCCTTGCCCCGGAACGCGTCAAGAAGCTGAGAAGCGTGGGCATCGTGATCGGAGGCAGCGCCACGTGCGTCGCGGAGGCACAAGCGCTGGAGCGCGCGGGCTTCGATTTCGTCATCGCGCAGGGCGGCGAGGCAGGCGGGCATCGTGGCACTTACCTGCGGGACCCTCAGGACGCGATGACGGGCACGCTTGCGCTGACGCGCCTTGTCGTGCGCGCGGTGAAGATCCCGGTGGTCGCCGCCGGCGGCATCATGGACGGCGCCGGCATCGCCGCGGTCCTCGCGCTCGGCGCGCAGGCTGCGCAGCTCGGCACCGCTTTCCTCGCCTGCCCGGAGAGCGGTGCTCCTCAAGTGCACAAAGATCACCTGACCCGAACAAGTGAAGACGAAACCCGTATTACCGTGAAATTCTCCGGCAAGCCCGCGCGGGCCCTCGTCAACCGCCTCGTGCGCGAGCTCGCCGACGCACCGTACCTCGCGTTCCCGGCTCAACACTACGTCACGGCCAACCTCCGCGCCGCGTCCGCGAAAGCGGGCAAACCGGACTTCGTCGCGATGTGGGCCGGGCAGGCTGCGCCCCTCGCACGCGCGCTGCCCGCGGCGGAGCTCGTCGCGACGCTCGAAGCCGAAACCGCCGAAGCGATCCGCCACCTGAAAGGAGCCCTAAGTGATTCCTGATCCGATCGTCATCGTTTCCGCCGCCCGCACACCGATGGGTGCCTTCCAGGGTGAGCTCAAGGGCTTCGCCGCCCCGGCGCTCGGCGCCGCGGCGATCCGCGCCGCGGTGGAGCGCGCGAAGCTCAAGCCCGAGGACGTTCAGGAAGTCATCATGGGCTGCGTGCTGCCGGCCGGCCAGGGACAGGCGCCGGCGCGCCAGGCTTCCCTCGGCGCCAGCCTGCCGCTCGCCACCGGCTGCACCACCATCAACAAGATGTGCGGATCCGGCATGAAGGCAGCGATGTTTGCCCACGATCTTCTTCTCTCGGGGAACGGCGAAGTGATCGTCGCCGGGGGCATGGAATCCATGACCAATGCGCCGTACCTCCTTCCCAAGGCGCGCGCCGGCCTGCGCATGGGCCACGGCCAGGTGATCGACCACATGTTCTACGACGGACTCGAGGACGCCTACGACAAGGGCCGCCTCATGGGCACCTTCGCGGAGGATTGCGCCGCGAAGTACCAGTTCACCCGTGAAGCGCAAGACGCATTCGCGATTCAGTCCTTGAAGAGAGCACAGCAAGCGAACAGGGAAGGCTGGTTCGCCTGGGAGACCACGCCGATCGCGGTCAAGTCAGGCAAGGACGAGAAGTTCATCGAGACCGACGAGCCACCGTTCAAGGCGAACCTGGAGAGGATCCCGTCGTTCAAGCCGGCCTTCCGCAAAGACGGCACGGTGACCGCGGCCAATTCGAGCTCGATCTCCGATGGCGCGGCGGCGCTGGTGATGATGCGCCGCTCGGCCGCAGAGAAGCGTGGCCTTACGCCAATCGCCCTGGTCGCGGGCCATGCGACGCATGCCCAGGAACCCGGGTGGTTTACCACCGCGCCGGTCGGCGCGATGAAGAAGCTCTTCGAGAAGGTGGGCTGGAGCGCGAAGGACGTCGACCTCTACGAGATCAACGAGGCATTCGCCGTCGTCACGATGGCAGCGATGAAGGAGCACGGCCTGCCGCACGACAAGGTGAACGTGCACGGCGGCGCCTGCGCGCTCGGGCATCCGATCGGCGCCTCCGGCGCGCGAATCCTGGTGACGCTCCTCGGCGCGCTCAGGAAGCGCGGCCTGCGCAAAGGCATGGCAAGCCTTTGCATCGGCGGCGGAGAAGCCACCGCGATGGCGATCGAGCTCGCGTGAAGAAGGCACCGGCTTGAGAAAGCAACTGCAGGCACTTCTCGACCGCTCGCGCTTCATCCGTCACTACGGCTTCCGGGTGGTCTCGGCCGGAAGGGGGAAGTGCACCATCGAGCTTCCGCACCGGGCGGCGCTCGAGCGCCCGGGGGGCATCATCAACGGCCCGGCGCTCGTAGCCGCAGCCGACTGCGCGATGTGGCTTGCGATCAAGGCGAAGATCGGCATCGAAAGCGACGCGCTTACTTCCGAGCTCAACACCGCCTTCCTCGCCCCGGCGAAGGGCGAGCACGTGTTCTGCAGCGCGACCATCCTCAACCTCGGCCGCCGACGCATTTACGGCGTGGCGGAATGCCACGGGAAGCGCGGCGGACTCTACAGCCACCACACGCTCACCTATGTCCGCCCCGGCTGAGGAGATCCGCGAAGCGGTACGACGCTTCGCGCGCGAGCAGCTTGCGCCGCACGCCGCGCGCTGGGATCGCGAGAAGGCGTTCCCGCGCGAGGCGCTGCAGGGCATCGCCGGCCTGGGGCTCTACGCCGTGGCGATCCCGGAGCAGTGGGGCGGTGCGGGCCTCGGCTACACGGCTCTCGCGGTCGCCTGCGAAGAGATTGCCGCCGGCGACTGCGCTACCTGCACCATCGTGATGGTAAACAACCTCGTCGCCGGCATCATTGCCGGCTATGGGAATGACGCCCAGAAAGCACTTCACCTCAAGAAGCTCTGCTCAGGAGAAGGCCTCGGCGCTTTTGCGCTGACCGAACCCCAGGCCGGTTCGGACGCCTCCGCCATCACCACGCGCGCCGAGAGGCAGGGGGGACACTACGTACTGAATGGCGTGAAGCAGTTCATCACCTCAGGCAAGACCGCTGACGTCGCGGTCGTTTTCGCCGTGACGGACAAGAGCGCGGGCAAGAAGGGCATCAGCGCCTTCCTCGTGCCGACCAAGACGCCGGGCTACGTGGTGGCGCGCATCGAAGATAAGACCGGCCAGCGCGCCTCCGACACGGCGCAGATCGTGCTCGAGAACTGCAAGGTCCCGGCGGACTACCTGCTCGCCCAGGAAGGCGCGGGCTACCGCATCGCGCTCGCGAATCTCGAGTCCGGCCGCATCAACGTCGCGGCGCAAGCGACCGGCGTGGCGCGCGCCGCGCTCGAGGCGGCCATCGCGTACGCGCGCGAGCGCAAGAGCATGGGCAAGGTGCTCGCCGAGCACCAGGCGGTGAGCTTCTGCCTGGCAGACATGGCGACGCGGGTGGAGGCTGCACGCCAGCTCTACCTTCACGCAGCGAGCCTGCGCGACGCAGGCGAGCCCTGCCTCAAGGAGGCCTCCATGGCGAAGCTTTTCGCCTCCGAGATCGCCGAGAAGGTCTGCTCGGACGCGATCCAGATCCACGGCGGCTACGGCTACGTAGAGGACTTTCCGGTGGAGCGGCTCTGGCGCGACGTGCGAGTGACGAAGATCTACGAGGGCGCGAACGACATCCAGCGCATGGTGATCGGGCGGGCGCTGGTCGGGTGAGCGCGATTTCTTCTCAGCTCAACCCCCGCTCGGCGGAGTTCCGCACCAACGCCGAGCGCATGAGCGAACTCGTCTCCGACCTGAAGGAGAAGGTCTCGGTCGTGACTCAGGGCGGAGACAAGGCCGCGCGCGAGAAGCATCTCTCGCGCGGCAAGATGCTGCCGCGCGAGCGCGTGCGCAATCTGCTCGATCCCGGCTCGCCTTTCCTCGAGATCGGCCAGCTCGCAGGCTGGGGCATGTACAGCGGGGACGTGCACTCGGCGTCGATCATCTGCGGCATCGGGCGCGTGTCCGGGCGCGAGTGCGTCGTCGTAGCAAACGACGCCACCATCAAGGGCGGCACCTACTACCCGATGACGGTGAAGAAGCACCTGCGCGCGCAGGAAGTCGCCGCGCAGAACAGGCTGCCGTGCATCTACCTCGTCGACTCCGGCGGCGGCTACCTGCCGGAGCAGGACAACGTCTTTCCCGACCGGGAGCACTTCGGGCGCATCTTCTACAACATCGCAAACCTGTCGGCGGCCGGCATCCCGCAGATTGCCTGCGTCATGGGCTCGTGCACCGCGGGCGGCGCCTACGTTCCGGCCATGTCCGACGAGACGGTCATCGTGCGCGGTCAGGGCACGATATTCCTCGGCGGCCCGCCGCTCGTGAAAGCGGCGACGGGCGAAGTCGTCACCGCCGAGGAGCTGGGCGGCGCCGAGGTCCACACGCGCGTCTCGGGTGTCGCCGACCACTACGCGCAGAACGAAGAGCACGCGCTCGCAATCGTGCGGAAGATCATCTCGAATCTCAATTCGGTGAAATCGGTCGCCCTGGATGTGCGCGAGCCGCGCGAGCCGCTCTACGCCGCGCAGGAGCTCTATGGCGTGATCCCGGCAGACCCGCGCAAGCCCTACGACGTGCGCGAGATCATCGCGCGGCTCGTCGACGGCTCGGAGCTCGACGAGTTCAAGCAGAACTACGGCACGACGCTTGTCACAGGGTTCGCGCGGCTGCACGGCTATCCGGTCGGCATCCTCGCGAATAACGGCATCTTGTTTTCCGAGTCCTCGCTCAAGGCGGCACACTTCATCGAGCTCGCGGCGCAACGGGGCATCCCGCTGCTCTTCCTGCAGAACATCACCGGCTACATGGTGGGCAAGAAGTACGAGGCCGGCGGCATCGCCAAGGACGGCGCGAAGATGGTGACCGCGGTGGCTACGGCGGGCGTGCCAAAGCTTACCGTGATCATCGGCGGCTCCTTCGGCGCCGGAAACTACGGCATGTGCGGCCGGGCTTACGGTCCCCGCTTCCTCTGGATGTGGCCCAACGCCAGAATTTCCATCATGGGCGGCGAGCAGGCCGCCTCCGTGCTCGCCACCGTACGCGGGACCTTCAAGTCCCGGGATGAGGAGGAGGCCTTCAAGAGCCCGATCCGTGAGCAGTACGAGCGGCAAGGGCATCCTTACTACGCGAGCGCGCGGCTATGGGACGACGGCGTGATTGATCCCGCGGACACGCGCCGCCTGCTCGGACTCGCGCTTTCCGCGGCGCTCAACGCCCCGGTCGAAAAGACGCGCTTCGGCGTCTTCCGCATGTAGCCGTGTCCGAGCACCGCGCCACCGTGGAATGGCAGCGCTCGGGCGAGTTCCGCTACGAGACCTACTCGCGCAGCCACCGCGTCCGGTTTCACGATGGATTGGTACTTCAGGGAAATGCAGCACCGGGGAACATTCCCTCGACTGTCCCTCAGGCCCCAGGCGTCGACCCCGAGCAGGCATTTGTCGCCGCGCTATCCTCCTGCCATATGCTCTGGTTCCTGCACATCGCCTGCCGAGCCGGCTACGTCGTCGAGCGCTATGTCGACGACGCGGTGGGTGTTCTCGACAAGACCTGGATGTCGCGCGTGACCCTGCGGCCAGCCGTGACGTTCTCCGGCAAGACGCCGACGCGCGAGGAGCACCTCGCGCTCCACGAGAAGGCGCACGAGAAGTGCTTCATCGCCAACTCGGTGAAGACCGACGTCCGGGTGGAGCCATGCTGAAGCTCGACATCGCGAGCGGCGTGGCACGGGTGACGCTCGACCGTCCACAGGTGCGCAACGCGTTCGACGACGCGCTGATCGGTTC
Source organism: Burkholderiales bacterium (assembly GCA_035649175.1). Taxonomy (GTDB): domain Bacteria; phylum Pseudomonadota; class Gammaproteobacteria; order Burkholderiales; family SG8-39; genus SCGC-AG-212-J23. The sequence continues at coordinate 109,915 of DASRKB010000169.1, read as the reverse complement.
GCTGAAGAAGACGTTCCATGAGATCAGGAAAGATCCATCCGTCCGCGTCGTGGTGCTCGCGGGCAACGGGCCGGCGTTCTGCGCAGGCGCGGATCTCAACTGGATGAAGCGCATGGCGCAATACAGCCATGAGGAAAACCTCGACGACGCCACGGCGCTCGCAGAGATGCTTTCGGCGCTCGACCGGTTGCCCCAGCCCACCATCGCGCGGGTGCATGGGCCGGCGTTCGCCGGCGGCACCGGGCTGGTGGCTGCCTGCGATGTTGCGGTCGGCGCGCCGGAGGCGAAGTTCTGCTTCTCGGAGGCGAAGCTCGGCCTCTCGCCGGCGACCATCAGCCCCTATGTGATCCGGGCGATCGGCGAGCGTGCCGCGCACCGCTACTTCCTCACCGCCGAGGTCTTCGGAGCGGAGGAAGCGCTGCGCATCGGCATGCTGTCCCTGCTCGTACCCGCCGCGGAGCTCGATGCGGCGATTGACGGACTCGTCGGGCACCTGCTCGCTGGCGGTCCGGAAGCCCACAAGAACATCAAGGACCTCATCCGCGCCGTTTCGGGCCGTACCATCGACGACGCCTTGATGGCTGACACGGCGCGCCGCATCGCCGAGATCCGTGTCTCTACCGAAGGGCGCGAGGGCATCGGATCCTTCCTCGACAAGCGCAAGCCCGGCTGGTGTTCTCCCGGATCCTGATCGCCAACCGGGGCGAGATCGCCTGCAGGGTGATGCGCACCGCGCACCGCCTGGGCGTACGCTGCATCGCCGTGCATACGGATCCGGATCGTCACGCCCGGCACGTGCGGCTCGCCGACGAAGCGCTGCGCATCGAGAGCTACCTGGACATCGCATCGATCCTGGCGGCGGCGCGCACCGCCGGCGCCGAGGCGATCCATCCCGGATACGGCTTCCTCTCGGAGAACGAGGACTTCGCCGCCGCATGCGGCAAGACGGGCATCGTGTTCGTCGGCCCGACGCCGGAGGCAATTGCTGCGATGGGCGACAAAGCGGCGGCGAAGCGCCTGCTCGAGAAGGCCGGCGTCCCGCTCGTGCCCGGCTATCACGGCGAAGCGCAGGACGCGGCGCGCCTGGAGAAGGAGGCCGCGCGCATCGGCTTCCCGGTGATCATCAAGCCCTCGGCCGGCGGCGGCGGCAAGGGCATGCGCATCGTGCGGCAGGCGAAGGACTTCGGCTCGAGCCTGGAAGCCGCGCGGCGCGAGGCCAAGGCGGCCTTCGGCGACGACCGGGTGCTCGTCGAACGATACCTCGAGCGCCCGCGCCACATCGAAGTTCAGGTGTTCGGCGACACGCATGGCAACGTGATCCATCTCTTCGAGCGCGACTGTTCGGTCCAGCGCCGGCACCAGAAGGTGCTGGAGGAGGCGCCGGCCCCGCGCTTCGAGCGGCGCGAGGAGATCGGCGCGGCGGCGGTAGCCGCCGCGCAGGCCATTGGCTACACCAGCGCTGGCACCGTGGAGTTCATCGCCGAGCAGGACGGGCGCTTCTACTTCATGGAAATGAACACCCGGCTGCAGGTCGAGCACCCCGTCACGGAGATGGTCACGGGGCTGGATCTGGTGGAGTGGCAGCTTCGAGTCGCCGCGGGGGAGCGCATACCCCTGACCGAAGGGGAGATCCGGGTGAAGGGCCATGCCATCGAGGCCCGGATCTACGCCGAGGATCCCCAGCGCGAATTTCTCCCCTCGACGGGAAAGCTCTCTCATCTCGCCTTCCCGGCGGAATCCGCCGCGGTCCGCGTTGATGCGGGCGTCGATGTCGGCGACGAGATCACGCCCTGGTACGACCCGATGCTCGCCAAGCTGATCGTCCATGGCGCGGACCGCGCGGAGGCGCTCGGACGGCTGCGCGCGGCGCTCTCTCAGGTGGAGATCGTCGGGGTGGCGACCAACGTGGAATTCCTCGGCCGCGTCGCGGCGAGCAGAGCCTTTTCCCAGGCGGATCTCGATACAGGGCTCATCGAGCGCTGCCGGAGCGAGCTGCTCCCTCCCAGGAAGGGGGTCGCCCCGGAGGTCCTTGCGGCGGCCGCCTATGCGGAACTCGCGCGCGAGGAATCGGGGGCGCAGGATCGCGCCCAACGCTCGCGCGATCCGCATTCCCCCTGGCACGGCGTGGACGGCTGGCGGCTGAACGAGGACTCGCACCACGACTTCATCTTCATCGAGGGCGAGCGCGAGCATCCAGTGCGCCTCTGGTTCCTCGCCGATGGACTGAAGCTCGGTGTAGACGGCAAAGATTACGCGCTTGCGGGGCAAGCGAACGGCACGGCGCTGACCCTGACGCTCGACGGCAGACGCATCAAGGCCACCGCAGTGCGCGATGGCGCGGGCTGGCACGTGTTCTGCGACGGAACGTCGAGCACGCTCGCCCTGAAGCAGCATGCGCACGAGGACGACAGCGAGGCGGTCAACGGGCTCCTTACCGCGCCGATGCCGGGAAGGATCGTGAAGATCATGGCCGAGCCCGGCCGCAAGGTGACAAAGGGTGAGCCGCTCCTGATCCTCGAAGCGATGAAGATGGAGCACACCATCACCGCCACCGCCGACGGCGTAGTGAAGGAGCTCCACTATGGCGCCGGCGAGCAGGTCATCGAGGGCGCGGAGCTCGTTCGGCTGGAGTGACGACCCAACAATCAGGGACAGACCACCTTTTTCACGATGACGACGACAACGCAGGCAGCAAAGAAAACGTGGTCTGTCCCTGGTTCCGTTCGGCTGGTGGAAGTCGGCCCGCGTGACGGGCTGCAGAACGAGCCGGGCGAGCTGCCGACCGCGGTCAAGGTCGAGCTGATCGAGCGGCTCGCGGACGCCGGCCTCCCGGCGGTAGAGGCCACCGCTTTCGTGTCGCCGAAGTGGGTGCCGCAGATGGCCGACCATACCGAGGTGCTCGAGCGCATACGGCGAAGACCCGGCGTCTCCTACCCCGTGCTCACGCCCAACCTCAAGGGATTCGAGGCGGCGCGCGCCGCGGGGGCGACGGAGATCGCGGTGTTCGGGGCCGCTTCGGAAGCCTTTTCGAAGAAGAACATCAACTGCTCGGTCGCCGAGTCGCTCGAGCGCTTTCGGCCGGTGGTCGAAGCTGCTGTCAAAGACGGGATTCGGGCGAGAGGCTATGTGTCGTGCGTCCTGGGCTGTCCCTATGAAGGCGAAGTGAAGCCCGAGCGCGTCGCCCACGTGGCGGCCGCGCTGCACGAGATGGGATGCTACGAAGTGTCCCTTGGCGACACCATCGGCGTCGGCACGCCGGGGAAGACCAAGGCGATGATCGAGGCGTGCGCGGCGCGCGTGCCGCTCGAGCACCTCGCCGGGCACTACCACGACACCTATGGCCAAGCGCTCGCGAACATCTACGCCTCGCTCGAGCTCGGCGTGGCGACCTTCGACGCCTCGGTTGCCGGGCTCGGCGGTTGTCCTTATGCAGCCGGCGCCTCCGGCAATGTGGCGACCGAGGATGTGGTCTACATGCTGAACGGTCTCGGCGTCGAGACTGGGGTGGACCTGAAGAAGCTGGTCGGCATCGGCCGGTGGATTTGCGGCGTCCTCGGCCGCGAGCCCTCCTCGAAGGTCAACAAGGCGCTCAAGATCTGAAGTCGCCCTGCGTCAACGTCTGCCAGATGGACCCGCAGCGGGGCGTCTGCCTCGGCTGCGCGCGCACGCTGGACGAGATTGCGCGCTGGAGCAGTCTCTCGGAAGAAGAAAGAACCCGCATCATGAGCGGGCTCGAGGCGCGGAAGAAAACGCTAGATATCCCTGAAATTGCCGTGCCGCCCCTTGCCCGATGAGAAGCGCGCAGCGCCCGCCGCGCCTTCGGCCTTGAAGGCGGGGATGCCGTTGTACCACTCCTTGCGCATCGCGTCGCGCAGGCCGAGCCCTTGCTGGGCGTAGACCGAGCGCCGGTCGGCGCGGGTGCAAGCCTGCGGAAAGCGGGCGATCTCGTGCGCCATGGCCTCGGCGAACTCGCGCGACGTCCCGTCCGGCACGACGTGCTCGCAGGCGCCAATGCGCAGCGCCTCGTCAGAGGGCACCTTGCGGCCGGTGAGGATGATCTCCATCGCCCGGCCCACGCCGACGATGCGCGGCAGTCGCACGGTGCCGCCGTCGATGAGCGGCACGCCCCAGCGCCGGCAGTACACGCCGAAGTAGGCCGAGTGCTCCATCACGCGCACGTCGCACCACAGGGCAAGCTCGAACCCGCCGGCAACCGCCGGCCCCGCTACCGCGGCGATCACCGGCTTGTCGAGCTCCAGGCGCGTCGGTCCGAGCGGCCCGCGCGGGATCTCCTTCCGGTCCTCCAATGGGTAATCGATTTCATGAATTTGAGAGAGATCATTGAGGAGCGAGGCGCCGTATTTCAGGTCCCACCCCGCGCAGAACGTGCCGCCCTCGCCCCAGAGCACCGCGACGGCCGCATCGGGGTCCTGGTCGAACTTCCTGAACGCGGCGACCAGGGCATCCGCGCTCTCCGGATCCATCGCGTTGCGCGCCTCGGCGCGCGAATGAATCACCGTCCACACCCTGCCCTTCTTTTCGACTCGGACCGCCATGGCTCTCTCCGTTGAGTGGTACTTCGATTTCGTCTCGCCCTACTCCTACATCGCCCTGTACCGGCTGCGCGAGATCCCCGCGCCGATCGTCTACAAGCCGGTACTTTTCGCCGGGCTGCTCAACCACTTCGGCCAGAAGGGCCCGGCAGAGATCCCGGCCAAGCGCCGCTGGACCTACCGCTGGTGCCACTGGTGGGCCAAGGAGCTTGGCGTTCCTTTCCGCTTCCCCGCCTCGCACCCGTTCAACCCGCTGCACCACCTGCGCCTCGCCCTAGCGTGCGACAGCCGCCCGGAGGCGGTCAAACGAATTTTCGAATCGATCTGGATGCGCGGCGAGGATGCGACCGACCCCGCGCGTTTCTCGAAGCTTTGCGCCGATCTGAAGGTCGATGCCTCCCGGCTGGCGGAAGTGAAGGACGTATTGCGCAAGAACACCGAGGAAGCGGCGGCGCGGGGTGTGTTCGGCGTGCCGAGCTTCGTCGCCGACGGGGAAGTGTTCTGGGGCGCGGATTCGATCGAGCTACTGAAGGCCTTCCTCCGCGATCCCGGGGTACTTAGGAACGAGGAGATGCGCAGGCTGGACGCGCTACCCGCCGCTGCGGCCCGGAAAAGCTAGGGAAGATCTGAAACAGTCGCCCCCGCGCAGGCGGGGGCCCAACTTTTCTCTAGAACATGGGTCCCCGCGTTCGCGGGGACGACGAAACGCTGCTTCTTCGGCGTTTCCTTAGCCGTACTTCCTCTTGTCCTCTATGACCTTGCCGTCGTTGGGCAAAGTGCCGGGGTCGACGAGGGTGACCCCGCCCCGCAGTTTCGTCACCTCGCGGATCGAGTCCACGATCGCTTCGCTCAGGCCTGGAGGTTTTCCGGAAACCTCACAGCTCAGCGTCATGCGGTCGTTGCCCACCTCGCCCTCGACGACGAGGCGGGCGCGGAGGATCTCGGGATGGCGGCGGCGCACGTCCTCGACCTGGCGCGGCGTGACGAACATGGCGCGCACCTTGGTGCTTTGGTCGGCGCGGCCCATCCAGCCCCGGATGCGCGTGTTGGTGCGCCCGCACGGGCTGCGGCCCGGCAGCACGGCGGAAAGGTCCCCGGTGCCGAAGCGGATGAGCGGATAGTCCCGGTTGAAGCTGGTGATGACGATTTCGCCCACCTCGCCAGGGGCGACCGGGTCGCCGGTGCCCGGCCGCACGATCTCGAGGATGAGGCCCTCGTCGAGGATCATGCCCTCGTTGACGGTCCCGTCCGGCATGAGCGACTCGTAGGCCATGAGGCCGAGATCCGCGCTCGCGTAGCACTGGGAGACGCGGATACCGCGTTCGTGCATGGCCTTTCTCAGCGCCGGCGGCAGGTACTCGGCGCCAACCTGCGCCTTCTCGAGGCACGAGATATCGATCTTCAGCTCGTCGGCCTTGTCCACGATCAGCTTGAGGAACGAGGGCGTGCCGACGAACGCGTTCAGGCGCAGGTCGCGGATCGCGGCGGCCTGGATCTCGGTGTGCCCGGTCCCGGTCGGCACGACCACGCACCCGAGCGCCGCCGCGCCCGACTCGAGCATCGAGCCTGCCGGCGTGAAGTGGTAGGCGAAGGTGTTCGCCACGCGGTCTCCGGCGCGGAACCCGCCGGCGAACAGACCGCGCGCGGTGCGCCACCAGTCCTTGCCCCGGCCCTCCGGCTCGTAGATCGGGCCGGGAGAGACGAAGAGCTTCGCCAGCTTTTCGACCGGCGTGGCGTTCAGGCCGCCGAGCGGCGGGATGTCCTTCTGCAAGCCGTTCAGGTCGCTCTTGCGCGTGACCGGCAGCGTGGCAAGCGCCTTGCGCGACTTGATCTTGCTCGGATCGATTCCCTGGAGGATCTTCGCCCAACCGGCAGCGCGCCGCTTCGCGTGCGCGATATGCCGAGGGAGCGCCGCCATGAGGGCAGCCTCCCGCTTCGCCGCTGGCCGCGCTTCCAGCCTGTCGAAGAATTCGGGGTCTGACCCCGATCTCTTTCTCGCTCTTACAGCCACCGCTTGCGGCGCCGGTAGGACTTTACGTCGCGGAAGCTCTTGCGGCCGCCGGAGGAGAAACCGAGGTAGAACTCCTTCACGTCCTCGTTCTCGGCGAGCGACGAGGCTTCCCCGTCCATCACCACGCGGCCGTTCTCGAGGATGTAGCCGTAGTCGGCGTACTTGAGGGCGACGTTGGTGTTCTGCTCGGCGAGCAGGATACTCACCTTCTCCCTGCGGTTGAGCTCCTTGACGATCTCGAAGATCTCCTCGACGAGCTGGGGTGCGAGGCCCATCGAGGGCTCGTCGAGAAGGATCGTCTGGGGGCGCGCCATGAGCGCCCGGCCGATGGCGGTCATCTGCTGCTCGCCGCCGGAGGTGTAGCCCGCCTGGGCATGGTGCCGCTCCTTGAGGCGGGGGAAGTAGCCGTAGACCTTCTCGAGGTCCTCGCGAATGCCGCCGCCCAGCGCACCGCGGGTGTACGCGCCCGTGAGGAGGTTCTCCTCCACCGTGAGGTGCTGGAAGCAGTGCCGGCCCTCCATGACCTGGCAGATGCCGCGCTTCACGAGCTCGGACGGGTTGAGCTGGTCGATGCGCTCGCCGCGGTAGAGGATCTGCCCCTTGGTGACGTCGCCGCGCTCGGCGCGCAGGAGGTTGGAGATCGCCTTCAGCGTGGTGGTCTTGCCCGCGCCGTTCGCTCCCAGCAGCGCGACGATCTGGCCCTCGCTCACCTCGAGCGAGACGCCGCGCAGCACGAGGATCACGTGGTCGTAGATGACCTCGATGTTGTTGACGGCGAGATGCGCGTGGGTTGCCATGGCACCAAAATGAAACGGCCGCCCGGAGGCGGCCGTTTGCGCCGGGCGCTTATTTCTCCTTCGAGCAGTCGCGGGGCGTGATGCCCTTCTCCTTCGCGTACTGCGCGGCCGAGGCCTCGACCATGGGCCGCACCAGCGACTGGTCGGAGGCGATCCAGTCGGTGATGACGTTCCACTTCTTGCCGTCCCACTGGATGAACTTCACCGCGCCGCCGCCCTCGTGGTCCATGCATGAGACCTTGAGCGGCTGCATGAGGCCGGTCGCGCCGAGCTGCTTCAGCCGCTTCTCGTCGATCGTCAGGTTCTCGATGCCCCAGCGCATCTGCTCGCCCGTGATCGGCTTGCCCTTGCCGAACCGATTCTGCGCCGTGCGGATGGCTTCCGTGGTGATGATGCCGGCGACGATGCCGCGCGTGTGGTAGATCGAGCCGACGCGCGAGGTGTCCTCGAGGTCGCCCTTGCCCTTCTTGTACACGTGCTTGAGCAGGTCCTGCATCACCGGGAAGCTGGTGCCGGGCAGGTTGAAGCCCGCGGCGATGTAGCCCTTGGCCGCGTCTCCCGCCGGGATCACGTCTTCCTCGGCGCCCGACCACCATACGCCGACGATCTTGGTGCGCGGGAAGCCGACCTTGGCGGCGGCCTTGAGCGCCGTCGGGTTCATCACGCCCCAGCCGCGCAGGATCACCCAGTCCGGCCGGATCTGGCGCACCTGCAGCCACTGCGACTGCTGCTCGTTGCCCGGGTGCGGAACGGCGATGTGCGTGACCTGGAAGCCGTACTTCTTCGCCTGCGCGTCGAGCACGGGAATGGTTTCCTTGCCGTAGGCCGAGTCGTGATAGATGTTCACGATCTTCTTGCCCTTCAGCTTGTCCATCCCGCCTTCCTTCATTCCGATGAACTTGATCTTGGCGGTGTTCTGCGACCAGTACGTCGTGATGAGCGGGAAGATGTACGGGAACACGCGCCCGTCGGCCGCGTCGGTGCGCCCGTAGCCCATGGAGATGACCGGGATCTTGTCGGCGGTGGCCTTCTCGATGAGCGAGTAGGTGATGCCGGTCGAGAGCGGGTGGATCACCGTGGCGCCGGTCGGGCCCTTGTTCTTCGAGCGCTCGTAGCACTCCACGCCGCGGTCGTTGCGGTACTCGGTCTCGCACTTCTCCCAGGTGAGCTTGACGCCGTTGATGCCGCCGTCGCGCTCGTTGAGCAGCTGGAAGTAGTCGATCATGCCGCCGCCGAAGCCCGAGCCGCCCGGCGCGTACGGCCCGACCCAGTAGAAGTTGGCGGGGACGAACTGCTCGTTCTGCGCGGCAGCGGTGCCGGCGAACGTGGTGGCGAGCGCGACAGTGCCAGCCGCGATGATCCGTTTCATGGAAAGCCTCCTCCTAAGATACTGTTCCAAATAGCGGAATGGTCAGTATAGCCTTGTTAATGGGGAAATGGCCATAGCCGCAGCTTCTCCTTGGCGATCTGCCACAGGCGGGCGAAGCCATGCGGCTCGACGATGAGGAAGAAGATGATCAGGCCGCCGAAGATCATCAGCTCCAGGTTCGACACCACGGCGTGCGAGATCTCCACCCCGAGGGCGTGCGAGATCCCGCCGGCGAAGATGTTGAGGAAGATGGGAAACAGGATGATGAAGGCCGCGCCCAGGAACGAGCCCATGATCGACCCCACCCCCCCGATGATGATCATGAAGAGGATGCGGAACGAGAGATCGAGGGTGTAGGCCTCCGGCTCCACCGTCCCGAGGTAGGTGAACGCATGCAGCGCGCCCGCCACCCCGCAATAGAAGGAGCTGATGGCGAAGGCGAGGAGCTTCGTCTTCATCATCGGGATGCCGATCACGGAAGCCGCCACGTCCATGTCGCGCACCGCCATGAACGCCCGCCCGGTCTCGCTGCGCATCAGGTTCTTGGCTGCGAGCGCCATCACCACCACGATGGCGAGCGTGAGGAGGTACTTCTGCGCCGGCGTGGTGAACGCGTAGCCGAAGATGACGATCTCCTGCGCGGTAATGACGCCCGACTGGCTGTAGTTGGTGATCCAGCCCCAGCGCTGGATCACCCACAGCACGAAGAACTGGCACGCGAGCGTCGCGACCGCGAGGTAGAAGCCCTTGATGCGCAGGCTCGGCAGGCCGAACACCACGCCCACCGCCGCGGCGCACAGGCCGGCCAGGATGAAGCTCGGGATCACGCCGAGCCACGGCATGCGCAGCACGAAGTTGTAGGCCATGAACGCGCCGACCGCCATGAACGCGGCGGTCCCCAGCGAAAGCTGGCCGGCGTAACCGGTGAGGATGTTCAGGCCGAGCGCGGCGAGCGCGAAGATGAGGAACGGCGTGAGGATGGCGCTCAGCCAGTACTGGTCGCCCAGGAGCGGCACGGCCACGAATGCGACCAGCATGAGGAGCCAGAAAGCCACGCGGTCCTGGCGGATGGGAAAGATCCCCAGGTCTTGCGCGTAGGTCGACTTGAACTGCCCGGCTTCGCGATAGAGCATGCGCTAGACCCTGTCGATGATCTTTTCGCCGAAGAGGCCCTGGGGCCGGAACAGCAGGAAGAGCAGCGCCACGACGTAGGCGAACCAGGACTCGATGCCGCCGCCGACCATCGGGCCGAGGTAGACCTCGGCGACCTTCTCGGAGGCGCCGATGATGAGACCGCCGACGATCGCCCCGGCGATCGACTCGAAGCCGCCGAGGATCAGGACCGGCAGCGCTTTCAGCGCGACGAAGGTGAGCGCGAACTGCACGCCGTTCCGCACGCCCCACATGAGCCCGGCGACCAGCGCGACGAAGCCGGCGACCGCCCAGACGATCGCCCAGATGTGCTGCAGCGGGATGCCGACGGCGAGCGCCGCCTGGTGATCGTCGGCGACCGCGCGCAGCGCGCGCCCGATCCTGGTCTTGTGGAAGAAGACGGCCAGCACGGCGACGAGTCCGCCCGCGACGACCGCGGCGAAGAGGTCGAACTGGCTGATGTTCACGTTCCACCTCTCCGAGAGCCACTCCATCGGCACGTCGGGGATGCCGAGTTCCAGCCCGTGCGGCTGCGAACCCCAGATGAGCTGCGAGAGCCCCTCGAGCACGAAGGTGAGGCCGATGGTCGCCATGAAGAGCGTAATCTGCGGCTGGTTGACGAGGGGGCGCAGCACCACGCGCTCCGTCGCCACTCCGAGGAGCACCATCACCGCAAGCGTCACGACGAGCGCGAGCCAGAAGTTCCAACCCATTTCGAGCAGCGACACGAAGGTGAGCGCGGCGAAAAAGACCATCGCGCCCTGCGCGAAGTTGAAGACCCCGGACGCCTTGTAGATCAGCACGAAGCCCAGCGCGACGAGCGCGTACATGACGCCGGCAAGCAGCCCCCCCGCGAGCACCTCGAAGAAGAAGATGACTTCCATGCTCATGGCTAGTGGGCGACGCCCAGGTACGCGTCGATGACGTTCTGGTTCGCGCGCACCTCCTCCGGCGTCCCGTCGGCGATCTTGCGGCCGTAGTCGAGCACCACCACGCGGTCGGAGATGTCCATCACCACGCCCATGTCGTGCTCGATGAGCACGATCGTGGTCCCGTAGTGGTCGTTGACGTCGAGGACGAAGCGGCACATGTCGCGCTTTTCCTCGAGGTTCATCCCCGCCATGGGCTCGTCCAGGAGCAGCAGCTCAGGCTCGGCGGCGAGCGCGCGGCCGAGCTCCACCCGCTTCTGCAGCCCGTAGGCGAGGCGCCCGACCGGCGTCTTGCGGATGTGCTGGATCTCGAGGAAGTCGATGATCTCCTCGACCGCGCGGCGGTGCGCGATCTCCTCGCGCCGCGCCGGCCCGATCCACAGCGCCTGCTGCAGGAAGTTGCAGCGCATCTTCAGGTTGCGGCCGGTCATGATGTTGTCGAGCACGCTCATGCCGCGGAAAAGGGCGATGTTCTGGAAGGTACGCGCGATGCCCAGGGCGGCGGCCTCGTGCGGATCCATGTCGGAGAAGGTTCTCTCTCTGAACTTGATTCTTCCCTGCTGCGGATGGTAGACGCCGTTCAGCACGTTGAGCATCGAGCTCTTGCCGGCGCCGTTGGGGCCGATGATCGCGCGCACCTCGTGCTCGAGCACGTCGAAGGAGACGTCCTGCAGCGCGCGCACGCCGCCGAAGGCGAGCGAGACGTTCTCCACCGAGAGCAGCACCTTCCCGAGGCGGGCGCCGCGGGCCTGCAGGTGGGTCTCGGGCGCCGTCATGCCCTCAGGCCGCGCGCTTCGCGGCCTGCGGCGCGAAGGTCTTCGCGTCGCGGATCTTGAGGTCGGCGGAATACGTGCCGGTGCGGCCGTCCTCGTAGCGGACCTGTGCGCTCACATGAACGGTTTTCCGGGTACTGTACAAGGCTTCGAGGAGGGACCCGTACTTCTCGCCGATGAAGCCGCGGCGCACCTTGCGCGTGCGCGTGAGTTCCCCGTCGTCGGCATCGAGCTCCTTGTGCAGCATGAGGAAGCGCTGGATCTGGGAGTTCGCGATCTCCGGCTCCGCGGCAAGATCGGCATTCACCCGCTCGACGCACTCGCGCACGAGATCGTAGACCTCGTCGCGCGACGCGAGGTCGGTGTACCCGGAGTAGGGCATGTTGCGCTTCTCGGCCCAGTTGCCGACCGCGTCGGGGTCGATGTTGATGAAGGCGCAGACCTTGTCACGGGCGTGGCCGAAGCACACCGCCTCTCGGATGAACGGGAAGAACTTCAGCTTGTTCTCGAGGTACTTCGGCGCGAAGAGCGTCCCGTCGGCCAGCTTGCCGACGTCCTTCACCCGGTCGATGATCTTCACGTGGCCGTCGGCGTCGAAGTAGCCCGCGTCGCCGGTATGGAACCACCCTTCGGCGTCTTTTGCCTGTCCGGTCGCTTCCGGGTTCTTGTAGTACTCGCGAAACAGGCCCGGGGAGCGGATGAGAAGCTCGCGTTCCGGGGTGAACTTCAGCTCCACGCCGGGCACCGCCGGCCCGGCGGTGTCGGCCTTTACCTGCCCGTCGGGCTGGATGCAGACGAACACCGCCGTCTCGGTCGAGCCGTAGAGCTGCTTCAGGTTGATGCCGATCGAGCGGTAGAACTTGAAGAGATCGGGGCCGATCGCCTCGCCCGCGGTATAGCCGACCTTGACCCGGCTCATGCCCAGCACGTTGCGCAGCGGGGCGTAGACGAGCACATCGCCAATCCAATACAGGATTCTTTCCAAGGACCCGACCCTCTTGCCGTCGAGGATCGCGCCGCCGACGCGGGCGGCGACGTTCATGAACTTGCGGTAGACCCAGCGCTTCACGCGCGAGGCGTCCTCCATCCGGATCGAGACCTGGGTGAGGAGGTTCTCGAGCACCCGGGGCGGCGCGAAGTAGTACGTTGGCCCGATCTCACGCATGTCGGTCATCACCGTCTCGGCCGACTCGGGGCAGCAGATGCAGTAGCCCGTGACAAAGGCCTGGGCGCAGGAGAAGATGTTCTGGCCGATCCACGCCGGCGGCAGATAGGCGAGTACCACGTCCCCGTCGGCCAGGCGCTCCATGCGGGCGGCGGTCAGCGAGGGCTCGAGGAGGCTCCTGTGCGTGTGCACGACGCCCTTGGGCACCCCGGTGGTGCCGGAAGTGAAGAACATGGCCGCGGTGTCGCCGGCGGCGCCGCGCGCCACCTCGCCTTCCACGAACGCCGGATCGCGCCGGTAGGACTCGCGCCCTGCATCGCGCAGCTTGTCGTAGGCGATGAGTTGCGGCTCCGCGTAGTGGCGCATGCCCCGCGGGTCGTCGTAGCAGATGTGCCTGAGCGTCGGGCACTGCGGCAGGACCTCGAGAAGCTTGTCGACCTGCTCCTGGTCCTCGGCAAAGGTGAAGGCTATTCCGGCGTTCTGGATGGGGAAGGCCATCTCCGCGGCGACCGCGTCCTGGTAGAGCGGCACCGGAATCGCGCCGAGGCACTGTGCGGCGGCCATCATCGCGTACAGGCGAGGCCGGTTGTCGCTCACGAGCGCGACGTGATCGCCGCGCGAGACGCCCAGGTCGGCAAGCCCGCAGGCGAGGACGCGCGCCTCGTCGGCGAACTCCTTCCACGTCCAGGTCTGCCAGATGCCCAGGTCCTTCTCGCGGATGGCGGGCCGATCGCCGCGCACGCGCGCGTGGTACATCAGCAGCTTCGGAAACGTGTCCAGGCCGGAAAGCTCCTCCGACATCCCTCCTCCAAGGGCGACAGGTCCGGCCGATTCTATAATGAACTCATGAAAGGGATTGAGCATTGGGCCCGCAAGGGCGACGTCAAGCTTTTCCTCTGGCAAAAGCGCGCCGCGGGCGTCGCCCCGCGCGGCACCATCCTCTTCGTGCACGGCTCGTCGATGGCCTCGCAGCCGACCTTCGACCTGCACGTCCCGGGCCGGCCGCATTCCTCGGTGATGGAGTGGTTCGCCGAGCGCGGCTTCGACACCTGGTGCCTGGACAACGAGGGATACGGCCGCTCGGACAAGTCGCGGCCGATCAACTTCGACATCGCCAACGGGGCCGACGATATCGAGGCTGCAAGTCAGTACATCCTTAAACAATCAAAGGAAAAGAAGCTCCTGATGTACGGGATTTCCTCGGGCGCGCTCAAGGCCGCGGTGTTCGCGCAGCGCCGCCCGGAGCGCGTGGCGCGGCTCGCGCTCGACGCCTTCGTCTGGACCGGCGATGGCAGCCCAACGCTAGAGCAGCGCAAAAAGCGCCTGCCGGAGTTCGCGGCGAAGAACCGCCGTCCGATCGACCGCGCCTTCGTGCACAGCATCTTCGAGCGCGACCATCCCGGCACCGCGGACAAGGCCACCATCGAGGCTTTCGCCGACGCGATCCTCGCCCTGGACGACTCGGTGCCCACCGGCACCTACGTCGACATGTGCTCCAAGCTGCCCGTCGTCGATCCGGGGAAGCTCGACGTGCCGACCCTTATCATGCGCGGGGAGCACGACGGCATCGCGTCGGTCGAGGACCTGCTCGCCTTCTTCCAGCGGCTGCCCAATCCCGACAAGCAGTTCGCGGTGATGGCCGGCATCTCGCACGCGAGCTTCCAGCAGAAGAATTACCTGATGGTCTATCACATACTGCACGCCTTTTTCACCCAACCGGAACCGGAGTACCGCGAATGAAACGCCTCGCTCTTCTTGTCATGGGATTGCTCCTGGCATCCCAAGTCCTTGCGCAATCGTGGCCCTCGAAGCCGGTGCGCGTCGTCGTGCCGCTCGGCGCCGGCGGCTTCGCCGACGTGCCCGCGCGCATCCTCGCGCCGCGCCTTGCCGAGGCGACCGGCGGCACCTTCTACGTCGAGAACAAGCCCGGCGCCGGCAGCACCATCGGCGCCGACTTCGTGGCGAAATCCGAACCGGACGGGCACACGTTGCTCTTCACCGCCACCCCGCATGTCATCAGCGCGCACCTCTACCGCAACATGCGCTACGACGCCCTGAACGACTTCGCTCCGGTAGCGCTCACCGCCTCCGGGCCTTACGCGCTCGTCGTGAATCCGGCGCTCAACGTCGCCACCGTGGCCGAGCTCATCGCCGCGGCCAAGGCCGCCCCCGGCAGCATCGACTACGCGAGCTCGGGCAACGGCAGCGCCCAGCACCTGGTCTCCGCGCTCTTCGCTTCGATGGCGGGCATCCAGCTCAACCATGTGCCCTACAAGGGCAGCGGCCAGGCGATGCAGGATCTGCTCTCCGGCAACGTCAAGGTCTCCTTCGCCGGCATCCCGAACGTGCTCAACCACGTGAAAAACGGCAAGCTCAAGGCGCTCGCCGTGAGCACGGCGACGCGCTGGCCGGACCTCCCCGACACCCCGACGGTGGCCGAGGCGGGCGTCGCGGGCTACGAGGCGACGCTGTGGCTGTGCGTGCTCGCGCCGGCGAAGACGCCCGCGGAGATCGTGAACCGCCTTTCGGGCGAGATCGAGAAGGCGCTGAAGGACCCGGAGATGATCGCCAACCTGCGCAAGGCGGGCATCGGCCCCACCTACATGGGCCCCGCGCAGTTCGGCCCCTTCATGCGCGCCGAGCACGAGAAGTGGGGCAAGGTCGTCCGGCAGACCGGCGCGACGATCAACTAACGCAAGGAATGGAGATCGGGGTCAGACCCCGATCTCGGAAAAGCACGTCTTCGGCATGTCTTCGTTCGCTCAGCAGGGTAGCCTCCTGGATGACGCTGCCGCCGCATTCCTCCTCCGGCCCGGTATTGCGATTACCGCTGCATCCCGCGACGAGCGCAACGTGCCGCGCATCGCCCGCTGCCTCGGATGCCGCGTGAGCGCAGACCGCAGGAAGGTGACGGTGGTTTTCGCCGCCTCGCAGTACAAGGCATTTTCCGATGCGCTCGCGGCGAGTAAGGCGATCGCGGTGGTCTTTAGCTTGCCGAGCACGCATCGGGCCCTGCAATTGAAGGGGCACGACGCTACGGTGGATTCGCTAGCCTCGGGGGACGTCGAGCTCTTCTCCCGGCATGTCGATGCCTTCGTCGAGGAGCTTGCATCTCTCGGATACGCGCGCGAAGTCATTCGAGCCTCCCACGCCTGCGCGGCCGCCGAGGTGCGCGCCGTAACCTTCACGCCGACGGCGGCCTTCGAGCAGACACCGGGCCCGGACGCCGGGGCGCCGCTTCAGCGCTCGCCATGACAATCACCGTCGATGCCATCCGCGGCTGCCTCGAAGGGGTCATTCCCGCGACGGTGGCCACCTGCGCGCCCGACGGCACCCCGAACATCAGCTATGTCTCGCAGGTACACTATGTGGACAGCGCGCATGTCGCGCTTACGTTCCAGTTCTTCAACAAGACCCACCGGAACGTGCTTGCGAATCCGCGCGCGACCGTGCTCACGTTCGACCCGCAGTCGGCGGCGCGCTACGAGCTCGATCTGGAGTACCTGCGCACCGAGACCGAGGGACCGCTATTCGAGAGCATGAAGGCGAAGCTCGCCGGCATTGCCTCGCATTCGGGTATGGCGGGCGTGTTCCGGCTGCGCGGCGCGGACGTCTACCTCGTACGCGCAGTCACACCGCTTGTGGGCCAGCAGCTGCCAGCGCCACCGCCGCGCCGCAACCTGCTCGCGTCGCTGCGCGCGTGCTCGCAGGTATTCGAGCGCTGCACCGACCTCAGCGCCCTGCTCGAGAGTTTGCTCGCGGCACTCGAGGCGCGGTTCGACATCCGGCAATCGATGGTGCTGATGCTCGACGGCGCGGGCGAGCGGCTCTACACCGTGGCGAGCCGCGGCTACCCGAGCTCGGGCGTCGGCTCGGAGATCGTGATCGGCTGCGGCGTCATCGGCGTGTGCGCGCGCGAGAAGACGCCGATCCGCATCATGCACATGACCGCGGAGTACTCCTACGGCCGCGCGATCCGCGAGAGCGCCGAGCGTGCCGGCATGGGGAGCAGCCTCGAGACCGCAATCCCCCTGCCCGGACTCGCCGACTCCCGCAGCCAGCTCGCCGCCCCGATCGTATCGGGCGGCCGCGTGCTCGGCGTGCTGTACGTAGAGAGCCCGGAGGACCTGCGGTTTTCCTACGACGACGAGGACGCGCTGGTGTCGCTCGCCGCGCAGCTCGGCACGGCGATCCGCGCGATGCAGGAGAGCGAGGAGACACCGGACGTGCCCCGGCCGCCCGCGGCCCGCGAGACGCGCACCGGCGGCGCACCGATCGTCGTGCGCCATTTCGCGGCCGACGGCAGCATCTTCATCGGCGACGACTACCTGATCAAGGGCGTCGCCGGCGCGATCCTGCGTAAGCTGCTCGTCCAGAACGCACGCGACGGGCGCACCGAGTTCACTAACCGCGAGCTGCGCCTCGATCCGGACATCCGGCTGCCCGACCTGAGCGACAACCTGGAGGCGCGGCTGATCCTCCTGCATCGCAGGCTCGCGGAGCGATCCGGCGCGCTGCTCCTCGAGAAGACCGGGCGGGGCCGGTTCCGCCTTTGCGTGAACCGCCCGATCCAGCTCGTCGAAGTGGCACGCGCCTAGGCTCGCTCTACTGCGCCGGGGGTAGCGGCTCTGGGACGCGGTTCCGCACCGATGGAATCGTGCGCAGGTAGGCATAGATTGCCTCCAGGTCCTCGTCGGAGAAGTGCTTGTACGCCGGGATCGGCATCGGCGGCAGGACGGGACGTCCGCGGCCCATGTGCCGGCCCGTGCGGATCGTGTCGCGGAAGTTGCGGAGCGTCCACTTGCCCAGGCCGGTTTCCGGGTCGGGCGTGAGATTCGCGGTGAAGCTGACGCCCCAGGGGCCCGACCATGCGGTATTGGTCGCCGCGGCGGTCATGATCCACGGCCCGACGGGCGAGGGCGGCGCCGGCAGGTCCATCTTCTCCGGGTGGCCGGAGAGCATCCGGGTCATGTCGGGCTCGGGACCCGCCGCACCCATCTTCCAGGGCGTGTGGCAATCGTGGCATCCGGAGGTCGTGACCAGGTACTTGCCGCGCGCCACGACGTCTCCGCTCATGGCAAGCGGTGATTGCAGGAGGGCGGCCAGAGCCAGCACTACCATTCCAGGCTTTTTCATGATCAATGCTCCTTTCGGGTTTGCGGTTGGGTGCGAATCCAGCGCTCGATGAGCGCGAGCGCCTCGTTGTCGGGTTCTGCCGTGCCAAGGGGGGGCATCTGCGTCTGCGGATTGCGCGAGCGCATGCGCGCCATGAGGACGCTCGCTTCCGGGCGGCCCGGCTCGACCACGGCGCTCGCCGCGTGGGCTCCAGGGGCGCGATAGCGGCTGCGGGCGCCGAGCAGCGACCGCAAGACTTTCGCGTTCTCTCTCGCTTTTTGCCAAAGGACGAGGTCCACCGGGACGGGCGAGCCGTTGTCGTTGTGGCAGTGGCCGCAGTTGCCGTGCAGGTAGCCGAGCGCGGCGCGCTCGGCCGGCGTAGCGGCGGCGATGCGCGGCGGATTCTCGAGTGCCTCGCGCGGCAGGTTGCGCAGCAGGCCGCGCTCCACCAGGTCGAGCAGGTCGACTTCGCCCGCCTTCCGCGGCTCCGCGTGCGGGGCCAATGGATCGCGCTCAGGCGAGAGTTGGAGAGCGCTTACTCCCAGTACCGGCACCGCCGCGCCTTCGTGGCACGCTCGGCAGTCGAGCTCTGCCGGAACGGCATACCGGCCCCGGGGGGCGCTGCTCACTGGGAGCGCGGGAACGCCCCCTTCCGGCGCGAGCTTCGCCTCGGTGCCCGCCTCGTTCCAGACGTACGCGGCGAAGCGCCAGCTTCCGTCACCGAGGCGCTCGACCATCCGCGTCTCGACGCGCCGGCCTTGGGAGAACTCCTTCCAGAGCTCGTTCCGGCCGGAAACTCCCAGGCGTCCGGGCGAGAGGCGTCGATGAAGGTGCCCGGCGGAAGGTAGAGCCAGCGCCGTTTGGTCGCCCCATCGGACCAGAGCGGGTACTGCGGGGAGAAGGGCAGGATCCCCGCCCGGATCTCGGTCGTCGAGCCTCGCTCGAAGAGGCCCGTGTCTGCCAGCGTCGCCGGCAACGGGGCTTGCTGCGAACCCGACGCGCCAGCCACCCCGAACGCGAGCGCTCCGGCGATAACCACCATTATTGAAAGCCTGGCCTTCACCCGCTACCCGAGCTGCCCCAAGTAGCGGAGCAGCTCGCTCACGCGCTCGGCGATCCAGGCGACCAGTTTGTCATCCATGCTGCCTCCAGCCAGTGAAACCCTGAGGCAGCACTCTAGGAGTGCGGCGGGCGCCGCGTTGCTAAATGATGGCTAAGGCTTTCTTAAGAACTTCCTAAACGACCAGTTCGTCACATGCTGCGCCGGTACTGGCCGCCAACCTCGAAGAGCGCGTGCGTAATCTGCCCGAGCGAGCAGACCCTCACCGCGTCCATCAGCACCGAGAAGACGTTCTCGTCCCTGATCACCGCCTGGCGCAGGCGTTCCAGCATAGGGCCGCTCTCTTTCTCGTTCCTTCTCTGAAATTCCCTTAACCGGCGAAGCTGTGATTGCTTCTCATCCTCGGTCGAGCGGATGAGCTCGAGCTTCTGCGGCGCCGCCTCCCCGTGCGGATTGCGGAAGGTGTTGACGCCGATGATCGGGTAAGAGCCGTCGTGCTTCTTGTGCTCGTAGTAGAGCGACTCCTCCTGGATCTTGCCCCGCTGGTAGCCGGTCTCCATGGCGCCCAGCACGCCGCCGCGGCTGGAGATCGCCTCGAACTCCTTCAGCACTGCCTCCTCCACCAGGTCGGTGAGCTCCTCCATGAGGAATGAGCCCTGGTTAGGGTTCTCGTTCTTCGCCACGCCCCATTCTTGGTTGATGATCATCTGGATGGCCATGGCGCGGCGCACCGAGTCCTCGGTGGGCGTCGTGATCGCCTCGTCGTAGGCGTTGGTGTGCAGTGAATTCGTGTTGTCGTAGGTGGAGATGAGCGCCTGCAGCGTGGTGCGGATGTCGTTGAAGGCGATCTCCTGCGCGTGCAGCGAGCGTCCCGAGGTCTGCGAGTGGAACTTGAGCTTCTGGCTTCTCTCGTTTCCGCCGTAGCGGCGCTTCATCGCCACGGCCCAGATGCGCCGCGCCACGCGGCCGAGCACCGCATACTCGGGGTCCATGCCGTAGGAGAAGAAGAACGACAGGTTCGGCGCGAAGTCGTCGATCCGCATGCCGCGCGCAAGGTAGGCCTCGACGAAGGTAAAGCCGTTGGCGAGCGTGAAGGCGAGCTGGGAGATCGGGTTCGCCCCCGCTTCGGCGATGTGATAGCCGGAGATCGACACCGAGTAGAAGTTGCGCACATCGTTCTCGATGAAGTACTCCTGGATGTCGCCCATCACCTTCAGCGAGAACTCGGTGGAGAAGATGCAGGTGTTCTGTCCCTGGTCTTCCTTGAGGATGTCCGCCTGCACCGTGCCGCGAACCGCGGCCAGGGTTTTTCTCTTCAGTTCCAGGAATTCTTTCTCGTTAGGGCTTCGACCCAGCTTCTCCACCTGCTGGTCGATCGCCGTGTTGAAGAACATCGCGAGGATGGTAGGCGCCGGACCGTTGATCGTCATCGACACCGAGGTCGCCGGGTCGCAGAGGTCGAAGCCCGAGTAGAGCACCTTCATGTCCTCGAGCGTGGCGATCGACACGCCGGAGTTGCCGACCTTGCCGTAGATATCGGGGCGCTCGTCCGGATCGAAACCATACAAGGTGACGGAGTCAAACGCCGTAGACAGACGCTTGGCGGGCATGTCCTTGGAGAGCAGGTGGAAGCGCCGGTTGGTGCGGAAGGGGTCGCCCTCGCCGGCGAACATGCGCGTCGGGTTCTCGTTCTCGCGCTTGAAGTGGAAGACGCCCGCGGTGAACGGAAACTCGCCCGGCAGGTTCTCGCGCATGCGCCAGCGCAGGAGCTCGCCGTGATCCTCGAAGCGCGGCAGCGCCACCTTGGGCACCTCGGTGCCCGAGAGCGAGGTGTGGGTGAGCCGGGTGCGGAGCTCGCCGAATTTGCTCCCTTGGCGCACCTTCACGACCTGCTCGTCGCCGGAATAGGCCTTGACGGTTTGCGGCCAGCTCTCGAGCATCCGCTTCGCCTCCGGGTCGAGCGCCTTGTGCCTCAACAGCGCATCGATCTCCGGCACTTCCTTCGCGAGCATCGCCTTCGTCGCCGACAACTGCTGTCTTTCCCTGGCCAGGGCGGCTTGCGAAGCCGTGTGCGTGTGATACCCCCTGACGCACTCGGCGATCTCGGCGAGATAGCGCTGGCGCTGCGGCGGCACGACGACGTGGATATCCGAAGAGACTTTTTCGGCCGGCTTGGGCAGACGGCGCGGGCCGAGCTTCAGTCCCTTCTCGGCCAGCCTGTCCGACACGGCGTGGTAGAGCGCGGTGACGCCGTCGTCGTTGAAGCGCGCCGCGATGGTGCCGAAGACCGGCATGTCCTCCGGCGCGGTGCCGAAATTTTCGCGGTTCCTCTGCACCTGCTTGCGCACGTCGCGCAGCGCGTCGGCGGCGCCCTTGCGGTCGAACTTGTTGATCGCCACCACGTCGGCGAAGTCGAGCATGTCGATCTTCTCGAGCTGGCTCGCGGCGCCGAACTCCGGCGTCATCACGTAGAGCGACACGTCGACGTGCGCCACGATGGCCGCGTCGCCCTGGCCGATGCCGGCGGTCTCGACGATGACGAGGTCGTAGCCCGCGGCTTTGCACGCCGCGATGGCGCCGCCGATCGCCCCGGAGAGCTCCTTCGCCGCCTCGCGGGTGGCGAGCGAACGCATGAAGACGTTCGCGCCGTGGATCGCGTTCATGCGGATGCGGTCGCCGAGCAGCGCGCCCCCGGTCTTGCGCCGCGTCGGATCGACCGAGAGCACCGCGATCTTCAGCGCGTCGCCCTGGTCGAGGCGGAAGCGGCGCACGAGCTCGTCGGTGAGCGAGCTCTTTCCCGCGCCGCCCGTGCCGGTGACGCCGAGCACGGGGGTATTTGAGGACTTTCCTTCCTCAGGAAAATCCTCCTTCAGAAACCCCAACTCCAGCGCCGTGATGATCTGGGCGAGCGCTCGGGGATCTCCCGGCTTCAGCGCCTTCGGCGCGTACTGCGCGAGATCGAAGTCGCAGCGCGAAAGCATGTCGTTGATGATGCCCTGCAGACCCATGCGCTGGCCGTCCTCGGGCGAGTAAATCCGTGCCACGCCGTAGGCCTGCAGTTCCTCGATCTCGGCAGGCACGATTACGCCGCCGCCGCCCCCGAACACCTGGACATGCGCGCCGCCGCGCTCGCGCAGCAAGTCGAGCATGTACTTGAAGAACTCGATGTGGCCGCCCTGGTAGGAGGACACGGCGATGCCCTGCACGTCTTCCTGGAGCGCCGCGGCGACGATCTCTTCCACCGAGCGGTTGTGCCCGAGGTGGATCACCTCGGCGCCCGAGGACTGGAGGATGCGGCGGATGATGTTGATGGACGCGTCGTGTCCGTCGAAGAGGCTCGCCGCAGTCACGAAGCGGATCTTGTGCTTCGCCTTGTAGACGAGCTTCTTCGAGTCGGAGAGGTCCGTCATCCCGGAAGCCTAGTTGACGTTTACGTAAACGTCAATCGCGATAAGACGAGTCCTTGGCGTCCACGAGGCGCTGCATCGCCGCGAACACGTCCTCGCAAGTCCGCTTCTCGGCCGGCCCACCCTCCCGCACGGTCTGCGGAAAGACTTCCGGCCGGATCGGGTTGATCGCCCCGGCGGCGGAAGCCGCGATCTGCACGTCGCAGGCGCGCTGCAGCGTCCAGAGCATGACGAAGGCCTCCGGCACGCTCGGTCCCCACGCGAGGAGGCCATGGTTCCTCAGGATCACCGCCCGCTTGTTTCCGATGCTCTTCAGAAGGCGCTCGCGCTCGTCCGGCTCCACCGTGATGCCCTCGAACTCGTGATAGGCGACCTGGCCGTGCAGCATCGCTCCGTAGAAGTTGTGCGGCGAAAGCCCATCCTTCAGGCACGCCACCGCAAGGCCGGTTGTGGTGTGCGTGTGCATCACGGCGTGCGCATGCTCGACCGAGCCGTGAATCGCGGAGTGGATGACGAAACCCGCGCGGTTGACCGGCCACTCGGCCTTGCGCACCGGGTTGCCCTCGATGTCGATCAGTACCAGGCTCGAGGCGGTGATCTCGCGGTAATGCAGGCCGAAGGGATTGATGAGAAACCGGACCTCGGGCCCGGGCACGCGCACCGTGATATGGTTGAAGATCATCTCGGCCCAGCCGAGCATGTCGAAGATGCGGTAGGCCGCCGCGAGCTCCACGCGCGCCGCGCGCTCGGCTTCCGTTACCGGCGCCTCGGTTGCGCGCGCCGCGCTCTGCATGTAGATGGTCATGGAGCTAGTTTACTCCCGGGAGTCGCGCATGCTCTATCTCGCCCTGAAGGGTCTGTTGTCCGGCGCCATCGTGCTCATCGTGTCGGAGGTGGCCAAGCGCAGCCCGGCGCTCGGGGCCCTGATCGTGTCTCTGCCTCTCGTCTCGATCCTTGCGATGATCTGGCTGCACCACGAGGCGCGCGACGTGCCGCGGCTCGCCGCTCACGCCGAGGCGACCTTCTGGTACGTGCTCCCGAGCCTGCCGATGTTCCTTGTGTTGCCCGCGCTCCTGCGCCACGGCTGGAACTTCTACCCGTCACTGGGCCTGTGCGTGGTGCTGACCGCCGTGCTCTACCTCGGCATGGCGGCCGCGCTCGCCCGCTTCGGCATCGTGCTATAGCCAGCGCCGCACGCGAGCGCGGTAGCCCCGATAGTCAGCGCCAAAGCGCTGCTCCAGCGCACGTTCCTCCGGCGCGATCTGGAAGCGGTTGAGGTACGCGACGAAGGCCGGGATGCCCAGCAGGGTGAGCGGATTCGCGAGGTACACCGCCCAGCCGACAAGCAGCATCGCCATGCCCAGGTACATCGGGTTCCTCGTCCGGCGGAAAATGCCCCCCGTCACGAGCGTCGAAGCCTTGTCCGGGCGCAGCGGATTCACGGTGGTGCGCGCCCTGAGGAACGCCACCACGCCGGAGATGTCGACGGCGAGCGCCGCCGCGCCGATCACCAGCGCGAGCACAACGTGTCCCTGGAAAGCGAATCGCATTGGAGCAGCGACCTCGTGGATCCCGTACATCGCTGCCGCGACGATCAATCCGACGAGCGGCGGCGGGATGCGATGTTCAAGCCCTCTCATCTCTCGCCGAAGGCTTCATGGCAATCTCCTCGCATGTCCGGGTCAGTCGGAAATAGCCGGATCATCGCGCCTCGCCGCGTTCAGCGATCTGGGACCAATGACGTCCCGCGTCCTTTGACAGATAGACGCTGCGTCCGAAGGTGGCGATGGCGTACTCCAAGCGGGCGACAGGATTCTGGGCGATATAGGCGATGGCATCCTTGATGAGCGGCGGCGGCTCGAACGCCGTTGCCGCACCGCCGCCGAGTGGATGGCGCGCAAGCCGCGGCTGGCCGTCGAAGATGCTGGTCCAAAGATGTTTCCCGTCGAGGTCGAAGAAGACGGCGAGCCCTTGGCCGCGCTGGACAACGCGCGTGAAGCGGTTTCCCGAGTCGCGCGACAGGAAAATGCCGTGGGAGGTGGCGAGCGCCACGGTGGCGGGATCGTCGGGGTGGACGGCAAGCGCCCGTGGTTCGCCCTGGAGGCCCGCGGCCTTGGCTGCCGTCCAGGTGAACCCGTCGTTGCGAGTGGAATGCAGTCCCGCCACGGGGATGCGCGAGCTGGGTGCTGGGTTCCACACGTAGACCGCGTCGGTGTTCCAGCCGGGTCCGAGGACGTGGAAGTCGGTCTCGCCCTCGAGGCCGAGCTTGTCCCAGCTCCTGCCGCCGTCCTTGCTGCGGATCAGCCCGAAGGGGTTCACGAGCCCCAACCCGTGGGCCGGATGCCCGCTACTGTAGAGGTGCCTCGCCGTGGCGGAGAAGCCCATGTAGTCGTGCTCCGGTCCTGGCGCCTTCGACCAGGTGCCGCCTTCGTACACGGCGAGGCCGTGGTGGCTCGGGATCATGAGCTTCTTCCCGTCGGCGCTGTACGCCAGGCCGTGCACGTGCGTGAGCGTCACGAGCTCGGCCTGCGCCGCCGGAGCGAACGCCAGGCACGTCACGGCCACGAGCTTCCTCAAGTGGTTCATCGCTTCCTCGCATTGCGGATGATCTGCTCGCGCGCGGCAAGCACCTCGGGGCTTTTCCATTGGCTCGCGATGTACGCGAGCACCGCCCGGATCTCGGCGTCGGAGAGCGCGCCACCGAACGCCGGCATGTCGCTCGGGTAGCCGGGCGGCGCGTACGGCGGCACCATGCCGTGCTTCGTGATTCCGAAAAGAACCTCGTCGGGGTGATGCCAGGTGTGCCCGCTCTCGTCGTGCGGTGGCGCCGGCATGCGGCCGTTGGCCAGCCGCTGGCGCCAGTTCGGCTGCCCTTCGAGCCTCAGGCCATGGCAGCTCGCGCAATGCAGGTCGTAGAGCGCTTTGCCCTGGGCGAGATCGGGCAGCGCGTCCCCGCATCCGGCGACGAGTAACAGGACGACGAGCTGCCTCACGCCACGCGGATGACGGCCATCATGCCGCTCGCCTGGTGCTCGAGCACGTGGCAGTGGAACATCCAGTCGCCCGGATTGTCGGCGACGAAGGCGATCTCGGCCCGACTGTCGGGATCGATCAGCACCGTGTCGCCCCACTCCCCGCCTTCCACCTTCCGGCCGTTTCGCTCCAGCACCCGGAACACGTGGCCATGGAGGTGGATCGGGTGGTGCCACGAAGTGTCGTTGATGAGCTCGAGCGTGTAGGACTTTCCACGTACGAGCGTGAGCATCGGATCGGGATGGTGATGGCCTTCCGGAAGCACCTTGCCGTTCACCGTCCAGAACATGCCGCGTTGCGTGCGCTGGCTCGGCATCGCGCCCATCATGCCGCCGCCGAACACCACGCGGTGGCGCTCGGCGCGCGCGAGATCGGGTTGCGTGACCGGATTTGCCGGCAATGACGGCACCGGGCCGGAAGTCTTCCTTAGGGCGGGGTCACTGGCGTACTCGAGGTCGAGAAGCCGGTAGGCCCGGCGCTGGTAGAAGTCGTCGATCACGCGATGCCGGGTGCCGGGATCGCCTTTGCAGTCGAGCACGAGGTCCGCGCGCATCGCCGGCCCGAGCACGATCCGCTCCGCGGCACGCGGCGCGACGGGATGGCCCTCCAGCGCGATGACCCACGGCTCGTGGCCCTCGAATCGCAGCCCGTAGATCCGCGCGTTCGACGCATTGATGAGCCGAAGGCGAACTCGCTCGCCGGCCCGCACCGCAAAGACGTCCCTGACCGCGCCGTTCACCGTCACGGTGTTGCCGATGCGCCCCGCGTGGCTCGCGTCCATGAAGCTCATGAAGTCGCCGGTGATCCGCGCATTGCGGTCGAGCCGCCAGTCGGAGAGCACCCACACGAGATCGCGGTCCACCGCCGGCGGCTCGCGCTCTTCAACGACCAGCGCGCCATAGAGCCCGCGACCCACCTGTTCCGGGCTGCCGAGATGCGGGTGGTACCAGAACGTGCCGGCGTCCGGCAGATCGAACTCGTACATGAAACGCCCGCCGTTCTTCGCGATCGGCGCCTGGGTGAGATTCGGCACTCCATCCATCGCGTTGGGCAGCCGGATGCCGTGGAAGTGCACCGTCGTGTCCACCGGCAGCGCGTTCTCGACTTCGATGCGCAGCCGCTCGCCCTGGCGCAAGCGCAGCTCGGGTCCGGGAACCGTGCCGCCGTAGGCCCAGACCGCAGTCTCCGGGTTCGTCGCCCCGACGAGGTGTTGCTCCGCGTGCTCCGCGCGCAATATGCGCGGCGCGTCCGCCGGTAACGCGAGGCTTGGCGCCACGCTGGCGGCGGCGCCAGCGGTGGCGAGCTTGAGAAAGCGCCGGCGGTTCATGCGATGCTGGGCGGATACATGAGGCGATCTCGTATTGTCGCAGGCATCGCGCTCCTGCTCGCTCTCGCGGCGGCGTACTGGCTGCTGCGCGATTCCGCCCTGCTGATGACGGTATTGGACTCGCAGCGGCTGAAGTCGTTCGTCGCCGGCCTCGGGCCGTGGGGACCCGCCGTCGTCGTCGGCCTGATGGCGCTCGCCATCCTGGTCAGCCCGATCCCCAGCGCGCCGATCGCGCTCGCCGCCGGCGCCGCCTACGGGCACACGTGGGGCACGCTTTACGTCCTCGCCGGCGCCGAGATCGGTGCGCTGGCCGCCTTCGGCATCGCCCGCCTCGCCGGCTATGAGGCGCTGCGTGGCTGGCTCGGCGAGCGCATCGCGCTCGGCTGGCTTGGCTCGCAGAACGCGCTGATGGGCCTGGTCTTCGTCAGCCGCCTGCTGCCTTTCGTGTCCTTCGACGTCATCAGCTACGCCGCCGGCCTGACAGTGCTCTCGCCATGGCGCTTTGCGCTCGCCACACTCGCCGGCATCGTGCCGGCGAGCTTTCTCCTCGCGCACTTCGGCGCCGAGATGGCCGCGGGCGAGGCGAGGCAGGCGATGATCGCCGCCCTCGGACTGGCACTCGTCGTCGCGCTGCCGTTCGCCGTCAGGCTCTTGCGCGCCCTAGCCGCTCGAATAGCCAGCCGGAGAGCGCGCCGAGCCAAAAAACCCATACCGCCAGAATGAAGAGCACGTAGACGAACCGGTCGAACTCGAACAGCGCCGGGCCGTTCCGCAGCTCGCGGAACTCCAGGCCGTGAAACAGCGCGCGGATGAAGTTGACGGCGGTCTCGGGCCATAACAGGAATACCAGCGTGCACATGGCGTACGCGAAGGCTACCGTGGCAGCAACCGCAGCGCCGACCCTTAGAGAAAGATTCACAGCTTCTCCTTGTCTTGCCTTTATCTCCGGCGGCAGTTATCCGATCCGCCCCAGCGCCGGAAACGCCTGGAGCAGCCACAGTGAAAATGCCGTCATGCGGCCCGTGATCATCGCCACGCCGACGACGACCATCACGACGCCGCCGGCCAACTGCAGGCCGGCGCCGAACCGCCGTAGCCGCGTCGCTATCCTTGCCGCACGATCGATGAAAAGCGCCGCCGCCAAAAACGGCACCCCCAGTCCGAGCGCGTACGCGGAGAGCAACCCCACTCCGCCCGCGTCGGGGCCGGAGGCGGCCACCGCCAGGATGGCACCGAGGATGGGTCCTATGCACGGCGTCCAGCCGAAGGCGAACGCGAGTCCCAGCACGAAGGCGGCGAAAGGGTTGCCGCCAGGCAGGCGCAGATGAGGGCGCAGATCGCGTTGCAGGAACGGCATCCACCGCCACAAGCCGAGCATGAAAAGCCCGAACCCGACCACGATCGCGCCCGCCAGCAGGTTCGCCTCGTATCTGTAGCGCAGCAGCCATTGGCCGAGCGCGCTCGCGCTCGCGCCGAAGGCGACGAAGACGGCGGAAAATCCCGCGACGAACATCGCGCTCATGCCGAGCGCGGTCAGCCGGTCCTGCACATGCAGCCGGCGGCGGTGGAAGCTGTCGCCCGCGACGAAGGAGACGTACCCGGGCACGATCGGCAGCACGCAAGGCGAGAGAAAGGACACCATGCCGGCGGCAAAAGCCGTCAGCACCCCGATCGCCGTAGCATCGGCCATGGCGCTACTCCGACTCCAGCCGTGCGATCTGGTCGCTCACAGGGGCGCGCTCCATTGCGGATCGGCGCACTTGGCCCCCACCATGGCGCGCAAGGCGTCCTCTTCCGCCATGAAGGCGCGCACCGCCTGCGGATCAAACTGCCTGCCCGCCTGGTCGGCGATCTCGGCTTTGGCCGCTTCGAAGGAAAGCGCCTTGCGGTATAGCCGGTCCGAGGTCATGGCATCAAGCGTATCGATGACGGCGAAAAGCCGCGCCCAGAGCGGGATGGCCATTCCCGCGAGCCCACGCGGATAACCGCTGCCGTCGAAGCGCTCCTCGTGAGCGATCACGATATCCGCGGCGGTGGCCATGCCAGGGAGCGAGGCGAGGATGCGGTGGCCGATCTCGGGATGGCCGCGCATCACACCCCATTCGTCGGCGCTCAGCGGGCCGTTCTTCAGCAGGATCCGGTCGGGAATACCGATCTTGCCGATGTCGTGGAGAAGCGCCCCCCAGTACACTTGGCGCAGGATCTGCGGCTCGGCAGTGAACCGGCGCGCAACCACGAGAGTATGGCAGGCGACGCGCTTGGAGTGCAGGCCGGTTTCATGCTCACGGGCGTCGAGTGCGGCCGCCATGGCTTCGGCGAGCTCGGCGTGCATGTCGCCGGCGAGAGCAGTCTTCGGCGGCTCCAGCGGGCACAAGCCCTGGGGCGCGACCGCCAGCGCGGCGTTGAACTTGCTCGACAGGTTCTGGAAGGCCACCAAGGCGGTCAGCTCGAGAATCGCTTGCTCATCGAGCTGCGCGCGCAATCGCGCAAAGCACCCCTCGTCGACACCCTTCGCCGGGTCCGTTGCCGCCTCGGCGTAGGCGAGCGCCGCGCGCTCGCGCTCGCTGAATAGCGGCGAGGACTCGTATCGCGGCAGCGCCTCGAGCTTCTGCGGAGCGACATGGCGCTCGAGCGCTGCCGCGCCGTTGGAGTCGACGCAGAACCCGCACCAGTTGATCTGCGAGATTCTCACCTGCACCAGCGCGCGCAAACCCGGCTCGAGTGGCGAGCGCCCGCGGTCGATGGCGCGGTAAAGGAACGTGAACCAAACGAAGGCGAGCGGCATCCGGCCCCAAAGGCGGGCCGGCTCCAGCTCGACGCCGTACTTCCTGCGCTGCAAGGCGAGGATCAGGCGCACATACCACGGGTAGCGCTCGGCCTTCGCGGCGGCTACCCGTGCCATGGTCCTGCCGTCAGTGCTGCGCGAATACCCGCGTGCCGCGATCGTCGAACGCGATCGTCGCGTACGGTTGGGGCGTCCCCTGCTCCATGCCGGGCGAGCCCGGGATCATCCCGGGAACGGCGAGGCCAGTGATCTTGGGGCGCTCGCTGAGCAGCCGCTTGACGTCGGAAGCCGGCACGTGCCCCTCGAGCACATAGCCGCCGACGATCGCGGTGTGGCAGGAGTGGAGCGCTTGCGGCACGCCGAGGTTGCCCTTGATCGGGACGACATTGGGAACCTTGTGCGTGTCGACCCGAAAACCGCTCGCCTGCATGTGCTTCTCCCACTCGCCGCAGCAGCCGCAAGTCGGGCTCTTGTACACGGTGACAAGCGGCCTGACCTGGGCGTTCGCCGCAGGAACGGCGGCGAACGCCATGGCGCCCGCCGCGCCGAGGAGGAAAGTGCGCCGCGTCGCCATGCTAGCGGCCGATCTGCTTGCGCTGCTCAGGCGTGAGCACCGCGTCGATGCGCTTGCGCGCCTCGAGCCGCAGCTCGAACATCTGCTTGTGCATGGTGGCCATGGTGTCGAAGGCCGCCCGCGCCGCTGCGTCGTCCTTGCCGAAGTCGAAGCTCTCGTGCATGCGGTAGCCCTGCGCGTGCATCGCGCCCATCAGCTCGCCCTGCTTGCGCCACACGTCTTCCTGGATGGCGTCGACCTTCTTGCGCTGGTCGTCGGTGAGGTCGAGGCCCGCGTACGGCCCGTAGCCGCCGCCCATCATGCCCGGCCCCATGCCGGGCCCCATCCCGCGTCCTGGCCCGTAGCCGCCCATCATCCCGGGACCCATGCCGTAACCGGGCCCGTACCCGCCCATCATGCCGGGGCCCATGCCGTAGCCTTGCGCGAGCGCCGTGCCGCCGACGATTGCTGCCGCCACGAGAGTGGCGCCGATCAGTGTGCGTTTCATTTCAGGACTCCTTTCGTCTGACTGCCAGCTTGACACCGGCGCGGACGGGAGGCTTGACCCACGTCAAACGATTGGCTTGGCGCAGCGCTCTAATCCCTCCATGGGCGTCGCAGTTCTCCTTGGCTTTGCGTCTCTTGGCGGCTTGCTTGGCCTTTACTTCGGGGCGCTCACGGCGATTTCCGGCTGGGAATTCACCCTGCAGCAGTTCCGGGATTACTGGGGCTACCTGGTCGCCCTGGGGGCCGGGTTCGGCGTCCAGGTGGCGCTCTTCGTGCGGTTGCGGCAGGTCGTGCATGCCGCCGGCCCGCGCGCCGTGATGGCGACGACGGGGACCACCTCCGGCGCCGCCATGGTGTCGTGCTGCGCACACTACATCGCCAATGTCGCCCCGGTTCTCGGCACTACGGGCCTCGTGACCTTCGCGGCGCACTACCAGGTCGAGCTCTTCTGGGCCGGCCTCGCCTTCAACGCCGCCGGCATCGCCTACATCGGCAGGAACCTCTTGAACGCCACGCGGGAGCATGCCAGATGCGTCGCGGCCTGATCGCGCTCCTTGCCCTGGGAATCTCAGTCGCCGTTGCCGCGGCCGGCGCCTTGCCGACGCAGTCGATCTCGGCGAACGGCGTCACCGTGAAAGCGACGCCGCGCGGCCTCGCCGGGCCAGTGTGGGAATTCGAGCTCGTGTTCGACACGCACACGCAGGACCTCAGCGACGAGCCAGCGAAATCCGCGAGCCTGCACGCGGGCGGGGAAACCGCCGCGCCGCTCGCCTGGCAGGGCGATGCCCCTGGGGGTCACCACCGCAAGGGCGTGCTGCGCTTCAAGGCCATCAGCCCGCTGCCGGCCGGGCTGGAGCTGCGGTTACAGCGCCCCGGCGAGTCCTCGCCCCGCATGTTCCGCTGGCAGTTGCGCTAGCGCCTCACACGTAGAGGTGGCGTCGCAGGCGCGCGAGCGCAGCTCGCATGAGAGCGGTGCCGACCGCCGCGAGCCCAGCCAGTTGTGGCCAGAGAACGTCGATGCCCACGCCCTTGAGAATGATGCCCAGCGCGAGCTCCATTAGTGGCGCACCGGACTGGCTCCGGCACATACACGCCTTCGCCACCTGCGTGCCTTCGCGGACCGCGACCACCTCAAGGACGCCGCCCGCCTTCGCGCTCACCGTGACTTCGGTGCCGCGCACCTGCCCGTTGGCCTCCAACACGCCGGGGTCCGGTCTCGGCCAGAGCCACGCGAAGGCGCCAGCGGCAAGCACCAGCATGCCGAGCGCAAGCACGGCGAGGGCGACGTAACGACGCTCAAGGCACGCTTGCGCCCTAGTGGCCGATGCGCCTGTGCTCGTTCTGGGCGGTGATATTGCGCGCGCGAAGCTGGTTCTCCCAGCTTTCGTGGTCGCCCTTCGTCCACATTCCCGCGCCGTACGCGGCAGGCGCGTTGTCCCACGGCTGCGTATCGGGCTTGCCGCGGTACTTGCCGTCCTTGTACAGGGCGGATTGCTCGCGCTCGGCGCAGCCGCCAAGCGCCGCGCCGAACGCGGCGACGACCGCAATAACTAGGACTCGTTTCATCGCTAGCCTCCTTTCGCAGCTAGATGCCGGCCGGGGGGCTTGCGCAATCTTCCGATGAAGCGCGCCATCATGAAAAACATCAGGCCCATCAGGATGGCCACGCTCGCCACCAGCCACACGACTATCCTCGGCTCGACAAAGATCAAGACGCCGAGCACGATCAGAAGCAAGCCGGGCAGCACGAAAAGCGAGCGGGAAGGCGACTTCTCCATCATCCCCTTGCATATCTTCGCCATTGGGCACGTCGCCATCGGGTTGGTGCCTTCAGTCATCGTTCACCTCCTCGGCGCAGCGAGCGCTCCATCAAGTCGACACGTGCGGTGCTCCGGGCGCCTGCTTTCTGGCGTGAGATGTATCGAGCCCCAGGGGCATGTACAGCGCACACCGGCCGACCAATCCAGTCGCAAGCGGCAGCAGGCCGACGAGCCCCCACCACCGGGCATTGCCTTCCACGATGAAGACCAGGCTGAGCAGGACGAGCCCGGCGACGATGCGGATCACGCGATCCACTGTTCCGACGTTGCGTTTCATGACGCGCTCCTATTACCGCTTACGTACCACCTCCCGACACCCCCCGAGTGCATCCCCCGCATCATTTCTCCTATCGAGGGGACACCGGCGAACGTCGCGTAGGCCCCTGCCAGGGGGAAAAGCGCCGCGAGGACGAGCACCCAGGCGGCCAGGATCTGGCCAAATCTCTTCACCCCTTCCTGCGCCTTGGTAGACGAGAAGAGAATGAAGTATCCAAGGACCACCACAAGCGTGGTGGGAATCAAGCTGACGAAGAAATACATTGGAGTATGCCTTCCTTCTTCAGCTGCGCGATGATCTTGTCCGCCACCTGCCGTGCGACCGCCTTCCGCTCATCCTCCGGAACGTCATCCATCAGGAAGATGTCGGTGTATTTCTTGTAGAGCGGCAGTGCGTCGATGTGGACGAGGTGCTCTTCACCGACCATTTCCTTGAGAACACGCCCGTGGCACTTCAGGAAGCAGCCATCGATCACCACGCTCTTCTCCGCTTCCTTTATCCATCGGAGCATCGATGAATGAGGTACGAAGAACGTTTCGGCGTGGCAGGCGCGCGCGAGCGCCGGCACATCCTGCGTGATGTAGTTGGCCGCGAGCCGGGCTATGTCGCCACGGATGCACGGGCCTTCGCATGAGAAAACAGGGATGGTTCGCTTCGCCGTCTGCCCCTTCGCCCACACCTCACCTGCGGGGCAAACGCCTTTGACTCCTTCCACCTTCAGCGAAAAGTCAGGGGTATGAGCTTGCATTTGGCACCTCCGTGAGCCGCCGTTCAGCAAAGCGATACTGCGCGCAGCGTGCGACGTCGTATTGATCCAGGACAAGAGAGTCCCGGATATTTGGTGTAAGCGGCGCCGTTGCCGGGGCGCAACAGTTCATCCGCCTACGGTGCGGCCGCTTGGAGGCGTCGCTTTTACGTGCTGCCGTCCGCGCCGACCAGGATGCGCGACGGCGAAAGGTAACGATGCGGCGGAATGACGAGGTTCGTAGGTGCCGGGGAGCCGCGGTAAACGCGTCCAGCCAGATCGAACTTCGACCCATGGCAGGGGCAGTAGAACCCTCCCGGCCATCCCGGCTGCACGGAATCGGGCTGAGGGTAATAGGAGGGGATGCAGCCGAGGTGTGTACACAGCGCCACGGTCACCAGCAGCTCGGGCTCGATGGAGCGGGTGGCGTTTTTCGCGTATTCGGGCTGCTGCGAGCTCACTGCGGAGTTCGGATCGCTGAGCAGCGGCTCGACGCGGGACAGGCGCTCGAGCATGTCCGGCGTGCGACGGAGAACCCACACGGGCCGCCCGCGCCATTCTACCGTGTGCAGCTGTGCCGGCTTGACCGCGCCGAGATCGACCTCCAGCGGTGCGCCGGCCGCCTTCGCGCGCTCGCTGGGCGCGAGGCTGGCCAGGAAGGGCAGAGCGGCGCCGGCTGACGCAAGCCCGCCGGCGGCGGCAGTCAGCCTCGCCAACGCCCGGCGGCGCGACGGCTCTCGCTTCTCGTCAGTCATGGCGCCTCTTCATGGTCTCGCCCTTTCAGGGAAGGTCAATCTCCCAGCTCCCTTCTCATCTGCTCGAATTGCTCCCGTGTGAGTTCGCCTTTCGCGTAGCGCTCCTTGAGGATGTCAAGCGCGCGGCTCTCGCCGCCGCCGCCCGTGGGCCCGCCCGCGAGCCATTTCACGAGCACCACGATGCCGAGGATCACCAGGATCCAGAAAAGCGCCATGTGCACGATGCCGAGGCCGATCCAGCCCCAGCCCATGCCGTCAAATCCGCCCCACATCATGTGCACCTCCTGTCAGGTCCGGGATGAATCGCGGCGTAATCGCCGCGTAGGCACGCCATTCGGCGCCGAAGCGCTCGTCCATGTCCAGCTCTTCCCGGGAAGCGAGGCGCGCATAGACGAGCACCAGGATCGGGAACATGACGAGCGTCACCAGCGTCGGCCACTGCAGCAGAAAGCCAAACATGATGAGCACGAAGGCGACGTACTGCGGATGGCGCACCCGGGCATAGGCGCCCGCCGTGGCGACCCGGCCGGTGCGGTGCGCCGCGTAGAGCACCCTCCACGCGGAGGCGAGCAGCCAGAAGCCGCCGACGATGAAGACATTGCTCAGCAGATGGAACGGCCCGAAATGCGGGTTCGCCTTCCACCCCAGGAGCATCTCGAGAAGGTGGCCCGCGTCGTGCGAGAGCCAGTCCACGCCGGGAAAGCGGCTCGAGAGCCACCCGGAGAGCAGGTAGATCGTGAGCGGGAAGCCGTACATCTCCGTGAACAGCGCGACGAGGAACGCCGAGAAGGCGCCGAACGAGCGCCAGTCGCGCCTGCTCTTGGGCCGGTAGAAGCTGAAGGCGAAGATGATGAAGACGAGCGAGTTGACCAGCACCAGGGACCACAGCCCGTAGGCCTGCATCTCGCCCGCCTCGCTCATCGCCCGCCTTCCTTGTCGTCCTTGCCATGGCGGCCGTGTCCGCCATGGCCGTGGAAGAGATGCAGCAGCGGGCAGGCGAGCACGAGCAGCCAAATCCCATAGGCGGAGAACCAGCCGTAAAGGTGCGCGCCATGCTCGGCGACGAGCAGCAATCCGGCGATGAGCAGGAAGCCCCAGAACACCCAGCGGCTCGTGTTCATCACAGCTTCGCCCGCCGCAGCCGCAGCGCGTTGGTGACCACGGACACCGAGCTCATCGCCATCGCCGCGCCGGCGAAGATCGGCGAGAGCAGCAGCCCGAAAAAGGGATAGAGCACGCCCGCGGCGATCGGCACGCCGAGCGCGTTGTAGACGAAAGCGAAGAAGAGGTTCTGCTTCACGTTACGCATCGTGGCGTGCGAGAGGCGGATCGCCTTGGCGATGCCGCGCAGGTCACCCTTCACCAGCGTGACGCTTCCGCTCTCGATCGCGACGTCCGTGCCGGTGCCCATGGCGATGCCGACGTTCGACTGGGCAAGCGCCGGCGCGTCGTTGATGCCGTCGCCGGCCATCGCCACCGTGCGCCCCGCGGCCTGCAGCGCCTTGATCTTCTCCACCTTCTGCTCGGGCAGCACCTCGGCGACGACCTCGTCGATGCCGAGCTGGCGGCCGACCGCCTCGGCGGTCTTGCGCGAGTCGCCGGAGAGCATGACGATGCTTACGCCTTCGCCCTTGAGCATCTTCACCGCCTCGGCGGTGGTTTCCTTGATCGGGTCGGCGACCGCAATCACCGCGGCGACGCGGCCATCGACGGCCGCGAACATGGCGGTCTTGGCCTGCGCGCGCAGTGCTTCCGCCTTCTCGGCGAGCGCGGCCGGCACGCCGCCGAAGCCCTCCATGAAAGTCCGGTTGCCGACGGCGACGCGCCGCCCGTCGACCGTGCCCTGAACGCCCTTGCCGGTGACGGACTCGAAGTCCTCCACCGCAGCAAGTCGGAGGTCCCGGCTCTCCGCGCCCTTGACGATGGCCTGGGCGAGCGGGTGCTCGCTCGCGCGCTCGAGGCTCGCGATGAGCCGCAGCGCATCGTTCTCCTCGACGCCTTCGGCCGCGAGATCGGTGAGCTCCGGACGACCCAGAGTCAGCGTACCGGTCTTGTCGACCACGAGCGTGTTCACGTCGCGAAGCTTCTCCACTGCCTCGGCGTTGCGGAACAGGATGCCGTTCAGCGCGCCTTGCCCCATCGCCACGGTGATCGAGATCGGCGTGGCAAGCCCCACCGCGCACGGGCAGGCGATGATGAGCACCGCCACCGCGTTTACCACCGCGTAGACGAGCGCGGGCTGCGGGCCGAAGAAGCCCCACACGATCGCGGTGATGATGGCAATCACCACCACGGTCTGCACGAAGTAGGCGGCGACGAGGTCGGCGAGGCGCTGCACCGGGGCGCGCGTGCGCTGCGCCTGCGCCACCATGTGCACGATCTGGGCGAGCAGCGTCTCCGAGCCGATCTTCTCCGCGCGCACTACGAGCGTGCCCCTGCCGTTGATCGTCGCTCCGGTGACGCGGTCGCCGGGGTTCTTCGGCACCGGCACAGGCTCGCCGGTGATCATCGATTCGTCGACGTTGGAGGAGCCCTCGACGCACACGCCGTCGATCGGCACCTTCTCCCCGGGGCGCACGCGCAGCTTGTCGCCAACCTGCACGTCCGCGAGCGGCACCTCCCGCTCCGAGCCGTCGGCCCCGATGCGCAGCGCCGTGTTGGGCGCGAGGGCGAGCAGCTGCCTGATCGCCTGGCTCGTCTGCCCGAGCGCGCGCAGCTGCATCACCTCGCCGAGCAGCACCAGCGTCACGATCACCGCCGCGGCCTCGAAGTACACGCCGACCTCCTCGCCGCCGTGCATGCGGAACTCGGCCGGGAAAATCCCGGGGGCAAACAACGCGATCAGGCTGTAGAGATAGGCCACCCCCACACCGAGCCCGATCAACGTGTACATGTTGGGGCTGCGGTTCTTGAGCGAGAGCCAGAACTTGTGGAAGAAGGGCCATCCGCCCCACAGGACCACCGGCGTTCCGAGGAGGAACTCGGCCAGGGACCGCGGGCGCGGCGCGAGACCGAACGGCTCCATCCATCCGAACATCGGTCCCATCGCGAGCAGCACAAGCGGCGCACTGAGCACCGCGCTCACCCAGAACCGGCGCGTCATGTCGCGCAGCTCGGCGTTGTCCTCCTCGGCCTGCGCCCCCGCCATGGGCACCAGCGCCATGCCGCACTTCGGGCACGAGCCG
The DNA here is from genome assembly GCA_035649175.1 of Burkholderiales bacterium. GTDB lineage: Bacteria > Pseudomonadota > Gammaproteobacteria > Burkholderiales > SG8-39 > SCGC-AG-212-J23. The sequence goes on along the minus strand of DASRKB010000169.1, from coordinate 72,597 downwards.
GGACCGACCTGCACTACCTCGGGGTGCATCGGGCAGGTGTACTTGGCGCTCGTCGGCGCCGCGGACGGCGCGGCGGCCTTTGCCTCGCCCGCGTACTTCGCCGGCTCGGCCTTGAACCTGGCGAGACAGTGCTTCGAGCAGAAGAGGTACGTCTTGCCCTGGTAATTGAACCTCCCGGCCGCCTTGGCCGGATCGACCGTCATGCCGCAGACGGGGTCGGTTGCCATGTGGTCCTCACGAATTCCTGGGTTTCCGGTGCAACACGCTGAGAGCGCCGGCGAAAGGCCGGCGCCGGAGGGATGCGGGATCTCAGCGCAAGATGCGCGCCGAGCGTGCGTGATACGGGAGCGGAGGCGGAGGAGAAAGCAAGGTCAAGCGTCCGGCCGACGCCGCCCGGGGAGCGGCGGTCCGCGGCGCGGGCCACCACGTCGCCACGAAGAGCGGCGGCAAGCCCGAGCTGCCGATGAGATCCGGGACCGTGCTGACGATCGCTTCGAGGTCCGCGCAGCAGGGCTCCCCGTGGGGATCATCATGCGAGCCGTTACAGTCCTGCGGCGAGACCGTCAGCGGCTCGCTCGCGGCGCAAACGGGCTGGGCGAGCACCGCCGACGCCGCGAGGAGCAGAAAGGCGAAGGCCAAGCCTCGTCGAAGGGCTTTCAGCGCTTGCCGCATGGTTGCAGGATGTGCTCGTCCTGTCGACTACGTTTTGATCCCGGTCAAAGCGTGGTCACTTGGCCGGCTCGATCTTCGTGACTGTGTAGGCCCCGCCGATCTTCTCGGCGTCGAACTTGATCTTGTCGCCGGCCTTGACCTTGTCGAGCATCGCCGGCTCCTTGACCCGGAACACCATGGTCATGGCCGGCATGTCGACGCTCGGAATAGGGCCGTGCTTGATGGTGACCTTGCCCGCATCCTTGTCCACCTTGCGCACCTCGCCGTCGGCGAGATCGGCGGCATGCGCGGCCAGGGAAAGAAGCGCTCCTGCGGCGAGGGTCAACCAAATGTTCGTCTTCATGGGTCTGCCTTTCTCGAGAATAGTCACTGCGTAACCTCGATTCGCCCGACCATCCCGGCCTGGAAATGGCCGGGGATCAGGCAGCCGTAGTAGTAGGTGCCCGGCGTCGTGAAGAGCCAGCCGATCTCGCCCGACTTGCCCGGGGATACGTGGGCCATGTGCGGCTCGTCGTGCTCCATGCCAGGAAACTTGCGCATGAGCTCCGCGTGCTTCTCCAGGTCCTCCTTGCGGCCGAGCACCATCTCGTGCAGCACCTTGCCCTTGTTCGCCACGACGAAGCGCACCGTGTCGCCACGCTTCACCTTTAGCTCGGCGGGCGAGAAGCGCATCGTGTCGTGCATGTCGACGCGCACCGTGCGCTTCGCCGTGCGCGGATCGGCGGCGATGCCGAAAGGCGTCTCCTCCGCCTGCAAGTAGTCGACGTGGCCCTTCTTTTCGCCGTGCGCGAGCGCGAGCGGCGCTGCGAGGACCACCACCATCAAGAGGATGAGTTTCATCGCGGATCTTCAGCGCTTGTGCCCGGCAGGCTTGCGAACATTCATGGAACGGCCCTCGTCCTTCGCCGGCGGCTGGCGCTCGGCGAGCGGTGCCTGGCCGGCAACCGCGTAGGCGACGGTGCCCTTGGGGTGCTGGTACCAGCCCGGGTCCTTGTAGTCGTTGCGCGCGAGGCCTTCGCGCACCTTGACCACGCTGAACATGCCGCCCATCTCGATCGGGCCGAAAGGGCCGGCGCCGGTCATCATCGGCAGCGTGTTGTCCGGCAGGGGCATCTCCATCTCGCCCATGTCGGCCATGCCGCGCTCGCCCATCACCATGTAGTCGGGCACGAGCTTGATGATGCGGTTGGCCACCTCGCGGTGGTCGACGCCGATCATGGTCGGGACCCCGTGGCCCATCGCGTTCATGGTGTGGTGCGACTTGTGGCAGTGGAACGCCCAGTCGCCCGGCTCGTTGGCGGTGAACTCGATCGCACGCATCTGGCCGACCGCCACGTCGGTGGTGACCTCGGGCCAGCGCGCCGACTTCGGCACCCAGCCGCCGTCGGTGCCCGTGACCTCAAAGTCGTAGCCGTGCAGATGGATCGGGTGGTTGGTCATCGTGAGGTTGCCGATGCGGATGCGCACGCGGTCGCCGCGGCGCACGGCGAGGTGGTCGATGCCCGGGAAGACCCGCGAGTTCCAGGTCCACAGGTTGAAGTCGGTCATAGTGGCGACCATCGGCGTGTGGCTGCCCGGATCTATGTCGTAGGCGCTCATGAGGAACACGAAGTCGCGGTCGACCCGCATGAGCTTCGGATCCTTCGGGTGCACCACGAGGAAGCCCATCATGCCCATCGCCATCTGCACCATCTCGTCGGCGTGGGGGTGGTACATGAAGGTGCCGGACTTCTTCATCTGGAACTCGTACACGAAGGTCTGGCCGGGCTTGATCTGCGGCTGGGTGAGGCCGCCCACGCCGTCCATCCCCGAGGGCAGCAGGATCCCGTGCCAGTGGATGGTGGTGTGCTCGGGCAGCTTGTTGGTGACGAAGATGCGCACCTTGTCGCCTTCGACGCACTCGAGCGTCGGGCCCGGCGACTGGCCGTTGTAGCCCCAGAGGTTCGCGGTCATGCCGGGCGCGAGCTGACGGCGCACCGGCTCGGCCACGAGGTGGAACTCCTTCCAGCCGTCCTTCATGCGCCAGGGGAGCGTCCAGCCGTTCAGCGTCGCCACCGGCTGGTAGGGCCGGCCGTTGGGCGGCTCGAGCGGCGGTGCCATGTCGGGCTTGTCCATGATCGGCGCCTCGGGAAGCGAGGCGGCCTGTACCTTCGACACCAGAGCCGCGCCGAAGAAGCCGGCCGCCGAGGTGCGCAAAAAATGTCGTCTTGTCGTCATCGGGTCATCCTCTGGGCTAGTGGCCGCCGCCTTGCGGCGCCGAGGGCGCGGCGGCTCGCATCGCGCCGCCACCCGCGCCGGGCGAGCGCCCGACGAGCGCCATCTGGAACTCCGACTCCGCACGCCAGAAGGCATGCAGCGAGTCGATATAGGAATTAACCGCGGCGATCTGCTGGCGCGTGTCCGCGAGCAGCTCGAACACGCTCATCAGCATGCCGTTGTAGCGCAGCAGCGCTTCTTCCGAGATGCGCCTGCGCAGCGGCACGATCTCGTCGCGGTAGTGCTTTGCCAGGTCGTACGCGGTGCGATAGGCGGAATAGGTCTCGCGCACTTCGGAGCGCGCCTGCACGGCGAGCTCGGTGGTGCGATTGACCGCCTGCGTGTACAGGCGCTCGGCGCGCGCGTTGCGCGCCGCGCCCCAGTCGAAGATCGGCAGCGCGAGCTCGATCTCCCAGCCGCGCTGGCGCGGCTCGCCGGTGGCGCTGTTCGAGTGCAAGCCGAACTCGACGAGGCTCACGAAGCCGGAGACCTTGGTGAGGCCGAGCGACTTGGCAAGCGCCTCCGCGTCCTGGCGCGCGGCCTGGACGTCCAGGCGCTGCGCGAGCGCCTGCGCTTCCAGGTCATCCGCCTCGCGTGCCGACGCCGGCAGCTCGGGCAGCCGCTCGGGAAGACGAAAGACGAGGTCCTCTCCCCACAGGCCCAGCAGGCGCGTGAGGCGCTCGCGCGCCGCCACCGCGTCCTGCCGCGCGCGGGCGAGCTGCGCCGTCGTCTCGGCGTAGAAGGCCTGCTCGCGCGCCTGATTGAGCTTCGACCAGTTGCCCACGGCCGCCATGCGCCGCGCGAGCTCCGCGCTCGCCTCGGCCGAATCCCTCACCTGCAACATGTACCGCTCGGTCTCCTGCGCGGCGACCGCGGCGAACCACGCCTTGCGGGCGTCGAGCGCGACGCGCAGCGCCTCGGCCGCGGCGCGGTTGCGCGCGCCGTCCAGGCGCTTTTCCTCCACGCGCACCGAGAGCGGGATGGTGACCAGGCCGAGCAGGTCGAAGAACACGCTGCGCTCGTACTCCACCTCGTCGCCTCGCGTGAGGCGTGCGAAGGAGAAGCGCGGCCCGCGCCAGCGGCTCGCCTCGACGAGATCGGCCTCCGCGATGCCGACCTCGGCGTAAGCGGCCTGCAGGCCGGGATTGTTGAGCAGCGCGATCTGCACTGCTTCCTGGGGACCGAGCGGCTGCGCGAGCAGCTCCTTCACCCGGCCGCGCACCGTGCTCGCCTCGTCCTCGGTGCGAACCCACTTGGCGTCGGCGCCGGTGCGCGCTTCCACCGCTTGCTCGACGGGCGCGAAGCCCGCATCCTCGCTAAGCGAGGCGCAGCCGGCGAGCAGGATCATCGGGGCGACGAGAAGCTTCTTCATTTGCGCTGCTCCTTGCCGGCTTCCTTCTCCTGCTCGCGCAGCACGCCGATGTGCCCGCCGACGCGCTCGACCTCCTCGTTCACCGCGCGCCAGGGCGCGAGCTCGGGCTCGGCGAAGGGGCGATAGCCCTCGAAGGCCGAGCGGTACTCGACCGGCGGCGTCTTCGCCTTCGGGTCCTTCGGATCCGGCCGCTTCTCCTGCGCGGCCGCCGCGCCCGCGGCAAGCGCGAGCGCAAAGCAGATGCTCTTGTGCATGACTCTCCGACGTCGTTTGACGCGCGCATGCGCGTAGCGGCGCATATCAGCGCTGCGCCGCGGGGCGACTAGGCTCTAGAGAGCGAGAGGCGGTGGGTCGAGATGATCGGGGACGAAGCCCGCGGCGAAGGGCTCGCCGAGAACGATGCGGGCGGAGCGCTGGACCGAGAGGAGCGTCTCGAGCGGCGCCGGCACGGCGAACGAAGCGCTGCTGCAGTGCTCGACACACGTGCTGCAATCCGGTGCGCCGTCCGGCCGGGGCGCGTGGCCGTGCTCGCCGTGATCGGCGTCATGCTCGTGCACATCGACCGCCTGCACCGCTCTCTCCTGGTGGCCCATGGCACAGAAGCCGACCGTCACCGCGGCGAGCGCGCGCAACGGCATCACCGCGAGAAGCAGCGCGATGACGACGAGCTTGAGCGTTCGATTCACGCGGGCGATCCTAGCACAGGACTTCGAGCGCGAATTCCACCATTCGTTCAATGGTGATGGGCGTGCACGACAGCATGGCCACGCCCACGCGAGATCAGCCAGCGGTTGACCGGAAACGCCGCCACCGCCGCAATGGCGAGGGCCACCGCCAGGCTGCCCCAGAAGAGCAGGCTGTCGAGCGGCGCATCCATCGCGCCAGGGATGACGAGCATGATCGCGTTGTCGACGATCTCCATGACGGTGATGGAGGCGGTGTCCGCCGCCAGCGCGAGCTTGGCCGCCGCGCCGAAGCGCATCGACTTCGCCAGCGGCAGCAGGGTGAGCGAGTAGCCGAACAAGAAAGCGAGCGCCACGGCGAGCGCGATGGTCTCGAGGTTTCCCCAGCCGAGCGCGGTGCCGATCACCATGCCGAGCACTTCGCCGATGGCACACCCGGTGAGGCAGTGCAGCGTGGCGGACCAGGCGATGCGGTTCAAGTCCATGTCGGTCTCCTAGCGTGCGAGGTCGTCGAGGATCGGGCACTCCGGCCGGTGATCGCCGTGGCAGTGGCGCGCGAGGTGCTCGAGGGTCTTCACCATGGCCTCGAGCTCGGCGATCTTGGCCTTCAAGGTCTCGATGTGTGCGCCGGCGATTCTCTTCACCGCGGCGCTCGAGCGCGAGCGGCTCTGCCAGAGGCCGAGCAACTCGCCGATGTCCTCCATCGAGAACCCGAGCGTGCGCGCGCGCCGGATGAAGCGCAGCGTGTGCACGTCGTTCGGGCCGTAGACGCGGTAGTTGGCGAAGGTGCGCGCCACCTTGGGCAACAGCCCGATCGCCTCGTAGTGCCGGATCATCTTCACCGAGACGCCGCTCGCCTTGGCGGCCTTGCCGATGTCCATCAGGCCGCGCTCGATGGCGGCGGCGTGCTCCAGCGTTTCCATCCTTCCCATCGTCAGTCCTCCGGATTCCAGCGCTTCAGGAGCAGGGTATTGGCCACGACGCTGACGCTCGAGGCCGCCATCGCCGCGCCCGCGATCACCGGGCTCAGCACGCCGGCCGCCGCAAGCGGGATGCCCACCACGTTGTAGGCGAAAGCCCAGAACAGGTTCTGCCGGATCTTGGCGTAGGTACGCCGCGCGATGTCGAGCGCGGCGGCGACGAGCCGCGGATCGGGCCGCATCAGCGTCACGCCGGCGGCGTGCATGGCGACGTCCGTGCCGCTGCCCATCGCGATGCCGAGGTCGGCGGCGGCAAGGGCGGGCGAATCGTTCACTCCGTCCCCCACCATGGCCACGCGGCCATGCTCGCGCCGCAGCGCATCCACCGCCTCCGCCTTGTCGGCGGGGAGCACCTGGGCACGCACATCGTCCAGGCGCAGCTCCGACGCGACCGCCTGCGCCGCGGCGCGGTTGTCGCCAGTAAGCATGATCGTGCGCACCCCGCGGCGTGCGAGGGCCGCGATCGCCGCCGCGGCTTCCGGGCGCACCTGGTCGGCGAAGCCGAGGAGACCGAGGATCGCCGGCGCGCCGCCCGCGTCCGCGAGCCACGAGACGCTCATGCCGCGCGACTCCAGCTCGGCCCCGCGCGCTTGCAGCGGCGCAGTGTCGGCGCCGAGCTCCGCCATCCAGCGCGAGGAGCCCACGGCGTAGCGGGTGCCGCGCACGAATGCCTCCATGCCCCTTCCGGGCACGGCCCGGGCGCCTTCGGCGCGAGGAGTATCGAGGTTCACCGCCGCCGCGGTGACCGCCCTGGCGAGCGGGTGCTCGCTACCCGCCTGCACCGCGGCAGCGATGGCAAGCGCGCTATCCCTGTCCAATCCCAGGGGCTCGAACGCGGCCAGGGTCGGTTTGCCCAACGTGAGCGTGCCGGTCTTGTCGAAAGCCACTGCGCCGACCGCATGCGCAGCCTCGAGCGCCTCGGCGTCTTTGATGAGAATGCCGTGCTTCGCCGCCACGCCGGTGCCCGCCATGATGGCGGTCGGCGTCGCGAGACCCAGGGCGCACGGACAGGCGATCACCAGCACCGCCACGGCATTCAGGATCGCCTGCTCCCAGTCGCCGGCGCCGAGCCCCCAGCCGAGCAGCGTGGCAGCCGCTATCGCGAGAACCGCAGGGACGAAGACCGCGCTCACGCGATCCACCAGCCGCTGGATCGGCGCCTTCTTCGCCTGCGCGCTCTCGACGAGCTCGATGATCTTCGCGAGCGTCGACTGTGCACCCACGGCGGTGACTTTCGCCTTGAGCACGCCCTCGGCGTTGACCGAGCCGCCGGTCACGCCGTCTCCGGGCCCCTTCGGCACCGGAAGCGACTCGCCCGTCAGCATCGACTCGTCCGCGTGGCTGCGGCCTTCCAGCACCACGCCGTCGGCGGCGATGCGCTCGCCGGGACGGATCACGAGAATGTCCTCCATCGAGAGGTTTCCGGCGGGCACCTCGATCTCGATTCCCCCGCGCAGCACGCGCGCAGTCTCGGGCCGCAGCGACTGCAGCGCGCGGATTGCCTCCGTCGTCTGGCGCTTGGCGCGGCCCTCGAGCCACTTGCCGAGCAGCACCAGAGTGATCACGGCGGCGCCCGCCTCGAAGTACAGATGCGGCTCGTGCTCCCAGTGGCGCCAGAGCATGTACACCGAGAACCCGTACGCGGCGCTCGTGCCGAGCGCGACGAGGAGGTCCATGTTCCCCGTGCGGGCGCGCAGCGCCTTCCAGCCGGCGCGGTAGAAGCGCGCGCCGAGCCAGAACTGCACCGGCGTGGCGAGCGCGAGCTGCAGCCAGCCCGGCAGCGACCAGCCGCCGAGCATCGGCAGCACGAGGGGCAGCGTGAGCGCGGCGGAGATCGCGACTGGCAGCCAGCTCCGGTCCGCCGCGGGCTTCGGCAAAGGCGCGAGCCGGGCCTCGTACCCGGCATTGCGCACGGCGGCAACCAGGGACTCCGGCGGCGCGCCTTCGGCGAGCGCGACGCTGGCGGTTTCCGTGGCGAGGTTGACCTCGGCCGAGCCCACTCCCGGCACGGCCTTGAGCGCCTTCTCCACGCGCGCCACGCAGGACGCGCAGGTCATGCCCTCGATGGGAAGCTTGATCAGGTTGGCGGTTTTCATGGTTTGGCAGTTTCAACCCTTACATCATGGGAAGGTCAAGCGCGATGGTTCTAGAAGCGATACCCCAGTCCAAGCATCACGTAGCTGGCCGAGCGGTCGCTGACGAAGGCGCTACGCGTGGGTTCATCCGCCAGTCGGCGCCGCTCTGCCAGCCCCACGGCGGACCAGCGGCGGCTCAGCTCGTACGAGCCCAGCACACCCAGGCTCGTGTAGAGCAGACCGGAGTCGGCCACCTCGTAGTACGCGGCGAAATGCTTCGCATCGGCCCAGGTCGCCTGACCGAACACGCCGGCGCGAAGGCCGCCGCCTTCGTAGAGGCCGACCGTCAGGCGCGCGTCGAGCTGAGCGCCCCGCTCCGATTCGAGCTGGTCGCGCAGCCGCAGGAGCGCGTTAAGCGGCACCGGCCCCGCCTTGCCGCTCCACTCGAGATGCGCCCCGAGCGAGGCGCCGGGGTCGCCGTCGCGCGGCCCGGGCTCGTAGGCCATTTGCGCGCCGGCCACCAGGTTGCCGGCGAGCGCGAGGCGCGCGCCGCCCTCCAGGATTCCGTGCGTGGTGCGCGAGAAGAGCGTGCCGCCGTAATAGCGCAGCACCGGAATGACGTCGGTCGTCTGGCGCTCCGAGCCGTCGTATAGCGGGCGGCTGCGCACCGCGGCGCCGACCAGTGTGTCGGGGTCGGCTTGGGCCGCGGCGCCCGAGGAGAGGAACGCCAGCAGCAACAGGGTTTGCTTCGCTTTCATGGCCGTCTCCTTATCTGCGCGAGTGCTTCCAGGGGTATTCCATCGTCAGCGCGACGAAGGCCGCGGTGCTCTCGCCGTAGCGCGCCGCGATGCCTTCGAGCGAGCGTTCGAGCGCGAGCGCGGCGGGCAGCGTCTCGAAGAGCGGCAGGGTCGCATCGGGCTGCTCCGCGCCGCGCATCGAGCGATCCGGCAGCAGCAGCAGGCCGCGGCGCGTGCGCACCGGCTCGCTCGTCTGCGCGAGCGAGAGCGCGCTCGAACGACGGGTTCGCCCGTACGCATCGGCGACGAGCGCTACCGCGATCTCGTCCACGCCGGGCGACACCTCGACCCCGAGCGCCTCGTGCCGCCAGAACATCGCCTTGTTGCGCAGCGCGGTGAACAGGCTCCCGGCGGTGAGCGCGAACTGCTCGCTGTCGTGCGAGGGGCTCCAATCCTCGACGCCCAGGGACCGCGCGACCTGCTCCGCCTTCTCCCGGCCGCCGATCGCCTCGACGAGCGCAACCGAGACCGGGATCGAGGCGGAGACCCCCGAGGTGGTGATGACGTTGCCGTCGGCGACGTAGCGGCGGTTCCTGAGCCAGCGCGTCTGCGGGTGCTTGCGCTCGAGTTCCGGGACGGTCTTCCAATGCCCGGTCGCACGGCGTCCCTTTAGAAGCCCGGCATTCGCGAGGACGGGAACGCCGTCGCAGATGCCGACGATCACGGCGCCATGAGCAGCCTGCGCCCGGACCCACTCGAGCATCCGGGCATCGTGCTGGCCCTCGTAGACGTTGGGCACGATGACGTAGTCCGCGCCCTGCGGAAAGCGCGCGTCGAAATCCAGGGTGGACGCCTGCGCGCGGAAGCGCAGCGCCGGGTTCATCTGGATCGCGCCGTCCTGCGTGGCGATCGCCAGTACTTCGGCGACGCCCGATTCGGCGAGGATGCCGTAGGGCACGACGTAGTCGGTGAGCTCCGTGGAGGTGTTGTGGGCGAGCACCGCGACGACCGGACGCGCGCGCTCGAAACGGGGCGCATGCCGCGGCAGGTACGACGACGCCTCTTGGCCCTGCGCGTCCGCCGGCGAGGCGAAACCCGCGGCGGCAAGCAGGACAGCCATCGCCACTCCCGTGACGAAGCTCAGCATATGCAGTGAGCGCAGCGCCTTTCTCGCGCGGTGCAGGGCCTGCCAATAGCGGCTGGGCGAAATGCCCAGGCGCGCGCGGATCTCCGCCCCGCCGCGGCCTTCGAGCTCGCGCATCACGAAGGCCCGGGCGCTTTCGGCGGGCAGGCGCCGCACCCTTGCGCTCATCGCCTCCGCCAGCTCGCGGGCCTGGAGGAGTTCGGCTGGATCCCACGCGCCGCCCGATTCCTCGGGCGAGACGCCGGGCCGCGCCGGCAGGTCGGCGAGCAACGGCTCGCGGACACGGGCGCGATGCGCATCGACGATGGCGTTGCGCAGGATCGAGGTAAGCCAGGTGCGCAGCGAGGACCGGCCGGCGAAGCGGCGCGCCCCGGAGACCGCGCGCGCCAGAGCGCTCTGCACCGCGTCCTCGGACTGCTCGCGGTTGCCGAGGTGGCGCAGCGCGAAGCGCAGCAGGTAGTCGCGCTCGGCGGCGATGGCTTCAAGCACTGCAGCTGCGGTTCGGTTCATCGCGGCTCCTCCAGGTGTTGCAAGCGGGAGCCATTCTTCGCCGGCGCGCGGAAAAGATAATCTGGGCGGCGGGAAACGCTTTGTGCACAATGGCGAACAATGTCCCCGCCGGAGACGCTCGCCGACCTCGCCGTGTTCGTCGCCGTGGTAAAGGCGGGCAGCTTCACCGCCGCGGCCGACGCGCTCGAGCTCTCCAAGTCGCAGGTGAGCAAGTGCGTGAACCGCCTGGAGGCCGCGCTCGGCGCGCGGCTCCTGCACCGCACGACGCGCCGCCTGCGGCTCACCGAGGCAGGCACGGCGCTCTACGAGACGAGCCACAACGCGCTTCAGTCCATCGAGGACGCGCAGCTCGCGGTGTCGAACCTCCAGGGCGCGCCGCGCGGCACCCTGAAGGTGAGCGCGTCGATCGCGTTCGGCTCCGTCCAGCTTCCCCAGGTCGTCTCGCGGCTGATGGCGCAGTACCCGGATCTCGCGGTCGAACTCCTGCTGGAGGATCGGCACGTCGACCTCGTGCGCGAGGGGATCGACGTCGCGGTTCGCATCACCGGCGACCCGCCGGATTCGGGCCTGGTGTACCGGCGGCTCGGGCCGAACCGCCAGGTGGTCTGCGCATCGCCCGCCTACCTGCAGAGGCGCGGCGTGCCGCACGCGCCGCAGGACCTCGCCGGCCACGACTGCATCGCGCACCTGCAGCGCACCACGCCGCGCACCTGGCACTTCACGGCGCCGGGCGGCGGCAAGGTCTCGGTGCAGATCAACGGGCGCGTCGCCATCAGCAGCGCGCTAGCCGTGCGCCGCGCGGCGCTCGAAGGCCTCGGCATCATCGAGCTGAATTCCTACCTGGTCGGCCCCGACATCAAGGCCGGCCGGCTGGTGAGGCTGCTCGCGCCGTACGAGCCGAAGCAGCTATCGGTCTACGCGGTCTTTCCGCAGCGCCGCTACCTCGCGCCCAAGGTGCGCGTGTTCATCGATGCGATGCTCGAGCGCATGGCGCCGGAGCCGGTCTGGGACGACTTCCTGCTGGAGGCAAGGCCGCCGGCTAGCCTTCCGGAAAGAAGACGAACAGGACGCACCCGTCCCTCGACTGAGGAAGATGCGCCGAGCCCGCCGGGTTATGCACGAAAGTCCCGGCCGGGTAATCGCGCAAGCCGTCGTTGAAGACGCCCGAGACCACGTAAACCTCCTCCGGGCCGGGCTCGTGCACGTCGAGCTTGAGGAATTTCGCCCCGGGATCCATCTCGAGCAGTTGCGCCTTGGCGCCGTTGGCGCCCTTCCACAGCAGACGCCGGCGCACGCCGGGGTAGATCTCCTGGGGCATGACTTCGCTGCTCAGCACATGAACGATGTCGGTCATGGCCATTAGACGGGCGACGAGACGGTTCCTTGGCGCTTGACCTTCCCATGGCTGGAGGGCCGATCGTGCGGCCAATCCCGGCCGTCGGGAGAGCCACACAAGGAGAAGCTCATGTACCAGTTCAACGTCGCCGACATGACCTGCGGCCACTGCGTCAGCACGATCACGAAGGCGCTGAAGGACGCCGACGCGGAGGCGAAGGTCGACATCGCGCTCGGCGAGCGCCGCGTCGCCGTTCAAAGCGGGCTTGCGCAGGAAGAGATCGCCGACGCGATCCGCGAAGCGGGCTACACGCCGAAACCCGCCTGAGAGCCGAGGCCGCCGCCGGCACGTATCCTGCTGCACGCGGGAATGGCAGAAAGGGACGCGAGAAAGACATCGCCGCTGGGGATGGCGGCCGGTGCGCTCGCGTTCGTGCTGCTGCTCGGCATCACCGGCCTGGTCGTCGTCTATACCGGTGCCTACAACGTCGCCGCGACGGAGGAGCACACCGCGTTGGTCCGATGGGCATTCGACACGACATTTCGCAACTCCGTCGAGCGGCGTGCGCCCGCGCCGGAAGCGCCCGCGGCAATCACCCCGGAGATGCTCGCGGCCGGGGCGAGCGCCTACAAGTCGACGTGCCAGCACTGCCACAGCGGGCCAGGGGTAGAGCGGGCTTCCTGGGCGAGCGGCATGCGCCCGCGGCCGCCCCACCTCGCCGAGACGGCGAAGCACTGGGAGCTGAGCGAGGTGTTCTGGATCGCGAAGCACGGCGTGAAGATGACCGGCATGCCCGCGTTCGGACCCTCGCACGACGACCGCACGCTATGGGGCATCGCCGCGTTCGTCAAGCAGCTTCCGGCGATGACGCCCGAGGAGTTCGCGGCGCTCGGTGAAGCGCGTGGCCACCAGAGTGCGGCCGGCGGCACGAGCGGCCACGCGCGCTGACCACGGGAGACAACATCCATGCAAATGTCCTATTGGCGCTTCGCCGCGATGATCGCCACCTCGACCGTCGTGATGTACGGCCTGATGTACCTCAACACCTACGCCTACGAGCACGTGTTCTGGAGCGAGACGCGCGCCTGGATGGCGCTCGTGATGGGGGCCACGATGGCGGTGATCATGCTCGGGTACATGCTGGGCATGTACAAGAAACGGTCGTTGAATTTCACGATCTTCGGCGGCTCGATCGCCGTCTTCGCGCTGGCGCTGTGGCTGGTGCGAAGCCAGGCAACCGTCGACGACGCGGAGTACATGCGCGCGATGATCCCGCACCACTCGATCGCGATCCTCACGAGCGAGCGCGCTCAGATCTCGGACCCGCGCGTGCGCAAGCTCGCCCACGAGATCATTGAGGCGCAGGAGCGCGAGATCGCGGAGATGAAGTATCTCGTCTGGGACCTGGAGGCGCGCGACTGATGGCATGGCGGGTCCTCCTGCTGGCCGGCCTGCTCGGCGCATGCACGGAAGGCGAAGCACCCGACGACGACTTGCAGGCGATCCATCCGCCGGAGATCGCGCGTATCGTACCCGCGAACGAGGCGCTCGCCGGTGTGCAAGTGCGGAAGCTCGACCCGGCGACGATAAACGATGCGGAGATCGGCAAGGCGCTCCCCGCGGGCCCGCGCTGCGACTTCCACTACACCAGCTCAGGCCGGCCGGTGCTCGCGGTCCACATGCAACCGGACGGGAATGCCGCGGGCGCGATCGTCAAGCTCAACGGCCACCTCGTGCCCTTGGAGGCGACGCGGGCCGATGCGGACCAGCTCGAGATGCGCGCCGAGCCTGTGCGTATCGTGATACAGCCCGATCCTCGGGAGCTCGCGAAGGCGCGTCCAGGCATCCAGCGTCGCGAGGCGAACATGATCTTCGAGGTCGGGAAGGAGCTGCGGGCGGGCTATCGCGGCTATCTCGACTGCCCGGTACCGTCCAGGAAGAGCTAGCACGCGCCGGCAAGACGACGCTCTTCGACCTGATCGCCGGCACGCAGGCGCCCAGCGGCGGCGCTCGAGAACCTGATGATGGTGCCGCTCGGGCAGGCGGGCGAGCGCTTCTGGCACAACTGGTGGCGCGCGGGCCGGGTGCGTCGCGAGGAGCGCGCGGCGCGCGAGCGCGCCTGGGCCTGCTCGAGCTCTGCACCCTCGCCGACAAGGCCTCGGCGCTCGCCGGCCAGCTCTCCGGCGGGCAGGTCACGGGCGCGCTACGACTTTGCGCCCCGCACCCTCTCCTGGATAAATCCGGCGATTCGCGCCCGGGCAGGCATAGCCATTGATGAAGACTCGGCGGGCGTGTGTAGAACGATTGGGCTTGCTTCCGTGAACCGTGTAAGGGCCTAGCAGAAGCACCGAGCCTGGCTCCATCAAGACGGGCTGCGCCCGCCCGTCGAAGAGCGCATCCAGCGGAGAAGGGTTTTGCTTCAAGTATTGATGGCCCTGGCGGCCGCTGCCCGGGACCACCATGAGAGGCCCGTTTTCCTCGCTCATGACGTCGACCGCCATGAGCGTCTGCACAAAACTGCCGCGGCCATTCACGTCGGTCCAGAGATCGGTCCCGTAGCGGCGATGGTCGCTGTCCTGATGCCACCCGAACCCCACCCCGTCGGCCGGCAGTTTGAAGTGGGCTTGGCAGATGAGCTGCTCCATTTCGTTCGTTCCCAGGAGCTGGCTCGACGGGAACGTGAGCCGCGCGTCCTCGCCGTATTTCAGAAGCACCGGCTCGGCCGCCCCGCACCAGACGATGCGATTGATGCGGTGGTCCTCAACGACGAAGTAGGAGCCTTTGATCATCCGGGGCCGGGTCAGCTTGATCGCCGTGTCGCGGAGGCGGTCGAAAGCCTCGCTGATTTCCCGGATTTCAGCGTCGCGAAAAACTCCAGGCAGGACGACATAGCCTGCCTCGTAGAACTCTTCTATCTGAGATTCGTTCAGGCGAAACCATGGCCTCATGAAGTGATGTAGGCCCGCAGCGCCTGCGCTTCCTGCGCGGCCTCGCTGAGCTTCAGCTTCACGAGATCGCCGATCGACACCATCCCGAGGAGCTTCCCGTCCTCGACCACCGGCAGGTGGCGAAAGCGCCGCTCGGTCATGAGGCCCAGCGCTTCGTCGACCGGCATCGACAGCCGCCCGACGACGACGCTGCAGGTCATGCGGGATTCCACCGGCAGCGCGTCGAAATCGCGGTCGCCCTCGGCATACAGGCGCACCACGTCGCGCTCGGTGAAGATGCCGACCGGGCATCCCTCGGCGTCGGGCACCATCACCGAGCCCACGTTCTCGGCGTGCATGGCGCGGACCGCGTCGGCGACGCTCGAGCGGGCCGATACCGTGACCACGCGGCGGCCTTTGGCTGCTAGTACGTCTTTCAGGTTCATGGACGCCTCCTGTCGGTTGCGGTTGGGTTCATCATATTGCCACTGTGCAGGACGCCGCGCGCCTTGAGGAAGTCATGCGCTACCACGAGCGCACGAAGCACCATTTCGCCCGCTTCGCGCCCGGCCCAGGCCAGCTCGACTGGGCCAACCAGCCCGATCCCTTCCGCCGCTTCGAGGGCGCGCCGCTCACGCGGCTGCCGCTCCTCGCGCCGGACGACGAGCCCGGCCCGCCGCCCTACGACGGCCTTTACGCGCCCGGCGAGGTGGCGAGCGCACCGCGCGACCTGCGCGCCCTGTCGCGCCTCTTCGAGTACGCGCTCTCGCTCTCGGCGTGGAAGCAGGCGGGCGGCACGCGATGGGCGCTGCGCATGAATCCCTCGAGCGGCAACCTGCATCCCACCGAGGGCTATCTCTTTATCGATTCCATTGCGGAGCTGGGCGAATCGCCGGGACTTTTCCATTACGCGCCGCGCAGCCACGCGCTCGAGCGCCGCGCCGACTGCCCGGCCGAGCTCTACTCGGTACTCACACGTAACTTGCCTGTGGGCGCGTTCCTCGTGGGACTCTCATCCGTCTACTGGCGCGAGGCGTGGAAGTACGGCGAGCGCGCCTTCCGCTACTGCCAGCACGACGCGGGCCATGCCGTCGGCGCGCTGCGCATCGCGGCGGCCACGCTCGGCTGGTCGGCGCGCCTGCTCGACGACGTGAGCGACGAAGCCATCGAGGCGCTGCTGGGTCTTGACCGTGCCGTCGACTTCGAGGACGCGGAGCGGGAAAGCGCCGAGCTCCTGATGGCGGTATGGCCGGGCCAAGCCGCAAGCACTGTCTCGACTCTCGAGATCGACGCGGTCCGGGAGCTCAAACGGCAGCGCTGGTACGGAAAGGCGAACCGGCTCTCGCGGGACGATCCCTTGCCCTGGGAGATCATCGATACCGTCTCGGCGGCTTCGCGAAAGCCGTGATCTCCTCCGGACAGATCATCCACCAGCGTCGCAGCCTTCTCGCCTGCGACGGAAGCACCTCCATCCCGCGCGAGCGCTTCTACCGCATGCTCGCCCGCGTCATGCCGCGGGCGGAGCGCCCGGCGCCACAGCGTCCGATGCCCTGGGACGCGATCCCCTGGCCGCCGGCGATCCACCTCGGCCTCTTCGTGCATCGCGTGGACGGGATCGAGCCCGGCCTGTATGCGCTCGCGCGCGATCCGGCAAAGGTCGAGACGCTGAAAGGCGCGATGCACGAGCGCTTCTCGTGGGAAACGCCGCCCGGCTGCCCTGCGGACGTTCCGCTCTTCGTCCTCGAGCGCGGCGATGCGCGCGTGCTTGCCACACAGGTGAGCTGCCGGCAGGACATCGCCGGCGACGGCGCCTTCTCGCTCGGCATGCTCGCCGCTTACCGCTCGACGCTGGTCGAGCACGGGCCGTCGTTCTATCGCCGCCTTTTCTGGGAGGCCGGACTCCTCGGCCAGGTGCTCTACCTCGAAGCCGAAGCCGCCGGCGTGCGCTCGACCGGCATCGGCTGCTTCTTCGACGACCCGGTGCATCAGGTGTTCGGCTTGCGGGACCTCGAGTTCCAGTCGCTCTACCACTTCACCGTCGGCGGCGCGGTGGATGACCCGCGGCTCACCACCCTGCCGCCTTACAGGCGCGACCGGTCCTAGGGTGATGGGCATGTCCGGCGGCCCGCACATCGAAGGCGCGCCGCCGGTCGTCTCGATCGGCGCCAAGGACGCGCCCTTCACCATCACCTGCAACACCCGCCGCAATCCGGCGCGCGGGCGCTCGGGTGGCAAGCCCGGCGCCCCGGGGCGCGTGATGCTCGAGCGCGGCGGCTAGGGCAAAGCCTAGCCGCGTAGCGCCGCGCGCGCCGCGTTGTAGCCCGAGGCGCCGAGGATCCCGGGCCCGGGATGCATCGAGGGGCCGCAGAGCCACAGGCCCTTGATCGGCGTGCGGTAGTGCGCAAGCTCGGGCACTGGCCGCATCCACAGCGCCTGATCGAGCGTCAGCTCGGCGACCGGGGAGAGTGCCGTGATGCCCTCGGTGCCGTATTTGGACGCGTCGTGGGCGCGCTCGAGGTGGTCGAGCGACGGCGCGTCGACGAACGTAGTGAATGCCGGCGCGCGGCTGCGGATGTGCCTTATCGCGCGCACGAGCTCGGGATCGAGCCAGACCGGGTCGACGAGCTCGAGCAGCGTGCGCTGCGGGTGGAGCGCCGAGATGACGAGATCGGCGGCGATCTCGGTCCCGACCGCCAACACGACCCCGCGGGCACGCCCTTCGTTCACAAGGATTCGCTGAACCTTTTTCTTCTGAGCATCCGTTTCTGAAACGACTGTCGTGCGCGGGGGTGGGAACACGCCGGGCGGGCTGCCGACGTGGTGGTGGAGGAAGAGGAACGCCGTGCCGCCCGAGCGCGGTCCCTGGCGCAGGCCCATGATGCCGGCGGCCCCGAGGATACCCTTGAGCGTGTCGTTCTCGAACCAGTCGTCGAGGAGCTCCGCGATCGGCATCGGCAGCAGGCGCATCAGGTCGACGAGACCTTCCTTGCCGAGCAGGCGCGCGCGCACGGCGAAGCGGACCCCGAGCGGATCCGGCGGCGCATCGAGATAGATCCGCTCCAGGAAGCGCGCGAGCCGCGCCATGCGCGCGCAGAAATCCGGCCAGCGCGCGGCGTCCCGCTCGCTCACGCGGTGGATCGAATCGACCGAGCGCCCCATGTCGCGCCACAGCTCGAGCCGGCCGCCCTGCGGGAGCGGCGCCACCGCCCAGCGGTCTGGCTCTTCGTCGTTTACTGCAATATTTTTTAGGACGGTGCGCACCGGGGGCGGAACCCAGCCGCGCTCTTCCGCCGGATTCTCGTCATGAAGAACCGTAACGGAATGGGAGCGCGAAAGCAGCCGCGCGGCCACGAGCGCGTCGACGCCGGCGCCGATGACGACCGCAGTCACGGCGGCTCTCCGAGGACGGCGAAGGCCGCGTTGCGGCCGGAGGCGCCCATCACGCCGCCGCCCGGGTGCGTGCCCGAGCCGCACTGGTAAAGGCCACGGATCGGCGTGCGGTAGCGCGACCAGGCGGGCGCGGGCCGCAGGAAGAACATCTGCTGCAGCGAGAGCTCGCCCTGGAAAATGTTTCCTTCCGAGAGCCCGACGATGCGCTCGATGTCCGCGGGGGTCACCACCTGTCGATGCAGGATTGCGCCCTTCAGATTCGGTGCGTACTCCGACAGCGTGTCGACGACGGCGTCGCCGAGCGCTTCGCGCTTCGCGTCCGTCCAGCCGCCGTTCAGGTGGTAGGGCGCGTACTGCACGAAGATCGACATCACGTGCTTTCCCGGCGGCGCCATGGCCGGATCGAGCATCGAGGGGATGACGATGTCCATGTACGGCCGGCGCGAGATCTCGCCGTACTTCGCGTCGTCGTAGGCGCGCTCGAGGTAATCGACGCTGGGGCTGATGGAGGTCGCCCCGCGCAGGTGCGGCCCGCGGCCGGGCAGGCAGGTGAACTCGGGCAGCTCCCCGAGCGCGAGGTTGACCTTCGCCGAGGAGCCGCGGAAGCGGAAGCGCCGGATCGATTCCACGAGCTCGCCCGGCAGGTGCTGCTCGCCGACCAGTCCGAGGAACGTGCGGCGCGGGTCAGCGCCGGAGACGACGAGGTCCGCCTCGATCTCCTCGCCGCCTTCCAGTACTACACCTCTGACCTTCCCACTCCGGACAATGACATTGGAAACAGGAGAGGAGGTGCGGATCTCCGTCCCGCGCGCCTGCGCGGAGGCGGCGATGGCGGCGCTCACCGAGCCGTTGCCGCCCCTGGCGAAGCCCCAGGCGCGGAACACGCCATCGAGCTCGCCCATGTAGTGGTGCAGCAGCACGTACGCCGTGCCGGGCGAGCGCGGGCCGAGCATCGTCCCGATGATGCCGCTCGCGGACTTGGTGGCTTTGAGCGCCTCGGTCTCGAACCACTCGTCGAGGTAGTCCGCGGCGCTCATAGTGAGGAGCTTGTGCAGCGCGTGGAAGCGCTTCGTGCCGAGATCCTTGAAGTAGGTCCTCAGCTGAAAGAGGTCGAAGAGCTGCTCGCGGCGGAGGGAGGTCGGATCCGGCGGCGCCACGGCAAGCAGCGGCTTGATCGCGCGCGCCATGTGGTGCAGCACGAGCCCGAACTCGTCGTAGGCCTCGGCGTCGCGCAGCGAATGGCGCGCGAGCTCGCGCCGGTTCTGGTCGTGGTCGCTCCACTGGGCGAGGTAGTCCCCGTTCGGGAGCGGCGTGAGCGTGCTCTCGAGCGGCAGGATGTGCAGACCGTAGCGCGGCAGCTCGAGGTCGCGGATGATCTCCGGCCGCAGCAGGCTCACCACGTAGGAGAAGACCGAGAAGCGGAACCCGGGGAAGACCTCCTCGCTCATCGCCGCTCCGCCGACGCGCTCGCGGCGCTCGAGCACCAGCACCTTCCTGCCGGCACGGGCGAGGTACGCCGCGCAGACCAAGCCGTTGTGGCCGCCACCGATGACGATCACGTCGTAGCGCGTCACGCGCGTTTCCGTTCGGGATCGAAGAAGGGCTTCTTCACCACGCGGGCCGCGGCGCGCAGGCGCCGGTGCTCCACGGTGATCTCCATCTCGAGCGCGGTCCCCGGCGCCGCCCACTCGGCGCGCAGGTGCGCGAGCGCGATGTACTTCTTGAGCACGGGCGACCAGCCGCCGCTCGTCGCGTAGCCCGCCTGCTCCGAGGCGTATAGGGGCACGCTCATGCGCCAGGCGGCCTGCGGCACGCGCGTGGCGAGCCCGACCTCCGCGTAGAGGCGCTCGAGCGAGCTCCAGTCGACCTCGATGCCGACGAAGCGCCACTGCGGGCCACGCCTCGCCTCTTCCTCCAAAGAGCTTTTACCCACAAAGCTCGGCTTGGACAGGTCAACCGTCCACGCGAGATCCATCTCGTACGGAGAGGAGGTCTGGCTCTCGATGAGCGCCTTGCGCGCCGAGACGTAGTCCACGTCGAGCAGCATCAGTCCCGCCTCGATGCGCGCCATGTCGAGCGCGAGCATGCCCGCGGGCATGATGCCGTGCCCGCGGCCGGCCTGCATGAGCGCGTCCCACAGGGGAAGCGCGTTGTCCCTCGACACCCAGATCTCGTATCCCAGGTCGCCCGTGTAGCCCGTGCGCGAGACGCTGACCGGCATGCCGCGCAGCTTCGTGTCGGCCCGGCGGAAATACTTGAGCGCCGGCAGCTCGCCCAGGGCCTCGAGGATGCGCCTCGACTGCGGTCCCTGCAGGGACAGGGCGCCGACCGACTCGGAGATGTCCTCGACCTCGACCTCGAGCCCGACCGCGTTGTCCTGCAGCCAGCGCAGGTTGGGATCGGCAGCGGTCATCAGGAAGGCGTCCTCCCCGAGCCGCGCCACGGTGCCGTCGTCGAGGAGCTTGCCCGCGCCGTCGCACCAGCCGGTGTAGAGCACCTGCCCGACCTGCGAGCGCGACACGTCGCGCGTCGTCACGCGGTCCAGGAGCCGCGCGGCATCGCGGCCCCGGATCGAATACTTGTACAAGGGAGAAATATCGAAGAGCGCCGCCGCGGCGCGGATGCAGTGATACTCGCGCTCGTGCGAGAGCTCGTAGGAGCTCGCCACCACGTGTCCCGCCCACCGCCGCCACGAATGGCTCTCGCAGAGCGCCGCGGTGCGCTCGTGGAACGGCGTTTTCTTCAGCATCAGCCCTCGATGCGGACGCCGCTCGCAGGATCGAAATAGTGGCCCAGGGAAGGGTCGAAGCGCAGCGGCAGCTTTCCGGCCCGCGCGTCGATCGAGGAATGCAGCCTTGCCGCCACGCGCGCCCCGTTGCCGACATGGCCGTAGACGAGCGTATCGGCGCCGAGCGGCTCGATGAGGTCAATGTCGGCGACGAGCATCGCCTCGGACTCGGCGCAGGGCTCGAGGTGCTCAGGCCGGATGCCGAAGAGCACGTCGCGGCCTTCGCGCTTGCGCGGCAGCAGGTTCATCGGCGGGGAGCCGATGAAGCTCGCGACGAAGACCGTGGCGGGCTTGGCGTAGACCTCGAGTGGCGCGCCGATCTGCTCGGCCCGGCCGGCGTTCATCACGATCATGCGCTGCGCGAGCGTCATCGCCTCCACCTGATCGTGAGTCACGAAAAGGCTGGTAGTTCCCAGCCGCCGGTGCAGCGCCTGCAGCTCGGCGCGCATCTGCACCCGCAGCTTCGCGTCGAGGTTGGAGAGCGGCTCGTCGAAGAGGAACACCGCAGGCTCTCGCACGATCGCCCGGCCCATGGCGACGCGCTGACGCTGGCCCCCCGAGAGCTGCCGCGGCTTGCGGCCGAGGTAGTCCTTGAGCTCCAGGATCCCGGCGGCCTTCTGCACCCGCGCGTCGATCTCCGCCTTCGGCAAGCCCTTGATGCGCAGGCCGTAGGACATGTTGTCGTACACCGACATGTGCGGGTAGAGCGCGTAGTTCTGGAACACCATGGCGATGTCCCGGTCCTTGGGCTCGAGCTGGTTCACCACCCGGGCGCCGATGACGATCTCGCCGGAGGTGATCGGCTCGAGACCCGCCACCATGCGCAGCAGCGTCGACTTGCCGCATCCCGAGGGGCCGACGATCACCACGAACTCGCCGTCGGCGACGTCCATGCTCACGCCGTGAACGACCTCGAGGTCGCCGTAGCTCTTGCGCACGTCGCGGAAGCTCAGCTCGGCCATGTTTTCATCTTCCTACTTTTCCGTCTCGACCAGGCCTCGCACGAACCATCTCTGCATGGCCAGAATGACGATGGCGGGGGGCAGCATCGCGAGCATGGCCGTGGCCATGATCAGGTTCCACTCGTTGGTCGCGTCGCTACCGACGATCATGCGCTTGATGCCGATCACCGTGGTGTACATCGACTCGTCGGTGGTGATGAGCAGCGGCCAGAGGTACTGGTTCCACCCGTAGATGAACTGGATGACGAAGAGCGCCGCGATGCTCGTCTTGGAAAGCGGTAGCAGCACGTCCCAGAAGAAGCGCATCGGGCCGGCGCCGTCGATGCGCGCCGCCTCGGCGAGCTCGTCGGGCACGGTGAGAAAAAACTGGCGGAAGAGGAAGGTCGCCGTTGCCGAGGCGATGAGCGGCAGCGTCAGGCCGAGATAGGAGTTGAGGATGTTCAGGTCCGCCGCGACCTTGAAGGTCGGGATGATGCGCACCTCCACCGGCAGCATCAGCGTCACGAAGATCATCCAGAAGAACGCCATCCGCAACGGAAAGCGGAAGTAGACGATGGCGAAGGCCGAGACGATGGAGATCGCGATCTTGCCGAGCGCGATGCCGAGCGCCATGACGGTGCTGTTGACGAGCATGGCGCCCACCGCGGCCCTCGAGCCCTTCGTCGAGCCGGCGGTGAGCGCCTGCCGGTAGTTCTCGACGAGCTCGCCGCCGGGCACGAGCGGCATGGGCACCTCGAGAATGCGGTCCAGGGTATGCGTCGAGGCGACGAACGTGACGTAGACCGGGAAGGCGATGAGCAGCACGCCGAGGATCATCACGGCGTGCGAGAGCACGGTGAGGAAAGGCCGGCGCTCTACCATGGGACGGTCATCAGTACTGCACCCGGCGCTCGACGAAGCGGAACTGGACCACCGTGAGCGCGATGACGATGAACATCAGGATCACCGATTGCGCCGAGGAGCCGCCGAGGTCGGCGGCCTTGACGCCGTCGTGGTAGACCTTGTAGACGAGGATGTTCGTATCCTGCCCCGGGCCGCCCTGCGTGGTGGCGTCGATGAGGCCGAAGGTACCGAAGAAGGCGTACACCACGTTGATCACGAGCAGGAAGAAGGTGGTCGGGGAGAGGAGCGGGAACACCACCGTCCAGAAGCGCCGCATCGGGCCGGCGCCGTCGATCGCCGCCGCCTCGATGAGCGAGCGCGGGATCGACTGCAGGCCGGCGAGGAAGAACACGAAGTTGTAGCTGATGTGGTTCCACACCGCAGCGATCACCACGAGCAGCATCGCCTGGTCGCCGTCGAGCAGCCAGTTCCAGTTGATGCCAAACCAGCCCCTGAGCGCATAGGTGACGATGCCAATCGACGGGGCGAAGAGAAAGGCGTAAAGCACCCCCGCCACGGCCGGCGCCACGGCGTACGGCCAGATGAGCAGCGTCTTGTAGCCCATGGCGCCCCTGACCACGCGGTCGGCCATCACCGCGAGCAGCAACGCGATGGCGAGTCCGAGCACCGCGACCAGCACACTGAACACGGCGGTGACGCGGAACGAATTGAGGTAGTGCGGATCCTTGAAGAGCGTCACGAAGTTCTGCAGGCCAACGAACTGCGTCTTCAGGCCGAACGCGTCCTGTAGCTGAAACGAATACCAGACCGCCTGCGCCGCGGGCCAGAAAAAGAAAATGAGCGTGATCGCGATCTGCGGCGCGACCAGCGCGTAAGGCAGCCACGCCGAGCGGAAAACGACCCGCTTTTCCATGCGACGATCGCTAGCGGCGGCGGGGGGTTGTGAAGGGGGGCGGAGACGTTCTGTCGCGGCCCCCCTTTTCCACTACTTGTTAGCGGCTTCGAACTGCCTGAGGATCTCGTTGCCCCGCTTCACGGCGTCATCGAGGGCCGCCTTCGCCGTCTTGCGGCCGGCGATGGCCGCTTCCAGCTCCTCTTCGATCACCGTGCGCCCCTGCACGAAGTTGCCGAAGCGCAGGCCCCGCGAGTTGGCCGTCGGCGCCTTGTTGGTGAGCTGGCGCACCGCCATGTCGCGGCCCGGGTTCTTGTCGTAGAAGCCCGACTTCCTGGTCATCTCGTAGGCCGCCAGCGTGATCGGCACGTAGCCCGTCTTGGTGTGCCATTCCATCTGGATCTCGGGGCGCGACAGGAACGACATGAACTTGGCCACGCCCTTGTACTCCTCGGGCTTGCGGCCGCTCATCACCCAAAGCGAGGCCCCGCCGATGATGCCGTTCTGCGGCGCGCCCTTCACGTCGTCGTGATAGGGGAGGACGCTGATCTCCCAGTCGGTCTTGCCGGTCTTAATGATGTTGCCCAGCGCCCCGGCGCTGATCGTCGCCATCGCGCACTCGCCGGCCGCAAACCGCGAATCGGCCTGGTTCGTACGCCCGGCATACGTGAACAGTCCCCGCTTCGCCATGTCGGCAAGCATGGAGACGTGGCGCACATGCAGCGGCGAGTTGAAGGTGTACTGCGTGTCCAACCCGGCCATGCCGTTCTGCTTGGTGCCGATCGGCACGTTGTGCCAGGCGCTGAAGTTCTCGATATGCACCCACGACGGCCACCCGGTGGTGTAGATGCAGTCCTGACCGGCTGCCTTCAGCTTCTCCGCGGCGGCGACGAGCTCCTTCCAGGTCTTGGGCGGCACGGGCTTCAGGCCCGCCGCCTTGAACTTGTTGCGGTCGATGTAGAAGAGCGCGGTGGAGCTGTTGAACGGGAGCGACAGCATGTTGCCCTTGGCGTCGCTGTAGTAGCCCGTCACCGTCGGCAGGTAGGCCTTCGGGTCGAAGGGCTCGCCCGCCTCCTTCATGAGCTGGTACACCGGCTTGATGGCGCCCTTGGCCGCCATCATCGTGGCGGTGCCGACCTCGAAGACCTGCAGCATGTGGGGCGCCTGGCCGGCGCGGAACGCCGCAATCGCCGCCGTCATCGACTCAGGGTATTGACCCTTGTAGGACGTAACGATCTTGTAGTCCTTCTGCTCGGCGTTGAACTTGTCGGCGAGGCCGTTCAGCGCCTCGCCGAGCGCGCCGCCCATGGAGTGCCACCACTGGACCTCAGTCTGCGCGTGCGCCGAAGAGGCGAAAAACGCCGCTAGGGCAACAGCCGCAATGGATTGCCTGACCTTCATGTCCTCCTCCCTTTCTGAGAAACCTCGAAATTACAACGGCAAGATTATTCTACTGTGACCGACTTGGCCAGATTCCTCGGCTTATCGACGTCCGTCCCCCGGGCGAGCGCGGTGTGGTAGGCAAGGAGCTGCAGCGGCACCGCGTGCAGAATCGGGGAAAGCAGCCCGTAGTGCTCCGGCAGCCGCACGACGTTGACGCCCGCCGAGGGGGTGATCCGGGTATCGGCGTCGGCGAAGACATAGAGCTCGCCGCCCCGCGCCCGTACCTCCTGCATGTTGGACTTCAGCTTCTCGACCAGCGCGTCGTTCGGGGCCACCGTGACGACGGGCATGTCGCTGGTGACGAGGGCGAGCGGCCCGTGCTTAAGCTCCCCGGCCGGGTAGGCCTCGGCATGGATGTAGGAGATCTCCTTTAGCTTCAGCGCCCCTTCCAGCGCAATCGGGTAGTGCAGCCCGCGCCCAAGGAAGAGCGCGTGCTCCTTCCGGGCGAATCGCTCCGACCAGGCGATGACATGGGGCTCCAGGGCAAGGACGGCACCGAGCGCCACGGGCAGGTGGCGGAGCGCCTTCAGGTGCTTCTGCTCTTCGAGGGCGTCCAGCCTGCCGTTCAGCTTCGCGAGCGTCAGCGCGAGCAGGAAGAGCGCCGTGAGCTGGGTGGTGAACGCCTTGGTCGACGCGACGCCGATTTCGACGCCCGCATGCGTGAGGAACGCGAGTCGCGTCATGCGCATCATCGCGCTCGTCGCGACGTTGCAGACCGCGAGCGTCGCGGGCTGGCCGAGCGATTGGGCATGCTTGAGCGCCGCGAGGGTGTCCGCGGTCTCGCCTGACTGCGACACCACCACGACTAGCGTGCGCGGGTCCGGGACGCTCGTGCGATAGCGGTACTCGCTTGCGATCTCGACGTTACACGGCAGACCGGCGAGCGCCTCGATCCAGTTCCTTGCCACCAGCCCGGCGTAGTGGCTCGTGCCGCAGGCGAGGATGAGCACCGATCTCGCGTCGGAGAGCACCGCTTGCGCCTCGGGGCCGAAGAGCGAGGGCGTCGCTCCGGCGACATTCTCCAGCGTGTCGGCCACCGCGCGCGGCTGCTCGAAGATCTCCTTCTGCATGAAATGGCGATAGGGCCCGAGCTCGACCGCCACGGTGCCGGTCTTCACCACCCGTACCGGGCGCGAGGCGGCGTTTCCCTCCCGGTCCACTACGCGCCAGCGGTCGCGGCGGATCTCCACCACATCGCCCTCTTCGAGGTAGGCGATGCGCTCGGTCGACCCGGCGAGCGCCATGGCATCGGACGCGAGGAAGCATTCGCCCTCGCCCACGCCGACGACCAGAGGGCTTCCCGAGCGCGCACCGACGACTGTGCCGGGGTTTTTCAGCGACACGACCGCGATGGCGTAGGCGCCGTGCAGCCGCGCCACGGCCGCGCGCACCGCTTCGAGCAGGTCGCCGCCGTGCAGGCTGTGCACGAGATGCGCGATGACCTCGGTGTCGGTCTGGCTGTGGAAAACATAACCGCGCCCGCGCAGTTCGGCGCGCAGCTCATCGTGGTTCTCGATGATGCCGTTATGCACCACCGCGATCTCGCCGCGTGACAGGATCGGATGCGCGTTCTCCGTCGCGGGAGCGCCATGCGTCGCCCAGCGGGTATGCGCGATCCCGGTCATGGCCGCGGACCCCTTTACCTGCGCTGCGAGGTCCGCCACGCGCGAGACGGTGCGCACGAGCCCGATCGCGCCATCGCGCATCAGCGCCACGCCGCACGAGTCGTAGCCGCGGTACTCGAGCCGGCGAAGTCCCTCGACGAGAACCGGCACAATGTCCCGTTGCGCTGCCGCACCGACGATGCCGCACATGTCAGCCGCCCTTCTTCTTCCGCGGCTTCCAGCCTGGGACCGAGACCTGGCGGGCGCGCGCGATCGTGAGCTGCTCGGCCGGTGTGTCCTTGCTGATCGTCGAGCCCGCACCGATGTACGAGCCGCGCGCGATCGTCACCGGCGCCACAAGCGTCGCGTCCGAGCCGATAAAGCAATCGTCCTCGATCACGGTGCGATGCTTCGCCGCGCCATCGTAGTTGCACGTGATGGTGCCGGCACCAATGTTGACGCGCTCACCCACCTGGGCGTCGCCGACGTAGGAGAGATGATTCGCCTTGGAGCCGGTGCCCAGTCGGCTCGCCTTCACCTCGACAAAGTTGCCGATATGCACGCCGTCGGCGAGCGCGCTCCCCGGGCGCAGCCGTGCGTACGGCCCGATGCGGCAGCCGCTGCCAATTTCCGCCTCCTCGAGGTGCGAGAACGCGTTTACCTCGGTGTGCGCGCCGACGGTGACGTCCCGCAGGACGCAGTTGGGACCTACCTGCACCCCGTCGCCAAGCTTCACATGCCCCTGGAAGACGCAATTGACGTCAATCGACACGTCGCGCCCGCACTCGAGCGCGCCGCGTACGTCGACGCGCGCCGGATCCGCGAGCGTGACCCCGGCCTCCAGGAGCCGCTCGGCCTCGCGGCGCTGGACCTGGCGCTCGAGTAGGGCGAGCTCGCGCTTGGAGTTCACGCCGGCCACCTCCCAGGCATCCTGAGCCTTGATGCCGAGTACCGGCACATCATCCGCGACCGCAAAGGCCACGATGTCGGTGAGGTAGTACTCCTTCTGCGCATTGCGGTTCTGCAGCTTTCCGAGCCATGCAGAAAGCCGCCGGGCGCTCACGCCGTAGAAGCCGGCGTTCACCTCGTGAATTGCGCGTTCGCCGCTCGAGGCGTCCTTGTGCTCCACCACGCGGGCCACGCGCCCGGCCTGGTCGCGAACCACGCGCCCATATCCCGCGGGATCGTCGAGATCCACCGTGAGCACGGCGAGCCCCTCGCGCGCCGCTTCGGCAAGGCGCTTGAGCGTCGCCTGGCGAACCAGCGGAACGTCCCCATAGACGATGAGCACATCGCCGTCGTTCTTGAGGCGCGGCAGGACCTGCTGCACCGCATGCCCCGTGCCGAGCTGCTCCGCTTGCAGAACCCACTCTACGGCCGCGTCCGGAAACTCGCCGCGCACCCTGTCGGCGCCGTGGCCGTACACGACGAAGGTGTCGCGCGCGCCGAGCGAGCGCGAGGTGTCCAGCACATGGGCGAGCAGCGGCCGACCGGCAAGGGGGTGCAGCACTTTGGGCAGGTCGGAGCGCATGCGCTTTCCCAGCCCGGCCGCGAGAACGATGATGTCGAGCGCCATCCGGCCTACGGAATCGGAGCGCGATTCTAGCATCCTGTTTGTGAAAGCCCTTGATACTTTAGCGCTTTCCTCCCCATGCTGGCCGAGCTACAGGACATTGCCGCTCCCTTGGCCGCTGCGTTGGCGGCCGGTGCCGTCATCGGCCTGGAGCGAAGCTATCGCGGCCGCTTCGCGGGCTTCCGCACCCACGCGCTCGTCGCGCTTGCCTCCGCGCTGATGATGCTCGCGAGCGTCCATGCCGAGAAGTGGTTTCCCGATCTCTCCGATGCCTTCGACCCGACGCGGGTCGCGCAGGGCATCATGACCGGCATCGGCTTTGTCGGCGCCGGGGCGATCATCAAGGAGGGACTGACCGTGCGCGGCCTGACGACCGCAGCCTCCATCTGGGTCACCGCCGTGATCGGCATCGTCGCCGGCGTCGGGATGTACCTGGCTGCGGCCTGCGGCACGTTCCTCACGCTCGCCACGCTCTCCGTGCTCGGATGGATCGAATCGCACATGACCTCCGAATCCTACGTTCGCTGCACCGTACGCTACGCGCGCGATGCCGTAGCGGGCGAGAGCGCCTTGCGCGAGCTGGTAGGCCGACACGATTTCGACGTGCGGCGCATCAGCTACCGGCTGAGCGGCGAGGGGCGCGAGTTCGAGTACCAGCTCGTCCTGCGCACGCTGCACGAGTCGAACATGGGCGGGCTCGCCCGCACGCTGCGCGAAGACCCCGCGGTGCGCGAATTCCGGCTGGTGCCCATCAGCGAGTAGGCGCATCATCGCCGGGGTGCTCACGCCGGCCCTGGCAGAGAGCTTCACGCGGATCGCGCTCGCCAACGTGGCGCGCCCCTATCCCCACAAGCTCGATCACCTGGTAGGCGCGCCGGGCGAGCGGCTCGACCATTGCCGCCTGCACCCGGCGTTCTACGGCAGTTATGACTGGCACTCCGCGGTGCACATGCACTGGCTGCTCGCACGGCTGGGGCGGCGCTTTCCTTCAGCCAAGATCGATTCGCTGTTCGATCGCCACCTGTCGCACGAGGCGATGGGCGCGGAGCTCGCCTACCTGATGGGGCCCGCCGGCGGCACGTTCGAGCGCCCCTACGGCTGGGCCTGGCTACTCAAGCTTCGGGCTGAGCTCTCGGGCACACGCTGGGAAGCCGCGGTCGCGCCGCTCGCGCGGGAGATCTCGGCCCGTTTCCGGCGCTTCATCGAAGCCCCTTACCCCGTGCGCGCCGGAACGCACGGCAACACCGCATTCGCCTGCATCCTGGGCCTCGATTTTGCCCGCGCGACGGGGGACGGCGAGCTACTCGATGGTGTCGAGCGGGCGGCGCGACGCTGGTATGGCGCCGACCGGGATGCGCCGCTCGCGTACGAGCCGTCGCTGGATGAGTTCCTCTCGCCTACGCTGGTGGAGGCGCTGCTGATGAAGGAGATGCTTCCCCTGACGGAGTTTGCTGCCTGGATGGCGGGTTTCCTGCCGCGCGGCATTGGATCGCTGGGCGTGCCGCCGTCCGGCTTCGACCGCGCCGACGCCAAGCAGGTGCACCTGGATGGGCTGGCGCTATCGCGCGCCTGGTGCCTTGGACGCCTTGGGTTCGCGGAGGCGGCCGAACGGCATCTCGCCGCGGCCCTGCCGCACCTGGAAGACGACTACGTGGGGACGCACTGGCTGGCCTCGTTCGCGCTGCTCGCGCTCACCGAGGCTAGCGCGGAAGCTCTGAAACCCCCATGAGGAATTCGTCGACCGCGCGCGCGCACTGCCGGCCCTCGCGGATCGCCCAGACGACCAGCGATTGGCCGCGGCGCATGTCGCCCGCGGCGAAGAGCTTCGGCGCGGAAGTGACGTAGGCACCCTTGCCCTCGGTCGGCGCCTTGGCATTGCCCCGGGCGTCCTTGTGGACGCCGAACTCGTCCAAGAGCGATTGCAGCGGAGAGACAAAGCCCATCGCGAGCAGTACGAGATCCGCCGGCATGTCGCGCTCGGAGCCCGGGACTTCCACCGGCTTGCCGTCCTTCCACTCCAAGCGCACGGTCCGCAGCGCCTTCAGCTTGGCGTTCTCTCCAACAAACGCCTTTGTCGCGACAGACCAGTCACGATTCACGCCTTCTTCATGCGAAGAGGAGGTGCGGAGCCGGGTCGGCCAGTAGGGCCATACCGGGTTGCGCTCGACGTCGGGCGGCATCGGCAGGAGCTCGAGCTGCGTCACGGAGCGCGCGCCGTGCCGGTTGGAGGTCCCCACGCAGTCCGAGCCCGTGTCCCCGCCGCCGATGATAACGACGTCCTTGTCGGTGGCCCAGAGCTCCTCGGGGACCACGTCGCCGGCCACGCGCCGGTTCTGCAGCGGCAGGAACTCCATCGCGAAGTGCACCCCGTCGAGCTCGCGTCCGGGGATCGGAAGGTCGCGCGGCTGCTCGGCGCCACCGGCAAGCACGATCGCGTCGAACTCGGCGAGCAGCTTCCCGGGCGCCACGCTGTCGCGTGAGTCGTTGACGATCCCCTTGCCGGGGACTTGCTTGCCGATCAGCACGGAAGTCTTGAACTTCACGCCCTCGCCGCGCATCTGCTCGACGCGCCGGTCGATCACACCTTTCTCGAGCTTGAAATCGGGAATGCCGTAGCGCAGCAGGCCGCCGATGCGGTTCGACTTCTCGAATACGGTGACCGCGTGGCCGGCGCGCGCGAGCTGCTGCGCGCACGCGAGGCCCGCGGGGCCCGAGCCGACGACGGCGACCTTCTTGCCGGTCTTCGCGGCGGGAGGCTGCGGCCGCACCCAGCCTTCCTCCCACGCCTTGTCGGCAACGGCGTGCTCGATCGACTTGATGCCGACGGCGTCCTCGTTGATGCGCAGCACGCAGGCTTCCTCGCAGGGCGCGGGGCAGATTCGCCCGGTGAACTCCGGAAAGTTGTTGGTGGAGTGTAGGACCTCGATCGCGCGCTTCCAGTCCTGCCGGTACACGAGGTCGTTCCAGTCGGGGATGATGTTGTTGACCGGGCAGCCGCTCATGCAGAACGGCACGCCGCAGTCCATGCAGCGCGCGCCCTGGACGCCCGCCGCCTCGTCGGAAAGCCGGGCGTAGAACTCGCGGTAGTGCTTCTTGCGCGCCTCGGTGGTCTCGTGCGGCTCCTCAAGCCTCTCGAACTCAAGGAACCCGGTGATCTTGCCCACTTAGCTCTCCACTAGGCGGCCGCCTTGCTCTTAGCGGCGAGCTCGGCAAGGGCGCGACGGTACTCCCTGGGGAATACCTTGACGAAGCGCGGCCGATAGCT
Organism: Burkholderiales bacterium; assembly: GCA_035649175.1. Classification (GTDB taxonomy): domain Bacteria; phylum Pseudomonadota; class Gammaproteobacteria; order Burkholderiales; family SG8-39; genus SCGC-AG-212-J23. The sequence goes on along the minus strand of DASRKB010000169.1, from coordinate 41,145 downwards.
CGCCCACTTGTCGAGCACTTCGCGGGCGCGCTTGGAGCCGGTGTAGCGCAGGTGGTTCTCCACGAGGCGCCGCAGAGCGGCGTCGTCCTCCGAATCGGGTGCGACGGCCTCGAGATCCACCATGGCGGGGTTGCAGCGCTTCGCGAACTCGCCCTCGAGGTCGAGCACGTAGGCGAAGCCGCCCGACATGCCGGCGGCGAAGTTGCGGCCCGTGGCGCCGAGCACGACCACCGTGCCGCCGGTCATGTACTCGCAGCCGTGGTCGCCCACACCTTCGACGACAGCGTGCGCGCCGGAGTTCCTCACGGCGAAGCGCTCGCCCGCTACCCCGCGGAAGTACGCCTCGCCGGCGATGGCGCCGTAGAGCACCACGTTGCCGGTAATAATGTTCTCGGTCGGCTCGCCGCGGAACTTGGCCGAGGGCTGCACCGCGATGCGGCCGCCCGAGAGGCCCTTGCCGCAGTAGTCGTTCGTGTCGCCCACCAGCTCCAGGCTGATGCCGCGCGCGAGGAACGCGCCGAAGCTCTGCCCGGCGGAGCCGGCGAAGCGCACATGGATGGTGTCGGCGGGGAGCCCCTCGTGTCCGTAGCGGCGCGCGACCTCGTAGGAGAGCATGGTGCCGACCGTGCGGTTGATGTTGCGAATCGGCATCTCGATCGACACCTTTTCGCGGCGCTCTAGGGCGGGCTGCGAGAGCTCGATCAGCCGGTTGTCGAGCGCCTTCTCGAGCCCATGATTTTGAGCTTCATTGTGGAAGCGGGAAACCGCTGCCGGCATCTGAGGCATCGCGAAGACCCGGGAGAAGTCGAGGCCCCTCGCCTTCCAGTGCTCGATGCCCTTGCGCATGTCGAGCAGTTCGGTAGCGCCGATCAATTCATTCAAAGATCGCACCCCGAGGCGGGCCATCAGCTCGCGCGCTTCCTCGGCGACGAAGAAGAAGTAGTTCACTACGTGCTCGGGCTTGCCCTCGAACTTGCGCCGCAGCACCGGGTCCTGGGTCGCCACGCCCACGGGGCAGGTGTTGAGGTGGCACTTGCGCATCATGATGCAGCCTTCCACCACGAGCGGCGCCGTGGCGAAGCCGAACTCGTCGGCGCCGAGGATCGCGCCGATCACCACGTCGCGGCCGGTCTTCATCTGGCCGTCGACCTGCACCGCAATCCTGCTTCTCAATCTATTCAAGACTAATGTTTGTTGCGTTTCCGCAAGGCCGAGCTCCCAAGGCGTGCCCGCATGCTTTATCGAGGACCAGGGCGACGCGCCGGTGCCGCCGTCGTGCCCCGCGATCGTGACATGGTCGGCCTTGCCCTTCGACACGCCGGCGGCGATGGTCCCGACACCGACCTCGGAGACGAGCTTCACCGAGATCGCCGCCTTCGGGTTCGAGTTCTTCAGGTCGTGGATGAGCTGCGCCAGGTCCTCGATCGAGTAGATGTCGTGGTGCGGCGGCGGCGAGATGAGCTCGACGCCCGGCGTCGAGAAGCGCAGCTCGGCGATGTACTCGGATACCTTGCGCCCGGGAAGCTGGCCGCCCTCGCCGGGCTTGGCACCCTGGGCGATCTTGATCTGCAGCATCTCGGCGCTCGCCAGGTACTCGGCGGTGACCCCGAAGCGCCCGGAGGCCACCTGCTTGATCTTCGACTTGAGCGAGTCGCCCTCGCGCAACGGGATGTCGACCTCGACACGGCCCTTCCCCAGCCGGCTCTGCAGCGACTCCCCGGCCTTGACGGGCGCATAGCGCCGGCGGTCTTCCCCGCCCTCGCCGGTATTCGACTTGCCGCCGATGCGGTTCATCGCCACGGCAAGGACCGTATGAGCTTCCGTGGAGATCGACCCGAGGGACATCGCGCCGGTGGAGAAGCGCTTCACGATCTCGGCGGCCGGCTCCACCTCCTCGATCGGCACCGGCTTGCGCTCGCCGAAGCGGAACTCGAACAGGCCGCGGAAAGTCTTGTGGCGCTCGGACTGGTCGTTAATGAGCGCCGCGTACTCCCGGTAGGTCTCGTAGGCGTTCGCGCGGGTGGCGTGCTGCAGCTTCGCGATCGCGTCGGGCGTCCAGGTATGCTCCTCGCCGCGCACGCGCCAGGCGTACTCGCCGCCGGCGTCGAGCATGTTCGCGAGCACCGGGTCGCGCTCGGCAAACGCGGCGCGGTGGATGCGGATCGCCTCCTCGGCGACGTCGAAGAGGTCGACGCCCTCGATGTTGCTCGCCGTGCCCGTGAAATACTTGTCCACCAGCGAACGCGCGAGGCCCACGGCCTCGAACTGCTGCGAGCCGGTATAGGACATGTAGGTGGAGATGCCCATCTTGGACATCACCTTCTTCAGGCCCTTGCCGATCGCCTTGATGTAGTTCTTGACCGCCTTCGTCTTGTCCTGAGCGCTCGCGAGGACCGTCTCCAGCGCGAGGTAGGGATGCACGGCCTCGGCGCCATAGCCCCCGAGCAGGGCGAAATGGTGCACTTCGCGGGCGCTTCCGGTTTCCACCACCAGCCCGGTCGAGGTCCGCAGCCCCCGCTTGACGAGGTGCTGGTGGATTGCGGAAAGGGCGAGCAGCGCGGGGATCGCCACGCGCTCGGCGTCCACCAGGCGATCGGAGATGACGATGATCGAATAGCCCGAGCGCACCCCGTCCTCCGCCTGCGCCGCGAGGGAGGCGAGGCGCGCTTCGACCGCTTCCTTGCCCCAGGCGACGGGGTAGGTGATGTCGAGCTCGCAAGCCTTGAACTTGCCCGCGGTGTAGCGCTCGATGTGCCGGATCTTCTCCATCTCGAAGAAATCCATCACCGGCTGCGAGACCTCGAGGCGCAGCGGCGGGTTCATCTCGTCGATGCCGAGGAGGTTCGGCTTCGGGCCGATGAACGAGACGAGCGACATCACCAGTTCCTCGCGGATCGGGTCGATCGCGGGATTGGTGACCTGGGCGAAGAGCTGCTTGAAGTAGCCGTAGAGCGTCTTGTTCTTGCTCGAGAGCACGGCGAGCGGCGAGTCGTTGCCCATCGAGCCGACCGGCTCCTCGCCGTTCGCCACCATCGGCTCCATGATGAACTTCAGATCTTCCTGCGTGTAGCCGAACGACTGCTGGCGGTCGAGCAGCCGCACGTCGGAGCGCAGCGGCGGCGTCTTATCGCTCTCGACCTCGTCGAGCTTGACGCGGATGCGCTCGATCCACTCGGCGTAGGGCTTCGCGCTCGCGAGCGAATCCTTGAGCTCCTTGTCGTCGACGATGCGGCCCTTCTCCAAGTCGACGAGGAACATCTTGCCCGGCTGCAGGCGCCACTTCTTGATGATCTTCTCCTCCGGGACCGGCAGGCAGCCGCACTCCGAGCCCATGATGACGAGGTCGTCGGAGGTGACGATGTAGCGCGAGGGGCGCAGGCCGTTGCGGTCGAGCGTGGCGCCGATCTGCCGGCCGTCGGTGAAGGCGATCGAGGCCGGGCCGTCCCAGGGCTCCATCATCGCCGCGTGGTATTCGTAGAAGGCCCGGCGCGCCGGATCCATGAGCGTGTGGTTCTCCCACGCCTCCGGAATCATCATCATCATCGCGTGGGCGACCGAGTAGCCGCCCATCACGAGCAGCTCGAGCGCGTTGTCGAAGGAGGCGGAGTCGGACTGGCCGTAGTAGATGAGCGGCCAGATCTTCTCCAGGTCCTTACCAAGGATCGGCGAGGAGATCGCCCCCTGGCGCGCGCGGATCCAGTTCACGTTGCCGCGCAGCGTGTTGATCTCGCCGTTGTGGCAGATCATGCGGAAGGGGTGCGCGAGGTCCCAGGACGGGAACGTGTTCGTCGAGAAGCGCTGGTGCACGAGCGCGAGCGCCGACTCGACGCGCGCGTCCTTGAGGTCGAGGTAGTACTCGCCAACCTGGTAGGCGAGCAGCATCCCCTTGTAGCAGATGGTGCGCGCCGACATCGACGGCACGTAGAACTCCTTGCCGTGCTTGAGCTGCAGCGCCTGGATGGCGTGGCCGGAGCTCTTGCGGATGATGTAGAGCTTGCGCTCGAGCGCGTCGGTGACCGTCACGCCGCCGCCGCGCCCGATGAACACCTGGCGGATCACCGGCTCGAGCTTCCTGGCGGGCTCGGCGAGGTCGCTGTTGTCGACCGGCACGTCGCGCCAGCCGAGCAGCCCCTGCCCCTCGTCCTTGATGGCGCGCTCGATCTCGTACTCGCAGGCGATGCGTGAGGCGGGATCGCGCGGCAGGAACACCATGCCGACGCCGTATTGCCCGACCTTGGGCAGCTTGACCCCCTGCTTCGCCATCTCTTCGCGGAAGAAGCGGTCCGGGAGCTGGATCAGTAGCCCCGCGCCGTCGGAGAGCTTCGGGTCCCAGCCGACCGCGCCGCGGTGCGTGAGGTTCTTCAGCACCGTGAGGCCTTGCTCGACGATCGTATGGGACTTCTTGCCCTTGATATGCGCGACAAAGCCGACGCCGCAGGCGTCGTGCTCGTTCTCCGGGCGATAAAGGCCCTGCGCGGGCAAGCTCATGACTGGACTGTTGAATATACAGTTATTGCGATGCAGCGACAACGACTTCGCGGACCGCGTGCCCGTCGACGTCGCCACGGAGTTCCGCGCGCCCGATCGCCTCCAGAAGAACGAAGCGAATCTGGCCGCCCGCGGACTTCTTGTCCACCGCCATCAGCCGCAGCATCTCCTCGCGGTTGAGCGCAGGACCTCTGACCGGGAGCCCAGCTCGCTCGATCAAGCTCTTGATTCTGGCGACGTCTTCCTTTCCCAGATTCCCCGTCCTACAGGAAAGCTCGGCCGCCATGACCATCCCGGCAGCGACCGCTTCTCCGTGCAGCCATGTCCCGTATCCGGTTCCTGCCTCGATGGCATGGCCGAAGGTATGACCGAGGTTGAGCAGCGCCCGGCGACCGCCCTCGCGCTCGTCGGCCGCCACCACGTCGGCCTTGAGCTCGCAGCTACGGCGCACTGCATGTGTAAGCGCGTCGCGCTCACGCTCCAGCAGCCGCTCCACGTTCGCCTCGAGCCAGGCGAAGAGCTCTGCGTCCAGGGCGAGGCCGTGCTTGATCACCTCGGCAACCCCGGCGCGCAGCTCGCGATCCGGGAGTGTGTCGAGCGTGTCGAGGTCCGCAATCACGGCGCGCGGCTGGTGGAACGCGCCCACCATGTTCTTGCCGCGCGGATGGTTGATGGCGGTCTTGCCGCCCACCGAAGAGTCGACTTGGGCAAGCAGCGTCGTCGGCACCTGCACGAAGTCGACGCCGCGCTGATAGACCGCGGCGGCGAACCCGGCCAGATCTCCGATGACCCCTCCCCCGAGCGCCACGACGAGCGTGTCGCGCCCGCAGCGGGCCTCGAGCAGCGCGTCGAATACGTGGTCAAGTACCTGCCACCTCTTCGCTTCCTCGCCGTCGGGCAGGACGATCTCGGTAATCCGCGCGCCCCTAAGGGCCTCCTTGACCTTCGCCACATATAGAGGTGCCACCACCGTGTTGGTGATGATCGCGGCGCTGCCCTTCAGGCTGGGCGCGTAGAGGCCGGGGTCGGCGAGGATGCCACTGCCGATATGGATAGGATACGAGCGGTCGCCGAGCGCTACGCGGAGGCTTTCCATCGCGCTCCGAGCTTGTCGATAAGCCCGCGCGTCAGTGCGAGCACGGTCTGCTTGCCGGTGTCGACGACAACATCGGCTGTGGCGCGGTATAGCGCATCGCGCTGCGCATGCAGCTCCCGCAACCGCGCAAGCGGGTCCGCACCGGCAAGGAGGGGCCGGTTGCGGTCGTGCCGGACGCGCTCATAGAGGTCCTCGGGCGTTGCGCGCAGGTAGACCACGGTCCCACGCTCGGCGAGCAGCCGGCGGTTCTCCTCCGAGAGCACCACCCCGCCGCCCGTGCCCAGCACCACGCCATCGAGCGCCGCGAGCGCCGCGAGCACCTGCGACTCGCGGGCCCGGAAGCCCGGCTCGCCTTCGATCTCGAAGATGAGCGGAATCTTGACGCCGCACCGCCGCTCAAGCTCCTGGTCGCAGTCGATGAAGCGCAGCTTCAGCCGGCGGGCGAGGAGGCGCCCTACGGTGGTCTTGCCCGCCCCCATCATGCCCACGAGATAGACGTTGCCGGCATTCTTCATGGGCGGAATTGTAGAAACAAAACGGCCGGGAGGTCCCGGCCGTCGAAACCATCCGAGGAGAGATGGCGATCAGCGAATCGATAGCCGCTCGTTGACGATGCGCGGCGTGATGAACACCAGCAGCTCGGTCTTGCCGCTGACGGTCGAGTCGTTGCGGAACAGCCAACCAAGGACCGGGATGTCGCCCAGCACCGGGATCTTGGTGACGTCCGTCCGGTCGTTCTGCTCGTAGATACCGCCGATGACGACGGTGCCGCCGTTCTCGACCAGCACTTCGGTCTTCACGTGCTTGGTGTTGATCTGCACGAAGGTCCCCACGCCGCTGCCCACCTGATCCTTGGTCACGTCCAGGGTCATGATCACGTTGCCGTCGGGCGTGATCTGCGGCTTGACCTTGAGGGAGAGCACCGCCTTGCGGAACTGGATCGCCGTGGCACCCGAGGAAGTCGCCGTCTGGTACGGCACCTCCGTCCCCTGCTCGATCATTGCCTCGACCTGATCCGCGGTGAGCACCCGGGGGCTCGCGATGATCTTGCCCTTGCCGTCCGCTTCCAACGCGGTGATCTCGAGGTTGAGGAAGCGCGTCGCGGCGCTGTTGAAGAGGATGAAGGAGAACTGACCTGCGGGGAACTGGTTGAGCCCGGCCGCCGGCAAGTTGACGCTCGACGCATGGGCGATGAAGTCGGGCGTCGTGGCGCTCTGGCCGGTATGGAAGCCGGTGTCCGGGAGGCCGCCACCGACCGAGAACCGCGGGCTGTTCTGGCCGAGGATGCGCGTGCCGCTCGGCACGGGGTTCTGGTCATGTACGCCAAGTCGCGCGCCGATGTTCTTGCTGAACGAGTCGTTCGCCTCGACGATGCGCGCCTCGATCATCACCTGACGCACCGGTATGTCGATCTTGGCGAGCAGCCTACGAACCTCCTCGAGGCGCGCCGGCGTATCCTGCACGAACAGTACATTCGTGCGTGCATCGACGACCGCACTGCCGCGCTTGGAGAGGATGCGCTGGCTGGCGTCGGACAGCAGCTTCTGCACATCGGCCGCCTTTTGGTAGTTCATCTGGAAGGCTTCGGTGCGCGTCTGCTCCAGATCGTTGATTTGCTGCGCCGCCTCCAACGCCAGCTTCTCGCGCGTCGCGAGCTCGTCACGAGGCGCGATCCAGATCACGTTACCGTTGCGGCGGCTGTCTAGGCCGCGCGTCTGCAGGATGATCTCGAGCGCCTGATCCCAGGGCACATCCTTGAGCCGCAGCGTGATATTGCCCGCCACCGTGTCGCTCGTGATGATATTGAGATCCGTGAAGTCGGCGATGACGTTGAGAACCGCGCGGACTTCCACGTTCTGGAAGTTGAGCGAGAGCTTCTCGCCGGTGTAGCGGCCCCTCGCCTCGCGCGCATCGATCGACAGCGGTTTGACCTCAAGGACGAACTGGGTGTCCGACTGATAGGCGTTGTGCTCCCATTGGCCCTTGGGCTCTACCACCATGCGGACGTTCTCGCCCTGCTGGAACGTGGCGATGGAATTGACTGGTGTACCGAAATCGACCACGTCGAGGCGCCGGCGCAGGTTGTCGGGAAGCTTGGTCTTGAGGAACTCGACGACGATGTTCTGGCCCTGCTGGCGGATGTCGATTCCGGTGTTCGTGTCGGAGAGATCGATGATTACCCTTCCCTCACCGGAGCGGCCGCGCCGGAAATTTACATCACGGATTGCGTGGTCGGTGTCAGCCCTACCCTGCGCAAAATGGGCAACCTGCCCGCCGGGCTGCTGGGCGCTCGGCGTGGGCTCGGAAAGCGTGACGATGACGGAGCGACCCTCGAGCGTCGTGTCGTGTGCCACCGGACGGCGCAGGTTCAGCACCAATCGCGCCCGGTCGGCGCCCTGCACTATGTTCACGCTGCGCAGCTCGCCCTGACCGACGTCCTGGCTCGAGCGCCCGAGCGCGTTCACGGTATTCGGAAAGTCGAAGGCGATGCGCGCTGGGCTGGCGATGGCGAAGTTCGCCGGGACGCTGCGCAGCGGCTCCCGGGTGGTGATCCGCACCACGACCTTGCCTCCCTGCTGCGCGACGTCGACCGCCTCGATGCTGTTAGCGTCGGCGCGCCCCGCTTGTGCGAGCGCGAGCCCCGTCCCGGCGAGCCAGAGAGCGACCCCGTAGAAGAAGAGCGTTTTCGATTTCATCTTTTCGCCTCCACCAGTTGGAGCGAGCTTTCCTTCTCCACCCACTCCCCTCCACTATCCTGGACGAGCTCCTTCAGGCTGATCTGCAGCTCGTCGATGCCGATGATCACGCCGAAGTTCTGTCCCATGTAGTTGCCCTTGCGCACCCGGTAGAGGTTCGGACCGGCCTTCACGAGCGCGAAGGTCTCCTTGCCCTGGGTGATGGTGCCGAGCATCTGGATGGACTCCAGTGGGAATGCCTCGAGCGGCTCCTTAAAGCGCTTCTCATGCTCGGCTACCTTGCTCGCGCTCGCCGAGCTCTTGCCGGCCTGCGCCACGTCGATGCGCTCGGCCCGGAACGGGTCGACCTGCCCCTCGGCAGTGTACGCGACCGGCTCGTAGGGCTTGACCTGGGGCAGGGGATCGACCCGGCCGCGAAAGTCCTTGGTGGCCTGGGCGAGCTCCTGCTTGAGATCCGTGTGCTCTTCGGCGCCGCAGCCGGCCAAGAGCGCGGCCAAGAGCGCCGCGCGCGCGAGCGGAAGCGCGGGCCTCACTTCTTCTTGCCTTTCCGCGCTGCGGCCGCCGCCTTGCGCTGGGCCGCGATCTCCTCGTCATCGAGATAGCGGAACGTTCGAGCGGTGGCGTCCATCACCAGGTTGGAGCCGTCCTTGCTCGCATTGATGGCGACGTTGTTCAGGGTCACGATCCGTGAAAGCTGGCCGACGTCACTCGCAAACGCGCCCATGTCGTGATAGGTGCCGAGGACCTTCACCTGGATCGGCAACTCCGCGTAGAAATCGCGCAGCGACTCGCTTGCCGAGGGTTTGAAGAGCTCGAACTGCAGGCCGCGGCCGAGGCCCGCCTGGTTGATATCCACCAGCAGTGCGTCCATCTGCGATTTGTTGGGGAGTTGGCGCAGGAGCGCGCCGAACTGCGTATCGATCTCGCGCAACTGCTGTCGGTGCAGGTCGAGGTTGATCGCCTGCTTCTTCTTCCCGAGGTACGACTGCTTGAGCTGCTCCTCCTGGTTGCGCCCGATCTCCAGCGCATTGATCTGGTCCTGGGTATCGAGAAAGAAACCCAGCACCGGGATGATGACGAGGATGGCGAGCAACACGAGCGCCTGCGGCGCGACGTGCCAAGTCCCCGGGTCCTGCCAGTTGGTGCGCTTGAAGATGTCGACAAGCGCGTTGACGTTGAGGGCCATGGTCTATTACTTGGCGGCGGGCTTGGCCGGGCCTTTCGGCTCTTCGGCGGCGGCGCGCTTGACGAAGAAGAACATGTTGAATTCCGACACCCGGCGCTTGGCGACGCTGGCCGCCTTCACCTCGACGAGCACCGGTTTCTCCAGCCAGGGAGACGACTCGATATTGCGCATCAGCGTCGACACCCGCGCGTTGGATTGAGCGTAGCCGACGAGCCCCACGCGCAATCCCTTTTGGCTGAGCGATCGAAGGTAGACGCCTTCGGGCATCTGACGCACCAGCTCGTCCAGCAAATGGACGGTCTGGGCGCGATCCGCTTGCAGCGTCTCGATGATCTGCTTGCGCGCGAGGAGCGCCTGGATCTCGTCCTTGAGCTTGTTGATCTCCGCGATTTCCTTGTCCAGCTTTGCGATCTCCCCCTTCAGGAAGACGTTTCGGCGCTCCTGCGTGTCGATCTTCTCCGCATAGAAGGTGTGGATCGCGAACACGATCGCGGCGCCGAGCACCGCCGTGCCGCCCGCCAAGACGAAGAAGTGCTGGCGCGCGCGCTTGCGCGACTCGGCCCGGTGAGGCAGGAGGTTGATGCGAGCGCTCATGCGGGGTCGAACCTCCTCATGGCGAGGCCGCAAGCGACGATCAGCGAAGGGGCGTCGACCACCAGGCGCTTGAGCTGGATGCGGGGCGAGGTCTGCATGAGGGCGAAGGGGTTCGCCACGCTGGCAGGCACCTGGGTGCGGCCGTGCACGACCTCATCGAGCCCCGGAATCACCGCCGAGCCGCCGGCGAGCAGAATGTGGTCTACGCTGTGATACTGCGTCGAGGTAAAGAAGAACTGCAACGCGCGCTGCACTTCGGTCGAGAGGTTCTCCATGAATGGCTGGAGCACCTCAGGCTCGAAGTCATCCGGCAGGCCGCCGCTGCGCTTGGCAGTTTCGGCCTCCTCCGGGCTCATGCCGTACCGGCTCACGATTTCCTGCGTCAGCTGGTTGCCGCCGAATGCCTGCTCCCGCGTATAGACCGACTGGTCGTTGCGCAGGACGGTGACGTTCATGACGCTCGCGCCGACGTCCACCACGGCGATGTTCTGGTCCTTGCCGGCGTTGGGGAGAGCCTGCACCACGAGCGACAGCGCCGCCTGCTGGGCGAAAGACTCCACATCCATGACCAAGGCCTTGAGGCCAGCGGACTCCGCCACGGCCACCCGGTCCTCTACCTTTTCCTTGCGCGTGGCGGCGATCAGCACTTCCTGCTCGTCGGGGGTGGTCGCCGAAGTGCCGAGCACCTGGAAGTCCAAGTTGACCTCCTCCAGGGCGAATGGAATGTACTGGTTGGCCTCGCTCTCAACCTGCACTTCGAGCTCGTCCTCGCGCAGGGCGGCCGGGACGACGATGCGCTTGGTGATCACCGCGCCCGTGGGCACGGCCATCGCGACGTGCTTGGTGCGCGTGCCCAGGCGCTTGTGCGCGCGCTTTACCGAGTCGGCGACCGCCTCGAGATTCTGGATGTTCCCATCGAGCACCGAGTCGCGTGCGAGCGGCTCGATCGCATAGCGCTCGACGCGATAGCTGCCTTTGCCTCCGTCGACAATCTCGAGCATCTTCACCGACGACGAGCTAATGTCCAAGCCGAACAGCGGCGGCGCTTTCGGCTTGAAGAGGTCAAAAGACACTATGCCCTCCCCCTTATTTTCCTTTTCGCATCAGACCTTAGACGCGATACGTAGAATTCGCGTTAAATGCTAGCAACAACCCCCTCCCGGTGTCTAGTTAATCCTCCACGAGGCCGAGGGGTTAAGATGCTACGCTACTTGAAAGCCCTGCAACAACCCGCCAAGACGGTCCAACAGCGTTGATGTGGCTTCGGTTTTTGGTTTTTCCGCTAGCCTTGCTGGGCGGGTTGGCGGTCATCGGGGTACTCACGCTTGCCCTGATCGTGGCGCTCGCCTTTCCCAATCTCCCGGCTCTGGGCGCGCTAACCGAGTATCAGCCGAAGGTCCCACTTAGGATCTACACCGCCGAAGGAATCCTCATTGGCGAGTTCGGCGAGGAGCGGCGCGCGGTAGTGTCGATCGACGAGGTGCCCGCTCAGCTCAAGAACGCGATCATCGCCGCCGAGGACGAGCGCTTTTACGAGCACCCCGGTATCGATTACCTAGGCGTGCTGCGCGCCGCCTACGCGAACGTAGTTGCTGGCGGCCGCCGGCAGGGGGCCAGCACCATTACCATGCAGGTAGCGCGAAACTTCTTCCTCTCGTCGGAGAAGACACTCACGCGCAAGCTCTATGAGGCATTGCTCGCGTTCAAGATCGAGCACAGCCTGACTAAGGACCAGATCCTCGAACTCTACGTCAACCAGATCTATCTCGGGCAGCGGGCGTATGGGTTCGGCGCTGCCTCGCAGATTTACTTCGGCAAGGCCCTGGGACAACTCACCTTGGCCGAAACGGCCATGCTGGCCGGGTTGCCGAAGGCACCCTCGAGCTACAACCCCATTGCCAATCCCCAGCGCGCCAAGCACCGCCAGCAGTACGTGCTGCGGCGCATGACTGAGCTCGGCTACATTACCGAAGCCCAGTATGAGGATGGACTAAAGGGCCAAATTCGGCCTCGTCGCGGCGAAGTGAACGAATACTCCGTTCATGCTCAATACGTCGCGGAGATGGTCCGCCAAGCCCTGGCGGAGCACTACCCGGACGATGTGTATTCTCGCGGATTCCGCGTGTACACAACGATTCGCAAGGCCGACCAAGAGGCAGCCTATCACGCGCTGCGCCGGGGGGTGCTCGCGTATGACCGCCGCCAAGGCTACCGGGGCCCGGAGGGGTACGTCGATCTACCCGCGGGGGCTAACGACGAGGACTACGAGGAAGCGCTGGCGGAGCACACCGACAGCGATGAACTGCTCGTCGCGGTCGTTCTTTCCGCTCGCAGCGGCCGGGTTGAGGCCGTGCTGCGCAGCGGGGAGAAGGTTGCCATCGTAGGGGAGGGCCTGAAGTTCGCCTCCCGGGCGCTCGATGCCAAGACACCCCCACAAAGACGCATCCGGCGCGGTGCGCTTATTCGGGTATCCCAGGAAGGAAAGTCCTGGAATATCGTTCAGCTCCCGGAGGCCGAGGCGGCGTTCATCTCCATCGACCCCTTGGACGGGGCTATCCGCGCGCTCGTGGGCGGATTCGACTTCGATCGCAGTAAGTTCAATCATGTGACACAGGCGTGGCGCCAGCCGGGATCTTCGTTCAAGCCGTTCATCTATTCGGCATCGCTCGAGAGGGGCTTCACTCCGGCGACGATCATTCCCGACGAGCCGGTGGTTCTGGAAGCCGAGGAGACCGGCAGCCAGCGGTGGGAGCCCAAGAATTACGACGGCGCATTCGAAGGGCCGATGCGCCTGCGTACCGCCCTCGCCAAGTCGAAGAACATGGTGTCGATCCGCATTCTCGACGCCATTGGGGCCAGGTACGCGCAGGACTATGTCACGCGCTTCGGCTTCGAGCCGGACCGCCACCCTGCGTATCTCACGATGGCGCTTGGAGCCGGATCGGTGACGCCCTGGCACATGGCACGGGCGTATGGCGTCTTCGCCAACGGCGGCTACTTGGTCCAGCCCTATTTCATCCACAAGATCGTGGATGACCGGGGAAATCCGCTCGCGCTGGCCGAGCCGCCGCGCGCCGGCGAGGACTCGCCCCGAGTGATCGACGAGCGCAACGCTTTCATCATGGACAACTTGATGCAGGACGTCACGCGCTCCGGCACGGCAGCGCGCGTGGCCCGCCTCGGACGCAACGATCTCGCGGGCAAGACGGGCACGACGAACGAGTTCGTCGATGCCTGGTTCGCCGGCTATCAGTCCACGCTGGTGGGGGTCTCGTGGGTCGGCTATGACCAGCCGCGCACGCTGGGCAGGAACCAGACCGGCGGCGTCGTTGCGCTGCCGATCTGGCTTGAGTACATGGAAGCGGTGCTGAAGGACGTGCCCCAGAGTGCACGCGATGTGCCCCCCGGCGTCGTGAGCGTTCCGATAGGGGTCTTCCCAGCGATCGCTGGCGACACCAGGCTCCTACCCGAGTTCTTCTACGAGGAAGCGATACCGCCAGCAGACGTGCTGCGCCCGGCCGCCCCCTTGCCCTTGCCGCAGTACGAACCGCCGCCCGCGTTCGACCGGACCTACCCGCCGTCCTGACGGCGCAGCAGCACCGGCTGGCCGCTCTGGGCGGACACCAGCCGGGAGAGGCAAGCGAAGAGCTCGGTGCCGCTCCGGGTATCGCGCCATGCTTTGCCGTCCCAGCGAAAGTGAAACCCGCCCTCGCGGGCAGCCACCCACACCTCTCGCGCCGCACCATGGCGATTGACGATCATCTTTGAGCCGTCGCTGAACTCAATCTCCAGCACGCCGCCATCCTTGCGCTCGATATCGGCGTCCACGCCGGTCTCTTCCAGTGCCTGCTCAACGGCCGTCAGCGTTGCTTCGGTCAGCGTATCGAAGTCGTTCTCGTCCATGGTGCTAACATCGCGATTTTATGCGCTTCTTTGTGGTCGCCGCGGCCCTCGTGCTGCTCGCAGCGGGTTGTGGGCAGCGGGGGCCGCTGTATCTGCGCGACAACCCGCCCCCCGGCGTGAAGCCGGCCAAGGCGAAGCCTCTCGAGCCACTGCCGTACCCGGCGCGCGAGGGCGAGTCTCAACGTCGATAGCCCGGTGTCCTTTGCCTACCACAACGGCGTGCTCTGCGCCGAGAAGGTGTCGCTCGAGGACATCGTGCGGCGACATGGGACGCCCTGCTACGTCTATTCTGGCGCGGCGATCGCGATCGCCTACGCCGAGTTTTCCGCGGCGCTGCGAAACCGCGAAGCGCTGGTGTGCTACTCGGTCAAGGCGAACTCGAACCTCGCCGTGCTCGCGCTGCTTGCCCGACTGGGAGCGGGCTTCGACATCGTCTCAGGAGGCGAGTTGATGCGGGTGCTGGCGGCGGGCGGTGATCCCGGCAAGACGGTCTTCTCGGGCGTCGGGAAGACGCAGGAGGAGATCGCGCTCGCCCTCGAGAAAGGAGTCCGATGCATCAACCTGGAATCGGAGGGGGAACTCGAACGCGTCGCCGAGGCGGCGCGGCGATCGGGACGACGCGCTCCGGTGGCCTTCCGAGTGAACCCCGACATCGACGCGCGGACGCATCCGTACATCTCGACCGGCTTGCGCGAGAGCAAGTTCGGCGTGCCGTACCAGGACGCGCTCCGTCTGTACACGCGGGCTGCGGCCATGCCGGCCGTCGATGTGCAAGGCATCGGGTGTCACATCGGCTCGCAACTTACCGCAGCGGCGCCTTTCGCCGAGGCTACTGGCCGCATCGCGGTGCTTGCCGACCGCATCCACGCCTCCGGGATCGCGCTTAAGCACATCGACATCGGCGGCGGCATGGGAATCCGCTATCGGGACGACGAGCTTCAGGAGCCGATCGGCAGCTTTCTCGACGGCGCGCTTGGCGTGCTCGCCGGGCGTCCGGAGACGCTGCTCGTCGATCCGGGCCGCTCGATCGTGGGGAACGCGGGGGTACTCATCACCCGCGTGGAGTACGTAAAGTCCGGGGCCGCGCGCAACTTCCTGGTCGTGGATGCAGCCATGAACGACCTGCTCCGTCCGGCGCTCTATGGCGCGTGGCACGAGGTGCGCCCGGTGCGCAAGCTGGAACAGGGTGCCCAGCCGGCTGTCTATGACGTGGTCGGCCCGGTGTGCGAAAGTGGCGACTTTCTCGCCCGCGATCGCCTCCTGGCAGCGCGCCCGGGCGACCTGCTGGCAGTGATGTCTGCCGGAGCCTACGGTATGGTGATGAGCTCCAACTACAACACGCGGCCGCGCGCCGCCGAGGTCCTGGTAAGCAACGGCGAGGCGAGGCTGGTGCGGCGGCGCGAGTCGATCGAGTCGATGCTCGCCCTGGAGGACGTTCCGGCGTGAGCATGCGGCTTCGCATCAGCGCCGCGTGCGCCGCCGTCGGTCTCGGCCTCGTCGCTGCCTGCGGCGGAGACGCGGAGTCGGCGAAGCGGCCCGCCGGGCCGCGGGCGGTCCTCATCACGGCCGAGCCGGTGCAGCCGCGCGAGCTCGAGATCTACGAGGAGGTGATCGGCTCCATCGAGAACGTCGCCGACCCGAGGATCAGCGCGGAGGTCGCCGGCCGCGTCACGCGCGTGCTGGGCTTCACCGGCAAGAAGGTATCCGAGGGCGACCTGCTCGCCGAGATCGACGCGCAGGACTTCCACATCCAGTCGCGCGCCGACGCCGCGGAGATGAAGCGCCTGCAAGCGCTGCTCGCGAACCAGGAGCGCGTCGTGGAGCGCCAGCAGAAGCTCGTCGCCCAGGGATTCATCTCCCAGAACGCGCTCGACGAGGCGCTCGCGCAGCGAACGGTGCTGCGCGAACAGCTCGCGGCCGCCCGGGCGCGCGCCGACTCCACCGGGCGCAGCCTGGGCAAGACCCGCGTCGTTGCGCCGATCGACGGCGAGATCGAGAGCCAGATGGTCGCCACCGGCGACTACGTCAAGGTCGGCGACCCGCTCTTCACCCTGGTCGGGATGAAGCGGCTGCGCGCGCACCTGCTTTTCCCCGAGAGCGCCGGGAACCGCATTCGGCCGGGTCTCAAGGTAACGCTCGAGTCGCCCGCGGCGCCCGGACGCTTTATCGAGACGCGCATCGACGAGATCAAGCCGACGGTCAACGCCGGCAATCGCGCGCTGGACGCGATCGTGCGCTTCGACGGCGATGACGCATTCAGGGGCGGTGGCAGCGTGAATGCCCGGGTGGTGATCGCCGTGAAGCGGGGGGCGCTCATGGTGCCGGAGCAGAGCGTGGTGCTGCGGCCCGCGGGAAAGGTGGTGTATGTGGTCGCCGAGGGGCGCGTCACCCAGCGCGTCGTCGAGACCGGGCTGAAGCAGGACGGGTTGCAGGAGATCGTGAAGGGCCTCGCGCCCGCCGAGCTCATCGCGGCCGATGGTGCGGGCTTCCTCACTGATGGTGCGGCCGTCAACCTGCCCGACGCGGCCGCCGGCGCAGGGCCGCGCAAGGGAAAGAGCAAATGAACCTGCCCGAGCTCTCGATCCGTCGCCACGTCTTCGCCTTCATGCTGAACGCGGTGCTGATCCTCTTCGGCCTGATCGCCTACGAGAGGATCGGGGTCGACAAGCTGCCCTACATCGAGTTTCCGGTGATTTCGGTGTACACCGCGCAGCGTGGGGCGAACCCCGAAGTCATCGACTCCGCGATCACCAACGTCATCGAGACCGCGGTGAACAGCGTGCCCGGAATCGAGCATATCCAGTCGACCTCGGTGCCCGGCGCCTCCACGGTCGCCATCACCTTCGATCTCGCCAAGCCGGTGGACGTGGCGTTCCAGGAGGTGCAGGCGAAGATCAATCAGGTGCTGCGCCGGCTGCCCGAGGACGTCGACCCGCCGGTGGTCGCCAAGGTCGAGACCAACACCTCGCCCATCTACTGGATGGCGCTGCAGGGCGACCGCACGCAGCAGCAGCTGAACCAGTACGCCCTCAACGTCATCAAGAAGCGCCTGGAGACCGTCGACGGCGTGGGCGAGGTGCGCATCGGCGGCCGTCGCGACCGCACCGTCCGGGTCAATCTGCTGCCCGCGCGCATGGCCGCCTACGGCATCGCGGCGCAGGACATCACCGACGGCTTCCGCAAGGAGCACATCCAGTTCTCCGGTGGGTTTCTTACCGGCCCGTCGACCGAGCACCTCGTCAAGCTCGACCTCGAGTTCCACAAGCTCGACGACCTGGCGGCGATGATCGTCGGCTACAAGGACGGCGCACCGGTGCGCCTGCGCGACGTGGCCGAGATCGAGGACGGGCTGAACGACTTCCGCCAGATGGCGCGGGCGAACGGCAAGCAGACCGTCGGCATCGGCATCGTCAAGGTGCCGAACACGAACACCGTCGCGATCATCGAGGCGGTGGAGCGACGCATCGAAAACGACATCAAGCCGCAGCTGCCGCCCGGGCTGGAGCTGCACCCGGTGCAGAACGACGCGGTGTTCATCGACGAGATGGTCGAGTCGCTGAAGAGCCACCTCGTCGAGGGCACGCTGCTCGCGGCGCTCGTCGTGTGGCTATTCCTGAGGAGCTTCCGCTCGACGCTCATCATCGCCACCTCGATTCCGGTCTCGCTCTTCGGCGCAATCGCGGTGATGTACTTCTTCGGCTACACGTTCAATTCGGTGACGCTGCTCGCGCTGCTGCTGCTGGTCGGGGTCGTCGTCGATGATGCCATCGTCGTGCTGGAGAACATCTTCCGCCACCGCGAGCACCTCGAGCCCGATCGCGTCAAGGCGGCAGTGAGTGGCAGCCGCGAGGTGACCTTTGCCGTCATCGCCGCGAGCATCTCGCTCGCCGCGATCTTCGCGCCGGTGATCTTTGTCTCCGGCATCCTCGGGCAGTTCCTGCGCTCCTTCGCCGTCGTGGTGACCTTCGGGGTGCTCGTTTCGCTTTTCGTGTCGCTCACGCTGACGCCCATGCTGTGCTCGCGCTTCCTTGAGGTCACCGAGAAGCACGGCCGTACCTACTGGGCGCTCGAGCGCTTCTTCGGCGGCCTGGACCGGACCTACCGCGCCAGCCTCGGCTGGGCGCTCGGGCACCGCTGGTGGGTGCTCGCACTTGTCTTGCTGATGCTCTCCTCGGTGTTCTTCTTCCTTCGCACGCTGCCGGTCGAGCTCGCGCCGCAGCAGGACGAGGGCAAGTTCTTCGTCAGCATGCGCGCCCCGGCGGGCTCGTCCATCCACTACATGGAGCGCAAGCTCCGCGAGGCCGAGCAGATCGTGTCGAAGTACTCCGAGGTGACGACCGTGTACGGCGTGATCGGCCTGGGCTCGGCGGCGCAGGTGAACCAGGCCACGCTCGTGGTGCGGATGAGCGCACGCAACGAGCGCGCCCGCTCCCAGCAGCAGCTGATCGAGCTATTGCGCAGGGACCTCGCGCAGATTCCCGGCGTGCGCGCGTTCCCGCGGGCGCCGGGCCTGGTGCCGCGGCAGCGCTCCGAGGCGCTGCAGTTCGTCGTGCGCGGCCCGAGCCTGCAGGAGATGGGCAAGCTCGCCGGTGAGCTGCAGGAGCGGTTGCAGGCCGACCCCCGCATCGGGCGCATGGACACCGACCTTCAGCTCGACCTGCCGCAGCTCGTGCTCGAGCCCGATCGCGTGCGCACGGCGGCGCTGGGGCTGACCTCGTCGGACGTGGCGCTGGCGGTCAACATGCTGACCGGCGGCATCGACATCGCCAAGTACAACGACCACCCGGGTGACGGTGAGCGCTACGACGTTCGGGTGAAGGCGAAGGAAGGCGAGTTCCAGCAGCAGGCCGACCTCGGCAGGATCTACCTGCGCAACCGCAGCGGCCAGCTGGTGCGCCTCGACAACGTCGCGCGCTTCCGCGAGACGATCGGGCCCGCGGTAATTTCCCGTTTCGACCTGCAGTACGCGGCCACCTTCTACGCCAACCCATCCGTGCCGCTCGGCGCCGCCGTCGACATCGTGCGCGAGGCGGCGCAGGCGCTGCCGATCGGCTACAGCGTGGGCTTCGTCGGCGAGGCGGAGCAGCTCGACAAGACGAGCGCCGCGGCAAAGTTCACCTTTGCCCTGGCACTGATCCTCCTCTACATGGTGCTCGCGAGCCAGTTCAACAGCTTCCTGCAGCCCCTGCTTATCATGACCGCCGTGCCGCTCGCCGTGATCGGCGGCGTGATCGGACTCTGGCTATTCGGGCACTCGCTCAACATCTACTCCATGATCGGCCTGGTGCTGCTGATCGGCCTGGTGGCCAAGAACTCCATCCTGCTCGTCGACCTCACCAACCAGCGCCGCGCGCAGAGCATGAGCGTCGACGAGGCGCTGCTCGACGCGTGCCCGATCCGCATGCGCCCGGTGCTCATGACCTCCCTCACCCTGATCCTTGCGCTGCTGCCTGCCTCCATCGGCATCGGCGCCGGCGCCGAGACCAACGCGCCGCTTGCCGTCGCCGTCATCGGCGGCATGATCACCTCGACCCTGCTCACGCTCGTGGTCGTTCCATCGGCGTACTCGCTGGTGGAGAACTGGCGCGAGCGCCGGCGCCTCGCGCCGCGCCAGGCGGGCGCACCCGTCTAATGGCCGGCACCGACTCCCGCAGCCTCGCGGTGTTTTGCGACTTCGAGAACATCGCGCTCGGCGTGCGCGAGGCGAAGTACGCGCAGTTCGACATGGAGAAGGTGCTCGAGCGCCTGCTCCTCAAGGGCTCGATCGTCGTGAAGAAGGCCTATTGCGACTGGGACCGCTACAAGGAGTTCAAGTCCGTGATGCACCTCGCCTCCTTCGAGCTGATCGAGGTGCCGCACGTGCGCCAGTCGGGCAAGAACTCCGCGGACATCCGCATGGTGGTCGATGCGCTCGACCTCTGCTACACCAAGGCGCACGTCGACACCTTCGTCATCGTGAGCGGCGACTCGGATTTCTCGCCGCTCGTCTCCAAGCTGCGCGAGAACGCCAAGACGGTGATCGGCGTCGGGGTGAAGAACTCGAGCTCGGACCTCCTCATCGCGAACTGCGACGAGTTCATCTACTACGACGACCTCGTGCGCCAGGACGAGCAGAAGCGGCGCGCGGCTAAGAAGCGGCGCGAGACCGCGCCCCCCAGCGGCGAAAAGGGCGACAAGAAGCAGGAGGCCTTCGACCTCGTCATCGAGACGCTCAACGCCCTCATCGCCGAGCGCGGCGAAGGGGAGAAGATCTGGGGCTCGATGGTCAAACAGGCGCTCAAGCGTCGCAAGCCCGGCTTCAACGAGTCCTACTACGGCTTCCGGGCGTTCTCTGACTTGCTGGAGGAAGCCGAGACCAAGGGCCTCATCAAGCTCGAGCCCGACGAGAAATCCGGCGGCTACCTCATCCGTCCCGCGGCCTAGTAAGGAGGCGCTCGCCGCCGCGGCCGGGCGCGGCATTCGCGATGTGATCGCTCCCGGTCTCAAGGTCCTCTTTGTCGGCATCAATCCGGGCCTGTACACCGCGGCGACGGGCCATCATTTCGCTCGGCCGGGCAATCGCTTCTGGCCGGCACTGCATGCCGCCGGCTTCACGCCCCGCACGCTGCATCCCTCAGAGCAGCGCGCGCTTCTCGCATGGGGTTATGGCGTATCGAACCTCGTGAACCGCGCCACCGCGACTGCGGCGGAGCTCGAGCCGGACGAGTTCGTCGCCGGCCGCGAGCGCCTCGCGCTCAAGGTGAGGCGCTATCGGCCGCGGGCGGTTGCCTTTCTCGGCGTGGGGGCCTATTGCCATGCCTTTGGCCTCAAGCGTGCCGCAATTGGCCCGCAGCCACAGCCATTCGAAGGTGCCCAAGCGTGGGTGCTGCCGAACCCGAGCGGCCTCAATGCCAACTACCAGCTACCGGCGCTGGTGGCGCTCTTCCGCCGGCTGCGGCGCGCTACGGGTTGAGCTGCTGGTAGACGGCGTTGGCGACCCGCAGCAGGTCCTCCTTGCTGATGTCGGCGGAGGAAAGCGCGTAGCCGAGCTTGCGGTCTACCCAGTAGAACACGCCGATGTTCCCCTCGCGGGCATAGCGGAACGCCGTCTCCTGGTTTCCCGCCATTTCGGTGCGCACGTACAGCGTTATGCGCGTGCCGCGATTGCACTGGTACATGAAATGGGCCACCGGGCCGTTGTCGCCGGGAAGCAGCCGTCCTCCGACGAGGCTGTACCCGACCGCGTCGAGCTTGGGTGTGCGCAGCGGAGCTCCGAGTCGCTTGGAGAGCCACGCGACCAGGTGAGCCTCCTGGTCCGCCCCCACCTCAACCGGATGGCGCACCTCGGGCGAATAGGTCGCGTGCGCGATTGCGGCGCGACGCGCCATCGTCGCTCCGACTTCCGGGATCGCGGCGGCCTCCGGGCGCGCCTCGTGCAGCTCCCAGCCCGCCAGCCCGCCGATGGCGCCTCCCAGAGCAATCCATCCCGCGACGGCCGCCGCGCGACGCCATCTCGTGCGCGTCGTGAGCAAAGCGGCAAGCGACGGCGGCACCGGCTCGACGAGCAGCGGCGCATAGAGCTCGCGCAGCTCGTCGCCGAGGCGACGATACGCGGCGACTCGCTCTGCCTCCTCCGGATGCTCCACGAGCCACGCTTCGAGTTCGGCGCGACGCGCCGCATCGAGTCGCCCGTCGACGTAGGCTTGCAGCTCGGCATCGGTGAAGGGCGCCAGGCTCACTTCACCACTTTGAGCTTTGTCGCGGCCGCGTGACCGGTCATCATCGCGCGCAGCTTCTCGCGCGCCCGGGACAGGCGCGACATCACCGTCCCGATGGGAATTCCGAGCGTGCGCGCCACCTGCTCGTAGCTCATCTCTTCCAATGTCACGAGCAGGAGCACCGCGCGCTGCTCCGCTGGCAGCCGCGCGATGGCGCGGTCGAGATCACGCACCATGAGCGCGTCGGGCTGGCCGGCGCCCTGCGCGAGCTCCGGCATCTCGTCGTCGAGCGGATCGGTGGAGCGCGTGGCGCGGACTTTGTTCACATGTACGTTGTGCATGACCGTGAACAGCCAGGCTCGAAGGTCGGTTCCGCGGCGATAGAGGTGCAGCTTCGCCCACGCACGCTCGAGGGTGTCCTGCACCAGGTCGTCGGCGGAAGAACGGTCCCCTGCCAGCGCGCGCGCGTATCGCCGCAGCCGCGGGATGAGATCGACCAGGCGCTGGGCTTCGTTCACGTTGATAACAAGCCTCGAGGGACCGCTATTCCACGCTATTTCGGCTCGTCGGGCAACGGCGGCAGCGAGCGCAAGTAGGCGACCATCGCGTCGAGATCCGCGCCCGTCAGCTGGCTGGTGGTATTGCGGATCACCTCACCCATCGTCTCGCCCGTCACGTCGCCGTCGGGCGTGAGACCGCTCGAGAGAAAGTCCTTGAGCTCTGCGTCGCTCCATTTCTTCATGCGTGCGGGCGTGAGGTTCGGCGCGCCGTCGTCGCCCGGCGCGCCGGCAAGGAAGCGTTCCTTCTTGGGCCCGCCGAGCCAGGTTCGCGCCGTGTGGCATTCGCCGCAGTGACCGAGCGCGCGCACCAGGTAGGCGCCGCGATTGAGCGCTGGCGAGGCCGCCGGGTTCGGCACGAACGCGCCCGGCTCGAAGTAGAGCCATTTCCAGAAGCCGACCAAGGATCGCCAGCGGTAGACAAGCCCCAGCTCATGCGGCCGGCTCGGACGCGCATCGGGCTTGAGAGAGCGAAGGTACGCCCACAGGTCCCGCAAATCGGCGTCGGTGATAATGGTGAACGAAGGATACGGAAAGGCCGGGAAGTAATGCGAACCGTCAGGCCGGCGTCCTTCGCGCATCGCGCGAACGAAGTCCGCCTCTTTCCATGCTCCGATGCCGGACTCCGGGTGCGGCGTGATGTTCGGTCCGTAGAACTTTCCGAACGGCGTTCCCAGCGCGCGCCCACCTCCATAGGGGAGGGCTTTCTCACCTTCTTCGGTATGGCAGCCGAGGCAGCCGCCTGCCTTCGCAAGGTACTCTCCGCGCTTGGAGTCGCCTTGGGCGAGCAACACGCCCGTCCAAAAAGCAAGCCCTAGAAGCATGAGCCCCGCAAGAGGCGGGGCCCGGCACTCGGTCGAGCCGCTACTGCTTTTGCCGGAAGTCGTCGTGGCAGCTGCCACAGGCCTTGTTGACCGCTCCGACCTGCGCTTTGAACGCCGCCTCGTCACCGCTTCTCGCGGCCGCGTAAAGCTTCGCCGCCTCGTTCTCGAGTTGCGTCGCGTACTGCTTGAATTTGGCTTCCTGCTCCCATATGGCGGGAAGCGCGCGCGATTTGATGCCCTTGGTGCTCGGATCGAACCCGTCCCACGGCATGCGGCTAAGGTTGTCCAGGAAACCAGCATAGCGCTGCGCCGTCTGGGCGTTGTAAGGCACCTTGCCCTGCGCCATGGCCGCCAGCGGGCCGAAGTACTTTAGCTGGAGCGTCATGACGGCTTGGCGTTGCTTGACCAAGTTCTCGGGCCTCGCCTGCGAAAACGCGCTGCCGGAAAGTGCCGCTAGGGCGACGGCGACGGACACTGCGAAAGCCTTTTGCATCCCGATTCCTCCTGGAGTAGTACCAAGACAAACAGTGCCAGCCCGGGCCCTATTCCCCTAGCGCAGCCCGGCCGCGTATTCGGCGACCGCCCGGATCTCCCGCTCGGTCATGCGTGATGCAATGCCCCGCATCATGCCGTTGGGGTCGTTCGCTCGAGCGCCTTCCTTGAAGGCGTTGAGCTGCCCGGTGATGTACTCGGCGAACTGTCCTGCGATGCGCGGGTACTGCGCCGGCATGCCCGCCCCAGTGGGGCCGTGGCAGCCCGCGCAGGCCGGAACGCCGCTTGCCGCGATGCCGCCGCGCCAGATCTTCTGTCCGAGCGACGCGAGCTCCTTGTCGCTTGCCGCTGCGGGGACGAGTTGCTGCGCGCCGTAGTAGGCCGCAAGGGCCTTCATGTCCGCCTCGGAAAGCGCCGCCACGATCGGCTGCATGATCGCGCTCGTGCGCGCGGGCTTCTGCGAACCCTTCGGCTTGAAGTCAACGAGCTGCTTATGCACGTATTCGGGAATCTGTCCGGCGATCTTGGGGTTCGCCGCTAGGGGGCTGTTGCCGCCAGGACCATGGCAAGCCACGCAAACTTGGCCCGCGATCTTCTCGCCGGCGCCGGTATCCTGCCCGGCCGCCTGTCCCGCCGGAATCGCCGCCAGTGCCGCGGCCAGCGCGACTGCGCGAATCATCTCGCTGCCCCCCGAATGCGAAAGCCGCGATTTTATTAGAATTCCCGCCCCTTCCATGAGCCTTCTTTTGCAAGCCGCCTTTCGCGCCGCTGCGGCGCGGCCGATGGACCTTCTCCCTCAGGGCCCGCCGGAGATCGCCTTCGCGGGACGCTCCAACGTCGGCAAGTCGAGCGCGATCAATGCGCTCACCGGCCGCCGGAGCCTTGCGCGCACGAGCAAGACGCCAGGCAGGACGCAGACCATCAACTTCTACGACCTGGGCGACCAGGCGCGGCTCGTCGATCTGCCCGGCTACGGGTACGCACGTGTCTCGCGCGGCCTGCGTGCGCAGTGGGGAGAGCTGGTCGATGCCTATTTGCGCTCGCGCGCGGCGCTCGCCGGGGTGGTCGTGCTGATGGACGCGCGCCATCCCCTGACCGACCTCGACCGGCAACTGCTCGGATGGCTGCAAAGTCGGCGCCTGCTCGTGCTCCTGTCCAAGGCAGACAAGCTCTCTCGCCCGCAGCAGCAAGGAGTGTTGAAAGTGGTAGGCGCTGCGCTGCATGCCGATGTGCGGCTTTTCTCGAGCACCACCCGGCAAGGCGTCGAGGAATGTCGCGGCGTGCTCGACGGGTGGCTCGAGCAGGCCGCCAGGAATAAAAAACCCCCGGTAAAGGGGGATTGAACCGGGGGTGGAAAGCCTTAATCTTTCGAATTAAGGCACCCGCTCAGGGAGGAGAAGCGGGAGACGATAAAGATCGTCTGAGGGTAAGATGCCCCGGTCCGCGGAAAAGTTCCCCCGCGCCAGGCGCGAGAAAAATCGATCCCATGAAGCTCTACGGCAGCTTCCCCTCGGTGCGCATGCGGCGCATGCGGCGCGACGATTTCTCCCGGCGCCTGATGCGCGAAACGGTGCTGAGCGCCGACGATCTGATCTACCCGGTCTTCGTGCTCGACGGGAAAAACCGTACTCAGAAAGTGGAATCGATGCCCGGCGTGACGCGCCTGAGCGTCGACCGCCTTCTGCCGGTCGCCGAGCAGTGCCTGGAGCTCGGCATTCCGGTGCTCGCGCTCTTTCCCGTCATCGACCAGCGCCTCAAGAGTCCCGACGGGCGCGAGGCGTTCAACCCGCGCGGCCTGGTCCCTCGGGCGGTGGCCGCGCTGAAGAAAAAGTTCCCCGAGCTCGGAATCATGACGGACGTGGCGCTCGATCCCTACACCTCGCACGGGCAGGACGGCGTCATCGACGATGACGGGTACATCCTGAACGACGAGACGCTGGATGTGCTCGCGCGACAGGCGCTTGCGCAGGCGGAAGCGGGGGTCGAGATCGTCGCGCCATCTGACATGATGGACGGTCGCATCGGCCGCATCCGCTCGGCGCTGGAGAATGCGGGCCACATCCACACGCGCATCATGGCTTACTCGGCGAAGTACGCGTCCGGCTTTTACGGCCCGTTCCGCGACGCCGTCGGCTCCGCCGCCAATCTGGGCAAGGGAGACAAGAAAACCTACCAGATGGATCCGGCGAATTCGGACGAGGCGCTCTGGGAAGTGGCGCTCGATCTCGCCGAGGGCGCCGACATGGTCATGGTCAAGCCCGGCATGCCCTACCTCGACGTGCTTCGGCGCGTGAAGGACGAGTTCAAGGCTCCGACGTACGCCTATCAGGTGTCCGGCGAGTACGCGATGCTGCGCGGGGCGATCGACCGGGGCTGGCTGCCGGAGTCCTGCATGCCGGAGGCGCTCCTCGCGTTCAAGCGTGCCGGCGCCGACGGCATCCTCACCTACTTTGCGCTGGAGGCGGCGCGCGCCCTCAGGGCGCAGGGCCAGCCGCGCGCGAAAGCGTCTTCGAGAAGCGCTCGGCGCCCTGGTAGCCGATCACGCGCAGGCCCTTGATCTCGCGCCCCTCGGCGTCGAAGAAAACGATGCCGGGCGGCCCGAAGAGCGAGAAGCGCTTGAGCAGCGCGCGGTCGGCCTCGTTGCCTGCCGTCACATCGGCCTGCAGCAGGAGCATGCGGTCCATCTGTGCACGCACTTTTGAGTCGGTGAAGGTGAACTTCTCCATCTCCTTGCACGAGACGCACCAGTCCGCATAGAAGTCGAGCATCACGGGCCTGCCCGGCGAGCGCAACCTCTCGTCGAGCTCGGCAATGGAGGCGACGCGAACCCAGTCGGGTGCCGGCGCGGGCGCGCTCGCGGGACCCGCGATACCGGCCAGCGGCCGCAGCGGATCGCGGTTGCCGGAGAGCACGCCGGCGAAGAGGGCGACGCCAAAGACGAGCAGCATCACCCCGGCGCCTTTCCACAGCCGCCACCACCCGGATGCGGCCGGCGGCAGCGGATCGAGCGCGCGCAGGAAGATGCCCGAGCCGATGAGGAGCGCCGCCCAGGCGACCATCACCGCGGCAGCCGGCAGCACGGGCGTGACGATCCAAAGCGCCACGGCGAGGAGCAGCACGCCGAAGAACTTCCGCACCCCTTCCATCCAGGCGCCGGCTTTGGGCAGCACCGCGCCCTCGAACACGCCGACAGCCATGAGCGGCACGCCCATGCCCAGCGCCATGACAAGCAGCGCCGCCCCGCCCAGCATCACGTCGCGCGTCTGCGAGATGTAAAGCAAGGCGCCCGCGAGCGGCGCCGCGACGCAGGGGCTGACGATGATGGCAGAGAGCGCGCCCATGCCCGCTACGGATGCGATGCGCCCGCCGCGCAGCCGCTGGTGGGCACCATGAAGCCGTTGATGAAGGAATCCCGGAAGCTGCAGCTCGTAGAACCCGAACATGGAAAGCGCGAGGATTACGAACACCAAAGCAAAGGCGCCTAGCACCCACACGTTCTGCAGCGCCGCAGCGAGCAGTACGCCCGAAGATGCGGCGGCGACGCCCGCGGCGGCGTAGGTGAGGGCCATGCCGATCACGTAGGCACCCGAGAGGGCCGCAGCCCGTGGCCGACTCAGGCCGCGCCCCTCGCCCGCAATGATCCCCGAAAGAATGGGGATCATGGGCAGTACGCACGGCGTGAAGGTGAGGAGCAATCCGAGCACGAAGAAGCTGCCGAGCACCAAGGGCACGCTGCCCTCGAAAAGGCGCGCGATATCCATGTCGCTCGCGAAGATCGAGAAGCGCGACTCCTCCGACGTCGGCGGCGGCACCCCTGGGCTGAGCACCGGAGAGGCAAGCGAGGCGAGTTGCAGCGTCGCCTCGGATTCCATCGGAACGTAGCAGACGCCGACGTCGGCGCAACCCTGCGAGGTCACCTTGAGCCGCACGCGCCCCTCGCCCTCGACGGGTAGGCGTATGCGCACGTCGTTGCGGTAGGTCTCGACCTCGCCGAAGAACTCGTCCTTGTGCTTGCGGCCAGGCGGCAACTCGGGCGCGCCCAGCCTGGCCCCTTCGGCGGAGAATTTAAAGCGCTCGCGGTACATGTAGTAGCCGTCGGCGATCGCGTAGTTCACCTCAATCGCGGGCCCCTCGAGCACACGCGCGGAGAACCGGAAGGCCTTCTCCGGCTCGAGCAGTTCGTCCCCCGGCCCGTCCAGCTTTAGCTGGCCCCAGGCAGCCGCGCAGGCGAGGAGAGTTGCTAGCAGAAGGAGTAGCTTCTTCACATCGTGGTCTCGGCGTCGACCCAGTCGAGGTATGCGGGCAGTCCCTGCTCGATTGGGACCGCGATGATCTCCGGGAGTTCGTAGGGGTGGCCCGAGCGCAAGGCGCTTTCGAGCGCGGGGTAGCGATCGGCAGTGGTCTTGATGAGCATCGGGTGCTCCTCCTCGCGCTGCACTTCGCCCTTCCAGCGGTAGACCGAGCGGCAGGGGGCGAGGATATTCACGCACGCGGCGAGCCGCTGCCCGACCAGCGTGTCGGCGAGCCGCTCGGCGGCGGCCCGGTCGGGGAGATTAGTGAGCACCAAGAGCTTCTGCATGCCTCGATCCCTTCTGCACCATGTTGCAAGTCGCCGCTCGGCACGCGCGCCGGTAGAATGCGGCCCTTTTCGAACGTCCCCGGCAGAGTAGCGGCTGCACGTGTCTATTCTAGCGATCACATGCACAGGGTAACCCTTCAGCCAAGCGGACAGTCCTTCGAGGTCCAGGAAGGCGAGTCGATCCTGGCGGCGGCGCTGCGCCAGCAGTTCGTCCTGCCGTACGGCTGTCGCAATGGCGCCTGCGGAAGCTGCAAGGGCAAACTCATCGAAGGCCAGGTCGATTACGGCGTGTACCAGCAGAAGGCGCTGCCCGACCAGGAAAAGGCACAGGGCAAGGCGCTCTTCTGCCAGGCGAAGCCGCTCACCGACCTGGTCGTCGAGGCGCGCACCGTCGGCGCTGCGAAGGACATTCAGGTCAAGACGCTGCCCTGCCGAGTGCAGAGGCTCGAGCGCCTTGCCGACGATGTGATGGCGCTGCACCTCAAGCTGCCGGCGAACGAGCGCCTCCAGTTCCTCGCCGGCCAGTACCTCGAGTTCCTGCTGCGCGACGGCTCCCGGCGCAGCTTCTCCATGGCGAACGCGCCGCACGACGACGAGCTGATCCAGCTCCACGTGCGCCACGTGGCCGGCGGCCAGTTCACCGATCACGTGTTCGGCAAGATGAAGGAGCGCGACATCCTGCGCTTCGAGGGACCGCTGGGGACCTTCTTCCTGCGCGAAGACTCGGCGAAGCCCATCGTCTTCGTCGCCTCGGGCACCGGCTTCGCGCCGATCAAGTCGATCATCGAGAGCGCGCGCCATCGCGGCGTGACGCGCCACATGACGCTCTACTGGGGTGGCCGGCGTCCCAAGGATCTCTACATGAACGCCCTCGCCGAAGGGTGGGCCGACGCGGGCTTGCGCTACATCCCAGTCGTCTCCGACTCGTTACCGGAGGACGGATGGAGCGGCCGCACGGGCTTCGTGCACCGCGCGGTCATGGAGGACTTGCCGGACCTGTCGAAGTACCAGGTCTACGCTTGCGGGGTACCCATCATGGTGGAGTCGGCCAGGCGCGACTTCATCGCCGCGTGCCGGCTGCCCGAAGAGGAGTTTTTCGCCGACAGCTTTACCACGCAGGCCGATCTAGCTCAGCCCGCGCCCTCGCCCAGGTAGGCCTCGCGCACCGCGGGGTTGCTCAGCAGCTCCTTCGCGGGGCCCGAGAGCGCGATCTGGCCGGATTCCATGACGTACCCGCGGTTGGCGATCTCGAGGGCGAGCAGCGCGTTCTGCTCCACGAGCAGCACCGTCACCCCTTGCGCGGCGATCTCGCGCACGATCGTGAAGATCCGCGACACCATCTGGGGCGCCAACCCCATCGAAGGCTCGTCGAGAAGCAGCAGCCTCGGCTCGCTCATCAGCGCGCGCGCGATCGCGAGCATCTGCTGCTCTCCACCGGAAAGCGTGCCGGCAGTCTGCTGGCGGCGCTCCTTGAGCCGCGGGAAGCGCTCGTATTGCGCCGCCGGGTCGCCGCCCCCGCGGGCATAGGCACCCATCGCCAGGTTCTCGTGGACGGTCAGCTGGGGAAACACGCCGCGGCCTTCGGGCACCATCACCAGCCCCTTGCGCGGCAGCTCGTGCACTGCGCTCCTGCGTATATCCTGACCAAGGTAAGCCAGCACCTCGGCATGGGAAGGCGCAAGGCGGCAGATCGCCTTGAGCGTCGAGCTCTTACCCGCGCCATTGGCGCCGATCAGGCATACCAGCTCGCCCGCCTCGACCGAAAGATCCACGCCCTTTACCGCGCGGATGCCGCCGTAGTGCACCTCGAGATTCTTCACCTCAAGCACTATGCGCGACCCCGAGATAGGCCTCGATGACGCGCGGGTCCTTCTGAACTTCGGCGGGCCGCCCTTCGGCGATTTTCTCGCCGTAGTCGAGCACCATGACGCGGTCGCAGAGGTTCATGACGAGGCGCACGTCGTGCTCGATCAGCAGCACCGTCACGCCGCCGTCGCGGATCATCCGCACCAGCTTGCCGAGCGCGAGGCGCTCTGTGGGATTCATGCCCGCCGCTGGCTCGTCCAGCGCGAGGAGCCGCGGTTCGAGCGCAAGCGCGCGAGCGATTTCTAGGCGCCGCTGGTCGCCATAGGGCAGGCTGCCCGCGGGGTCGTTCGCCCGCGCACGGACGCCAACGTAGTCGAGGAGCTCGAGCGCGCGGCGCTCGATCTGCCGCTCTTCCTCCACCGTGGCGCGCGTACGGAGCACCGCCCCGGCAACGCCGGCGCGGCTGCGCAGATGCCTGCCAATCATCACGTTCTCGAGCGCCGAAAGGTTCGCGAAGAGGCGGATGTTCTGGAACGTGCGCGCGATGCCCGCGGCAGCGATGCGGTCGGGCTTGAGGCCGGTGACCGGCTGCCCGGCGAACGTGAACGTGCCGGCGTCGGGCGGGTAGATGCCGGTGAGCACGTTGAAGAGCGTCGTCTTGCCGGCACCGTTGGGGCCGATGAGGCCGTAGATCTCGCCGGGCTCGATGCCGAAGGACACCTGGTCGAGCGCTTGCACGCCCCCGAAGCGCTTGGTAATGCCCTGCGCCCGCAGCAAGGACGGCGGCGGCGTCATGCGGCGCGCTCGGCGAGCTCGCGGCGGCGCACCGCCGAAGGCAGCAGCCCCGCCGGGCGGAAGAGCATGATGAGAACGAGCGCGAAGCCGAAGAGCAGCATGCGGATCACCTCGGGTTCGACCAGCATGCGGCCGAAGAGCGCGTTCTGCAGCGGCTCCACCGTCCAGCGCAGGATTTCGGGCACGAACGACAGCAGCAGCGCCCCCAGGACCACGCCCCAGATGTTCCCCATGCCCCCGAGCACCACCATAGACACCACCATGATGGATTCCACTAAAACGAAGCTCTCTGGCGAGATGAAGCCCTGAATGGCAGAGAACATGCCGCCCGCCACGCCACCGAAGCTAGCCCCCATGGCGAATGCGAGCAGCTTCAGGTTTCGCGTGTCGATGCCCATCGAGCGGGCGGCCACCTCGTCTTCTCGGATCGCTTCCCAGGCGCGGCCGATCCGCGAGTTCTGCAGCCGCAGGTTGACCACGATGATGCCCAGCGCGACGAGCAGCAGCAGGTAGTAGTACTTGATCGGCCCGCTGAACTCGATGCCGAGGAAGCTCTCGTAGGTGCCAAAGCTGAAGCCGTCGATCTTGAATGGGTCGATGCGCGTGATGCCCTGCGGCCCGTTGGTAATGTTGACCGGGCGCGACAGGTTGTTCAGCACGATGCGGATGATCTCGCCGAAGCCCAGCGTGACGATGGCAAGGTAGTCGCCGCGCAGCTTGAGCGTCGGAGCGCCGAGCAGCACGCCGAAGAATGCGGCGACCGCCGCGCCGATCGGCAGGACGATCCAGAAGGGCAGGTGAAGGCCGAAGTGCGGGCTGGCGAGGAGAGCGTAGGTGTAGGCGCCGACCGCGTAGAAGGCGATATAGCCGAGGTCGAGCAGCCCGGCGAAGCCAACGACGATGTTCAGGCCCAGGGCGAGCAGCATGTACAGAATCGCGTAGTTGGTAATGCGCACCCAGGTCGTGCCGATCTGCGCGAGCGCGAACGGCAAGAGGGCGAGCGAGACGCCGACCAGGGCGAAGCCTAGCCAGACCAGCCAAGGGCGCTTGCGCACATCGAAGTAGCTGCGCATCAGGCGCGGTCGCCGACGCGCTCGCCGAGCAGGCCTTGCGGCCGGAGTACGAGGACCATGATCAACACCACGAAGGCGAACACGTCCTGGTAGTTGGAGCCGGCGAGGATGAAGTGGCCTCCTTCGCGGCAGGCGTCGATGGCGCCGGCGATCCAGCCGTACCGGCACAAGTCGGTGAAGTCGCCGATGTACCCGGCACCGAGCGCTTCCATTACCCCGAGCAGCACGCCGCCCAGCATCGCACCGGGGATGTTCCCGATGCCGCCGAGCACCGCGGCGCAGAAGGCCTTGAGGCCGAGGATCGAGCCCATGGTGTACTGGGCGATGCCGTAGTAACTGCCGAAGAGCACGCCGGCGACCGCGCCGAGCCCGGCGCCGATGACGAAGGTGGCCGCGATCACGCGGTTGACGTCGATTCCCATCAGGCCGGCGACCTGGCGGTTCTGCGCGGTGGCGCGCATGGCGGTCCCTAGCGGCGTGCGGTAGATCAGGAAGGCGAGCCCGCCCATCAGTCCAAGGCAGATGAGGAGGATCGCGATCTGTACGGTGGTGATCGCCGCCCCGCCGATGAAGTAGGTGCGCGACTCGATGATTTGCGGAAAGGCGAGAATGTTGCGGCTCCAGATCATGAGCGCGAGATGCTGCAGGATGATCGACACGCCGATCGCCGTGATGAGCGGTGCGAGGCGCGGCGCGCCGCGTAGCGGACGGTACGCCAGTCGCTCCATTGAGTAGCCCACCAGCATGCACACCGGGACCGCGCAGCCCGTGCCGATCAGCACGATGGCGAGCGGCGGGAGCCCGGAGGGGGCGAGCGCGTTGATCATGGTGAAGGCCACCATCGCCCCGATCATCACCACCTCGCCGTGGGCGAAGTTGATCAGTTGGATGATGCCGTAGACCATGGTGTAGCCCAGCGCCACCACGGCGTAGACGCTGCCCGCCGTCAGCCCGTTGATCACCTGCTGCAGGAACGTGTCCACGGGCGGCTAGCCTAAACCAAAAACGAAAACGGCACCCTTGCGGGTGCCGTCCTCGGCCTTGCCGGGCGCGGGGACTACTTGCCCATGCTCTTCACGAACTCGTCATAGGCCGCGGTCTTGCCGCCTTTCACGACGGCGAGCGGCTCGATTTTGCCGCCTTTCATGGTGAAGATCGTGATCTCGGCGTCCTTGCGGTCGCCCTTGTCGTCGAAGGAGATCGGCCCGGTGGCGCCAGTGAAGCCGCCGATCTTCTGGAGCTCTGGCAGGTACTTCTTCGGATCGGCCGAGTCGGCCTTCTTCATCGCCTCGATGAGCAGGTTTGCCGCGTCGTAGGTGAAGGGCGCGTACAGGATCGGGTCGGCGTTGAAGGCCTTCTTGTAGGCCTCCTGGAACTTCTTCGAGGCCGCCTGCGGCGGAATCCCCGCCTGTGAGCACAGCAGGCCCTCGGCCGCGTTGCCGGCGAGTTCCGTCATCTTGTCGGTGCACGCGCCGTCGCCGAAGGAGAACACCGCCTTGATGCCGAGCTCGCGCCCCTGCTTGAGGAGCGGGCCGCCGGTCGCGTCCATGCCGCCGTAGAACACGGCATCGGGCTTCTGGCCGCGCAGCTTGGTAAGAATCGCCTTCCAGTCAGTGGTCTTGTCGGTGCCCTTCTCGCGCGGGAGCACCTTGATGTTGGCGGCTTTGAGCGTCTTTTCGACCTCGTTCGCGATACCCTCGCCGTAGGCCGTGGCGTCGTCGATCACGGCCACGAGCTGCGGCTTCTTCTCGCTCGCGAGGTAGCTTGCGATCGCCGGGCCTTGCTGGTCGTCGCGACCGACCACGCGGAACACGTTCTTGAAGCCTTGCTCGGTCAGCTTGGGATTAGTCGCCGAGCCACTGATCATCGGGATGCCGGCCTGGTTGTAGATGGCCGAGGCGGGAATCGTCACCCCGGAGTTGAGGTGCCCGACCACGCCGTTCACTTTGTCGTCCACGAGCTTCTGCGCCACCGTAGTGCCGACCTTCGGGTCGGCTTGGTCGTCCACCGCGATGAAGACGAACTTCGCGGGCTGGCCGCCGATCTTGATGCCGGCCTGGTTCGCCTCGTCCACGGCGAGCTTCGCACCATTCTCGTTGTCCTTTCCGAGGTGCGCGATGCCGCCAGTGGTGGGGCCGGCGTGGCCGATGCGGATCTCGACGCCGCCGGAGGCGGCAGGCGCCTTGCCGGCATCGGCCGCCTTGGCGGGCGGCTTCTGCTCGCCGCAGCCGGCGAGCGCAAACGCGGCGGCAACCAAGGTCAAGCCTGTGGTCTGGAATTTCATGGTTTCTCCCGGGATTCGCTCTTCGCTGGGGCGCCTATCTTACGCGCAGGCGCCGCGGTTTTTCCATCGCCAGCGGCGAAAAACAAAGCCCCCGCTGACGGGGGGGCTTTCCCTTGCGCGAGCCTGACGGCTACCGTACCGGCTTCGTGAATGGGAAGATCTTGGTGAAGCCCAGGATGTCGGTGATCAGCAGGACGATGAACACGAAGACCACCAACCCGAGCACGTTTCCGCCCGCCGGAAGGCTGTCGATCCGCGCCGCAAGCTGCGCGGCCTCCTCGTCGGTCATCGCCGCGACCCGCGCCTTCACCTCGGCAGGACTTACGCCGTGTGCCTCCAGCGCAGCGCGCATGTCGGCGCGGTCGAGGAGGAGCAGGATTCGGGTCTGCTCGGCGTCGGCCACCGCGGCATCGGTGCCTAGCAACGCTGCCTGCGCCGGCACGACGACCCCCAGGCCGGCGACCGAGACGATGAGCAAGCTGGCGATGAAACGACGAAGCATGTTGCCCCTCCTTCCTTTTTTGGCAGTTGTTACCAAGCAGCTTACCACTTCGTGATCGAGCCACCCCGCAAGGGCCTTGCCGCTGTCCTACTGCACCGGCTTGGTGAATGGGAAGATCTTGGTGAAGCCAAGGATGTCGGTGATCAGCAGGACAAGGAACACGAACACCAGTACACCGAGCACGCTGCCACCGGCAGGCAAGCTCTCAATCTGCGCGGCGAGCTGCGCCGCTTCCCCGTCGGTCAGCGCACGGACGCGCGCCTTGACCTCGGCCGGGTCGACGCCGTGTGCTTCCAGCGCGGCGCGCATGTCGGCGCGCTCTAGCAGGAGCAGGATGCGGGTCTGCTCGGCGCCGGACACCGCGGCGTCGGTGCCTAGCAGCGCAGCCTGCGCTGGAGCCACGAGCCCCAGGCCGGCGACGGAAACGATGAGCAAGCTGGCGATGAAGCGGCGAAGCATGGTGCCTCCCTTTTTAGTGGTTATTGCGGGTTCAGCTTAGCACCTCATGACAAAGCTCATCCACCTCGAGGTCCTCGAGTTCTGGTTCGGCACGCCGCGCGGGCCAAGGCTGAAGCGCTGGTTCGAGAAGGACGCGGCCTTCGATGCGGAGGTACACCGCCGCTTCCTGCCGCTCTACGAGGCGAGCGCCGCCGGCGCGCACACGCAATGGCTAGGGGAGGCCGACAGCTGCCTCGCGCGCATCGTGGTGCTCGACCAGTTTCCGCGCAACATCTTCCGCGGCACGGCGCGCGCGTTCGCCGCGGACCCGCTTGCGCTCGACGCCGCGCGACACGCGCTCGCGGCGGGCTACGACCGCGACAGGCTGCCGGTCGAAAGACTGTTCTTTTACCTGCCTTTCGAGCACAGCGAGTCGCTCGAGGACCAGGAGCGCGCCTGCGAGCTGTGCCGGCCGCTCGAAGCCTTTCCCGAGACGCACGATGCGTATCGCTACGCCGTGGCGCACCGCGACATCGTCGCGCGCTTCGGCCGCTTTCCCCACCGCAACGACATTCTCGGGCGGCCAAGCACGACCGAGGAGCTCGAGTTCCTCAAGGGCCCGGGCTCAAGCTTCTGAATCGGTGATCGCGCCGCGCGAGGCGCTTGAGACGAGCCGCCTGTACTTCGCGAGCAGCCCCTTCGTGTAGCGCGGCTTGGGCGCCTTCCACCTCCTGCGGCGCGCGGCGAGTTCCTTCGCCGGCACGTTGAGCTGGATGACGCGCTTCTTCGCGTCGATGGTGATCGAGTCGCCTTCCTTGACGAGCGCGATCGTGCCGCCCGCGTAGGCCTCCGGAGACACGTGGCCGACCACCATGCCCCAGGTTCCCCCGGAGAAGCGCCCATCGGTGAGCAGACCCACGGACTCGCCCAGCCCCTGGCCGATCAGCGCGGAGGTCGGCGCGAGCATCTCCTGCATCCCCGGGCCGCCTTTCGGGCCCTCGTAGCGAATCACGATCACGTCGCCCGCCTTGATGCGCTTCGCCATGATCGCCTTCATGCAGGCCTTCTCCGAATCGAACACGCGGGCGCGGCCGGTGATCGACGGGTTCTTGAGGCCGGTGATCTTGGCGACGCAGCCTTCGGGCGAGAGGTTGCCCTTCAGGATCGCGAGGTGACCTTCGCGGTAGAGCGGCTCCGACCAGGGTCGGATTACCTCTTGGTCGGCCCGCGGCTCGTCCGGAACGTCCTTTAGTATCTGCTCCACGTTCCTGCCGTGGATGGTCATGCAATCGCCGTGCAGTACACCGTTGGCGAGCAGCATCTTCAGGACCTGCGGCACACCGCCGGCGCGATGAAAGTCCACCGCCACGAAGCGTCCGGAGGGCTTGAGGTCGCAGAGCACCGGCACCTTGCGGCGCACGCGCTCGAAATCGTCGATGGTCCACCTTACGCCGGCCGCCGCAGCGATGGCGAGGTAGTGCAGCACCGCGTTGGTCGAGCCGCCGGTCGCCATCACGAGCGCCACCGCATTCTCGATCGACTTGCGGGTAATGATGTCGCGCGGGCGCAGATTGTCCTTGACTGCTTGAACCAAGACCCGGGCGGATTCCGCCGCCGAATCGGCCTTCTCGGCGTCGGGAGAAGCCATCTGCGAGGAGCCGAGCAGGCTCATGCCCAGCGCCTCGAACGACGAGCTCATGGTGTTGGCCGTGTACATCCCGCCGCAGGCGCCCACGCTAGGGCAGGCGTTCTTCTCGATGCCGATGAAGTCTTCCTGGGCAAGCTTGCCGGCGGCGAAGGAGCCCACCGCCTCGAAAGCCGAGACGATGGTGAGGTCCTGACCCTTCCACTTGCCCGGCTTGATGGTCCCGGCGTAAACGTAAATACCGGGGACGTTCATCCGCGCGATGGCCATCATGCCGCCGGGCATGTTCTTGTCACAGCCGCCGACCACGAGGACGCCATCCATCGCCTGGCCGTTCACGCTCGTCTCGATGGCGTCGGCGATCACCTCGCGTGACACGAGCGAGTACTTCATCGCCTCGGTGCCCATGCCGATGCCGTCGGTGACCGTCGGCACCCCGAAGAGCTGCGGCTTCGCACCTGCCTGCTCGAGCGCGGCGGCGGCACGCTCGACGAGCGGCTGGATGCCGGCGTTGCACGGGTTCATGGTGGAGTGGCCGTTCGCCACGCCGACGATGGGCTTCTCGAAGTCGCCGTCGCCGAAGCCAACGGCGCGCAGCATCGCCCGGTTGGGCGAGCGCGCCACCCCCTGCGTAATGAGGCGGCTGCGCCTGTTGTACGCCATTCGCGATTCTCCCTTGTGATCTAATCCGCAATTCTAATGTTGGTCCATCCGCAGATCGACCCGATCGTGTTCTCGATCGGGCCGCTCGCCGTGCGCTGGTACGGGCTCATGTACCTCGCCGGCTTCGCCGCCGGCTGGTGGCTCGGCCTGCGGCGCATTGCCGCAGGTCGGGCGCCAGTGACGCGCGCGCAATTCGACGACCTGATCTTCCTGACGGTGCTCGGGGTCGTTCTCGGCGGACGGCTGGGCTACGTACTCTTCTACAAGCCGGCGCACTACGCGGCCAACCCGCTCGAGATCTTCGCCATCTGGCAGGGGGGCATGTCGTTCCACGGCGGCCTGCTCGGCGTAATGCTAGCGATGGCCTTCGCCGCGTGGCGCCATCGGGTCGACTACCTGAGGCTGATGGATTTCGTCGCGCCGCTCTGCCCGCTGGGCATCGCCGCGGGGCGCATGGGCAACTTCATCAACGGGGAGCTCTGGGGACGCGTCACCGACGTTCCGTGGGGCATGGTATTCCGAGGCGCGGGCGAGCTGCCGCGCCATCCCTCGCAGCTCTATCAGTTCGCCCTCGAGGGCGTGGCGCTTTTCGTCATCCTGTGGCTCTACTCCGCCAAGCCCCGGCCGCGCGGCGCCGTCTCGGCGCTCTTCCTGATCGGCTACGGCGCCTTCCGCTTCATCGCCGAGTTCGCGCGGGAGCCCGACGCGTTCCTCGGCACCCTGGCGTTGGGTATGACCATGGGCCAGTGGCTTTGCGTGCCCATGGTCCTGGGCGGCATCGCGCTTTTCGCGTGGAGCCGACGCTAGGCCAGCGCCTCGGAAAGCAGCCGCGCCACGTGCCAGGCCTCGCGGCGCGTGCCGTCGGCGATCTGGTGGCGGCAGCTCGTGCCGTCGGCGACGACGAGCGCCTGCGGCGCGCTGCGCACCGCAGGGAGGAGCGCGAGTTGCGCCATCTTCATCGACACTTCGTAGTGTTCGGCTTCGTAGCCGAAGCTGCCGGCCATGCCGCAGCAACTGGTTTCTATGAATTGAACCTGCAAGCCGGGAATCATCGACAACACTTTGTGTGTTGCGGGCATGACGTCGAAGGCCTTCTGGTGGCAGTGCCCGTGCAGCAGGACCTCGCGCTTCATCTCGCGGAAGCGCAGGTTGCCCGGCTCGCGGGCGAGGAACTCCTCCAGTAGGAAGGTGTTCTTCGCCAGATCGTGGACGCCGGGCAGCATGACGGTGTATTCGTCGCGCATGCCGAGGAGGCACGAGGGCTCCAGGCCGATCACCGGGATGCCGCGCGCGATCCAGGGGCCGAGCGACTCGAGCACCCGCCGCGCCTCCGCTTTAGCCTCGTCGACGAGGCCGACCGAAAGGAACGTCCGGCCGCAGCACAGTGGACGGCCGGCCGTCACGGGATCGGCCACGTGCACCCGGCACCCGGCGGCCTCGAGCACCCGGATCGCGGCGCGCGCGTTCTCGGGCTCGAACCACCGGTTGAAGCAGTCGACGAAAAGCACGACATCTCGGCCGCCGCTTTTCGCCCAGGCGCGTTCGACGAAGTGGTCGCGTCGCCAGCGCGGCAACTCGCGCTGCGGCGAGAAGCCAAGCAGAGCCTTGAAGGTCGTCGACGCGAGGTTCGAGATCGGCGCAAACCGGGCCGCAAGCGGCGCATAGCGCGGCAAATAGGCGATGGCGCGCTCTCGCAAGCTCAGGCGGTGGCTGCGCCGGTGCTGCGCGAGGAACTCGACCTTCATGCGCGCCATGTCGACGCCGGTCGGGCATTCACGCTTGCAGCCTTTGCACGAGACGCACAGCTCGAGCGCCTCGGC
The DNA here is from genome assembly GCA_035649175.1 of Burkholderiales bacterium. GTDB lineage: Bacteria > Pseudomonadota > Gammaproteobacteria > Burkholderiales > SG8-39 > SCGC-AG-212-J23. Next base: position 2,007 of record DASRKB010000169.1, on the reverse strand, counting down.
GACGGTATCGAGCTCGAGCTGTCCCGACAGCGCGAGCCTCAGCGTGTTCGCCCGGCCGCGCGTGAGGTGGGCCTCGTCCATCGTCGCGCGGTACGACGGGCACATCGTGCCGGCGTCGAACTTGCGGCAATGGCCGTTGTTGTTGCACATCTCGACCGCCTTGTCGTAGCCCCCCCATTCCGACCAATCGAGCGCCGGCGGCGGCACGCGCGTCGCGTATCCCGGCTTGAAGCGGAAGAGGCTCCGGTCGTCCATGCGCGGCGGGTCGACGATCTTGCCCGGGTTCATGAGCCCCTTGGGATCCAGCCAGGACTTGATCTCGCCGAGCGCTTCGGTCAGCCGCGGGCCGAAGAACGGCGCGATCCATTCGGAGCGCACGAGGCCGTCGCCGTGCTCGCCGGAGTAGGCGCCCTTGAATTCCTTCACCATCGCGCACGCCTCCTCGGCGATGGCGCGCATCTTCTCGGCCCCGTCGAGGCGCATGTCGAGCACCGGCCGCACGTGCAGCGTGCCGACCGAGGCGTGCGCATACCAGGTGCCGCGCGTGCCGTGCTTCTCGAACACGCGCGTGAGGCGACCGGTGTACTCGGCAAGGTGCTCCAGCGGCACGGCGCAGTCCTCGATGAAGGATACGGGCTTCCCGTCGCCCTTCATCGACATCATGATGTTCAGCCCCGCCTTGCGCACCTCCCAGACCGCCCGCTGAAGGCCAGCATCGGTGATCTCGACCACGCTGCCCGGATGGCCGAGATCCGCCATGAGCGTGGCGAGGTCCCTCAGCTTTCCCGTCCTCTCATCCGCGAACTCGACAAGCAGGATGGCGTCGGGGTCCCCCTTGATGAACGCGCTCACTGTGCGCTCGAACGCCGGATTCTGGCGCGCCAGGCCGATCATCGTGCGGTCGACGAGCTCGACCGCGCTCGGGCCCAGCTTCACGATGTGCTGCGTCACTTCCATGGCGCGGTAGAACCGCTCGAAATGGCACACGCCGAGCACGCGGGCGTGCGGCAGCGAGGAGAGCTTGAGATGCAGGCGCTCCGAGTACGCGAGCGTGCCTTCCGAGCCCACCAGCAAGTGCGCGGCGTTCGCGTGCGGCGGGCCCAGGTGATCCAGGTTGTAGCCCGCGACCTTGCGCAGCACCTTGGGAAAGCGCGCGGCGATTTCCTGCTTCTCGCGCTCGTACAGGGAAGAGATCTTGTGAATGAAATCCAGATACCCCTGAGCCCCTGAGGCGTTCGCCATGGGACCAAAGCGCCAGCGGTGGCCCTCGGCCGTGACCGCGTCGATCGCGAGCACGTTGTGAACCATGTTGCCGTAAGCGATGGAACGCGAGCCGCACGAGTTGTTGCCCGCCATGCCGCCGAGCGTCGCCTGCGCGCTCGTCGAGACGTCGACGGGGAACCAGAGGCCATGGCGGCGAAGCTCCGCGTTCAGCGCGTCGAGGACGACCCCAGGCTGCACGACGGCGGTGCGCGCGTGAGGATCGACTTCCAGGATGCCGTTCAGATACTTCGTGTGGTCGATGACGAGCGCCTCGCCGACCGCCTGACCGCACTGCGAGCTGCCCGCGCCCCGTGGAAGAATCGGGACGCCTTCGGCGGCTGCGATCTCGATCGCACCGCGCGCCGCTTCCTCGCTGCGGGGCACAACGACGCCCAGCGGCTCGAGCTGGTAGATCGACGCGTCGGTCGCGTAGCGTCCGCGGCTGGCGGCATCGAACAACACGTCGGCGTCGAGGGCCTTGCGCAGGCGCTCCGCCAGCGCGGAGCGCTCGAGCCGCGGAAACCTGACGGGCGTCAAGGGAGCGTTCATGGAGGCCGTGGTTAGAATAACTCAATGCCCCGACGCGCCGGACGGCACTTCCTGCAGATCCCGGGACCGACCAACGTCCCCGAGCGCGTGCTGCGCGCGATCGACTTCCCGACGATGGACCACCGCGGCCCGCAGTTCGCCGACCTCGGGAAGGGCGTGCTCACCGACATGAAGCGCGTCTTCAAGACCACGCAG
>DASRKB010000168.1:0-9062 GCA_035649175.1 Burkholderiales bacterium | reverse complement strand
CCCAGGCCCGTGCCGCCGCCGGTGATGAGGATGCGCTTGCCCTTCAGGAGGTCCGGCTTGAACACCTCCCCATTCTAAATGGGGACAGACCCCATTTTTCTCATCTCCGGGGCATAGGATGCGATCCCGTGGCCGAACGACCAGTCCTCGCGCCCGACCTCGACGAGGCTGACGAGAACGTCCTCCGGCCGCAGGCCCGCCGCCTCGTGGAGGTTAGCGGCGATCCGCCGGTACAGGGCGCGCTTCTGCTCGAGGCTGCGGCCGCGGCTCAGCGTGATCTGGATGACGACCAGGCCGTCGCTGCGCGCGACGCCGAGATACGCCGGGTCGTAGGCCAGGTCGCCCGCCTCGTGCTCGGTGATGAGCTGGAAGCGGTCGAGCTCCGGCACGTCGATCGTTGCCACCATGGCACGATGCACCGCCTCGCCGATCGCTGCGCGCTGCGCGCGGCTCCTGCCCTTGATGAGCGAAATGCGCACGAGCGGCATGGCTTATTCCTGGCAGACCGCTTCGACATTGTTGCCGTCGGGATCCACGAGGAAGGCGGCGAAGTAGCAGGGGCTGTAGTCGGGCCGCAGGCCCGGCTTGCCGTTGTCCCGCCCGCCTGCCGCGAGGCCGGCGGCGTGGAAGCGGGCGACCGCCTCGCGGTCCCTGGCACGGAACGCAATGTGCGCGCCTCCCGCGGACTGCTTTTCTTCATGCAGCCACAAGCCCGGGGCGCCTGCGGGGCCGAAAGCGCCCGAGCCGTCCTCGACCAGCCCGAGCGCCTCGAGCGTCGCCTTGTAGAAGCGCCGCGCGACTTCGACGTCCCTCACCCGGAGTCCGATGTGGTCGTACATGGCGCTCAGCCCCAGGCGATCGTGCGGCGGATGCCGACGTGGAGGAGACCCGACAGCCTGTTCTTGAAGCTCACGAACAGGCAGCCGACGTACGCGGCGCGATGGCGCCGAGCGGCGGCGTGCAGGTCGGGGATGATCGAGCGGTCGATGATGTCCACGGTGTTTCCTTTCAGGCGAGCTCGACGGCCGCAGTGCCGCCGAGCGGGTTGATGATGGCGAGGCCGCGCTGGCGCAGCCGATAGCAGGCGCCCTTCGCGAGCACGATGTCGCGCGCCTGATTTTCCTCGGTGATCCATACCGAGCCCTCCACCGCGCACACCGTGCTGCCGGCGCTGTCGCGCAGGCGCAGCGTCTGGTGGGGATTGAGCCTGACTGCACCGCCTTCCAGTTCGAGCCTCATGTCGGCCTCCTTGCGTTTGACATGCGCAGGATGCATCCTTGGCTCCCCCGGCTCAAACGGTAAATATGCAGGACACGCATGCGTAATCGGAATGCATTGCCGCCCCTCGACCTGCTGGTGGGATTCGAGGCGGCGGCGCGCCACCTGTCGTTCACCAAGGCGGGCGAGGAGCTCTACCTCACCCAGTCGGCGGTGAGCCGGCAGATCAAGGACCTCGAGGATCACCTGGGCGTGGCGCTCTTCCAGCGCCGGCACCGCGCGCTCGCCCTCACGCCGGAGGGCCAGCAGTTCTACGCCGCGGCGGCGCAGGTGCTGGTCATGATGCGCGCCGCGACCGACCAGCTCCGGCGGCGCACCGGCCGGCAGGCGATTGCGCTGACGACGACCCATTCGTTCGCCGCGCTATGGCTGATCCCGCGCCTCGCCGGCTTCACGCGCGCGCATCTCGACGCCGACGTGCGCATCACCGCGGATACGCGGGTGCAGGACCTCGAGCGCGACGGCCTCGACATCGCGATCCGCCACGGCCCGCCCTCGCTCGCCGGCCCGAACGCGGTGCGGCTCTTCGGCGAGCGCGTCTTCCCGGTCTGCAGTCCCAAGCTCCTCAAAAAGAAACCCCTCAAGGCGCCCGCGGACCTCAGGCACCATGTCCTGCTGCAGTACGACGACCCGGACGGGCGCCATCCCTGGCTGCACTGGAAGACCTGGCTCGAGGTCGCCGGCATCGCCGACCTGCGGCCGGCCGGCTCGCTCTCCTTCTCGGGCTACGAGCAGATCATCCCGGCGGCGCTCGCCGGGCACGGTGTGGCGCTCGGGCGGACGCCGCTCGTGCGCGACCTGCTCGCGTCCAAGGAGCTGGTGGCGCCGTTCAAGTCGAGCGCCGACCCGGCGCGGGCCTACTTCGCGATCGTCTCGCGCCGCGCCGAGGGGAGGCCGGAGGTCAGGGATTTTCTGGCGTGGTTGAGAGACACCGCGGCCAACGAGTGAGAAAAAGGGTCCTGACCCCTTGTTCGCTAGAGGGTGAGGACGATCTTGCCGATGTGCTGCGAGCTTTCCATGAGGCGATGCGCCTCGGCGGCCTGCTCGAGCGGGAAGGTCTTGTAGATCTCCGGCTTGATCCTGCCCGCCTCGATGAGCGGCCAGATCTTCTCGCGCAGGTTTTTTGCGAGGGTGCCCTTGAACTCGACGGTGCGCGGGCGAAGCGTCGAGCCGGTGATGGTGAGCCGCCGGCGCAGCACTGCGTCGATATTGAGCTCGGTCTTTGGGCCGCGCAGGTAGGCGATGAAGACGAGGCGGCCGTCGTCGGCCAGGCATTTCAGCTCCCTGGGCACGTAGTCGCCGCCGACCATGTCGAGGATGACGTTCACGCCTTTGCCGCCGGTGGCGGCAAGAATCTCTTTCTCGAATTCCTGGGTACGATAGTTGATCGCGCGCTCGGCCCCGAGCCGCAGGCAGGCGGCGCACTTCTCGTCCGATCCGGCGGTGGCGAAGACGCGGTTGCCGGTCGCCTTCGCCATCTGGATCGCGGTCACGCCGATGCCCGACGTGCCGCCCTGCACGAGCAACGTCTCGCCGGGCGCGAGGCGCCCGCGGTCGTAGACGTTGCCCCACACGGTGAAGAAGGTCTCCGGCAGGGAAGCAGCCTCCACCATGGAAAGGCCCTTCGGCACCGGCAGCGCCTGCACCTCGGGCGCGACGCAGTACTCGGCGTAGCCGCCACCGTGGACGAGGGCGCACACCTTGTCGCCTTTCTTCCAAAGAGAAGTACTTGGGCCGATTTCCACCACTTCCCCGGCGACCTCGAGTCCGGGAAGGTCGGAGGCGTCCTTGGGGACCGGGTAGTTGCCGGTGCGCTGCAGCACGTCAGGACGGTTGACGCCCGCGGCGGCGACCTTGATCAGGATCTCGTTCGCCTTCGGCGCGGGTTTCGGGCGGTCGGCGGGCTTGAGGACCTCGGGAGGGCCGGGCTGTGTAATCTCAACGGCGCGCATCGCGTGCGATACTAATTGATGATAGGAGGTGTGCGTGGCCCAATTTCGCGTGGAGTTCGTGCTCGATCAGGCGAGCGGCATGTACCTGGCCGAGCTCTACAACCCCGACAACCACGAGCAGCTGATCGTGCGCACCGAGGCGCTCTATCCGACCCAGGCCTCGGCGGTGCTCGGGCTGGTGGAGCTTTTCAAGGACGCGATCCTGAAGTTCCCAAAGCCCGGCACCCCGCCGCGCACCAAGGGAAAGAAGACGAAAGCAGGAACCAAGAAAAAAGCGAAGAAAAAGAAGGCTACGAAGCGGCGCGCCGGCCCCGCCGCCAGTACCAGCGCGCGGCGAAAGCCGCGTAAACGAGCGCGCCGATGACGGCGAGGCGCATGCTGGGCAGCACCAGCATGAAGCCGGCGGCCGCGAGCAGCAACCGCTCCCAGCCGGCGAGCCGCCGGAACAGGAATCCCTCGATCGCCGCGGCGAGGATGACGAAGCCTGGGACCGCGGTGCCGAGCGTGGCGAGCGTGGCATGCCATGGGCCGTCGAGCAATAGCTCGGGGGCGTAGACGAACACGAACGGCACGACGAAGGCGGCGAGCGCGAACTTCACCGCGAGCCCCGCGATGTAGAGCGGGTTGTCATCGGCGATGGAGGCCGCGGCGTACGCCGCGACCGCCACCGGCGGCGTGAGCGCCGACATCACCGCGTAGTAGAGGATGAACATGTGCGTCTCGAGCAGCGGGACGCCGAGCTTCTCGATCATCGGCGCCATCAGCGCGGCGGCGAGGATGTAGGCGCTGGGCGTCGGCATGCCCATGCCGAGCACGGTGGTGAGCGCCGCGGCGATGAGCAGCGTCGGCAGGAGCTGCGCGTCGGTGATGCCGTAGATCACATGCGCGAACTTGGCGGCCAGCCCCGTCATGGTGATGCCGGCGATCACCAGCCCGGCGGCGGCGCAGGCGCCGGCGACCGGCACCATGCGGTAGCAGGTCTCGCTGAGGACCTTCACGAGCCCGACCGGTCCGATGCGTGTGCTCGCGCGCAGCAGGGCCACGGCGAGCACCGCCAGGCAGCCGTAGACGGCCACCATCGTCGGCGTGTAGCCGTAGAGCAGCGCGACCGTGAGTACCACCAGCGGAACGAGGAACATCCCGCCCTCACGCAGCGTGGCGCTCATGCGCGGAATGTCCGGATCCGCCATCTGCCCCAGCCCGCGCCGGCGCGCGCTGAAGTGCACCTGCGCGTAGACCGAGAGGTAGTAGAGCAGCGCCGGCAGGAGCGCCGCGATGGCGATGTCGCGGTACTGGATGCCGGTGTAGTCGACCATGATGAAGGCGGCGGTACCCATCACCGGCGGCATGATGCTGCCGCCGGTGGAGGACGCGACCTCGATCGCGCCTGCGTAGCGGCCGCTGTAGCCGAGCTTCTTCATGATCGGGATGGTGATCGCGCCCGTCGTGACAACGTCCGCCGTGGGGCTGCCCGAGATCATGCCGTACATGCCCGAGGACACCACCGCGATCTTCGCCGGCCCGCCGGCTCTGCGCCCGCTCACCCCGGCGGCGAAGTCGAAGAAGAACTTGCCGCCGCCGCAGGCCTCCAGCAGCGTGCCGAACAACACGAACATGAAGGCGTAGGTCGCCGCCACGCGCACCGGCAGGCCGAAGATGCCGTCGGTGGTGAACACGGTGATCTCGAGGAAGTGCGTGAAGCCGATCTCGCCGTGCTGCAGCACGCCCGAGAGCCGGTCGCCGAAGAGGTTGTAGGCGACGAAGACCAGCACGATCGCCGTGAGCCCCAGCCCGGTCGCGCGCCGCGTGATCTCGAGCGTCAGCAGGAAGACGAGCGTGCCGAAGAAGAAGTCCGGGCCCGAGAGCGGGTCGAGCAGCGCGATGCGATCGACGATGCGCTCCGCGTTGAGCGCGAAGTAGACGCCGCTCGCGAGCGAGGCGGCGGCGAGGGCGAGGTCGGGCCCGGTCGGGCGCTCGCCGGAGGAGTCCTCGAACGCGCCGGTGGTGAGGAAGCCGAGCGCCATCATGCCGGCGAGGAACAGGACCGTGAGCGTCCACGGCGCGATGATGAAGAAGGTCGCCGCGCCGATGACGTAGAGCCCCAGCGCGAGCGCGAACGGCAGGAAGATCCAGCGATAGACCCCGCCCGGCCGGCGCCGCGCGCCGACCGAGAACCAGGTCTTGAGCGAGAGCAGCCCGCTCAGCTTACTGCAGGCCCTTCTCGCGGTAGAACTTGGCTGCCCCCGGGTGGAAAGGCGCCGCCGCCCGGCTGGCGATTACCTTGGGCGTCAGCGTCGCCTTGATGGCGCGGTGCGAGCGGTCCTTGAACTCCTCGATCTGCTCCACCATCGCCCTGGCGAGGTTGTAGGCGAGCGCGTCGTCCATCTTCTCGCTCACGACGAACAGCGCGCCGACGCAGACGTTGGTGGCGGCACCGGGCGACCACTTGTACTCGCCTTCCTTCACCTCGCAGGGCGCGCCGCCGAAGCGGTCGGCGACCTTGCGCACCACGTCGTCGGGGATGTCGAGCAGCACGGAGTCGACCGCCTTCACTGCCTCCTGGATGCTCGGGTGGTTGAAGGCGATGCCGTAGTTCATCATGTCCAGGCGCCGGTCCTGGTAGAGCGAGCTCATCTCCTTGGAGGCGGCGCGCACGAGCTGGCCGCCCCAGCTCTCGATCGCCTTCTCGGTCGCGCCCATCTCCGCCATCAGCACCTCGCTCACGTCGCCGTCGAGGTTGCCCCGCCGGTTGATGGCGACGCGCAGCGGGAGCTTGCGCTCGACGATGTCCTTGAAGCTCTTCACCTTGTGCTGGTCGACGAAGGCCTTGGAGACGATGACGTGCGTCATCTGGAACCGTGACTCGGGTGCGTAGACGCGCGCGAGCACGCGCACGCCGGCGACCGGCGCCTTGAAGGGCTCCTTGCCGTCCACCGCGACCTTGAGCTCGCCGTCGCTCGCGATGCCGATCGGCGCCTTGCCCTGCGCCACCAGCGGCACGTTGGCGAGCCCGCCGGAGGACGTCTGGTAGGTGACCGTCGAGCCGGGGTAAGCCTTGGCGAGGGCCGCGTCCAGGCCGGTGCCGAGCGCCGACCACAGGCCGCCGGGGCTCGCGCCGGTGAGCGTGAGGTTGTACTTCTGGGCGGCGACGGGAAACGAAACCAGGGCCGATAGCGCGACCGCTGCAGCTAGCACTCTCTTCATTCGATGATTCCTCCTCTGGTGCAAAGTATGCCTTAAACCAGCTTCGACGCGGCCCAGCGCAGGTCGACGTTGCCGCCCGAGAGCACGATGCCGACGCGCCGGCCTTTCAAGTCGATTTTTCCGGTGAACAAGGCGGCAAATGCAAGAGCCCCCGTGGGCTCGACCACGATCTTCATCCGCTCCCACAGGAAGAACATCGCCCGCGTGAGCTCGTCGTCGGTGACGGTCATCATGTCGTCGACGTAGCGCAGCACGATCGGGAAAGTCAGCTTGCCCAGCGACGCCGTGCGAGCGCCGTCGGCGATGGTGTCGGGCACGGCGATGGTCACGAGGCGTTTCTTGGCGAACGATTGCGTCGCGTCGTCGCCCGCCGCCGGCTCGACCCCATAGACCTTGATCTTCGGCAGCAGGTGCTTCGCGGCGATGGCGCAGCCCGAGAGCAGCCCGCCGCCGCCGCATGGGACGAGCAGCGCGTCGAGCGGCCCCGCGTCCTCGACGAGCTCCTTGCCGGCGGTGCCCTGGCCGGCGATGATGTCCTCGTGGTCGAAGGGCGGGATGAGCGTGAGGCCGCGCTCCTTCGCGAGCCGGCCCGCCACCTCCTCGCGCTGCTCACTCCTTGCGTACTGCACCACCTCGGCGCCGTAGCCGCGCGTCGCCTCGAGCTTCACCTTCGGCGCGTCATCGGGCATCACGATCAGCGTCTTTATCCCCAGTATTTTTCCGGACAGGGCGACGGCCTGCGCATGATTTCCGGAGGAGAACGCGATCACGCCGGCCTTGCGGCGCTCCTCGGGCAGCCGGGAGAGCGCGTTGAACGCGCCGCGGAACTTGAAGGCGCCCATGCGCTGGAAGTTCTCGCACTTGAAGAACACCTGCGCGCCGGTCATCGCGTCGATCGTCGCCGAGGTGAGCACCGGCGTGCGCTTCGCGTGCGGCTGGATGCGCTCGTGCGCCGCGGCTATGTCTGCGAAAGAAACCATGTCGCGACCTCGTCCCCCCATTCCTGCAGAAAATGACCGCCGTTCTCGATCACGAGCGGCTCCGGGCAATTGCGGATCCAGCCCCGCAGCATGGTCATGACCGGCACGCCGAGCACCGGGTCCTTCGCGCCGATCGCCATGCGGCTCTCGCCCTTCCAGCTCTTCTGCAGGAAGTCCCTCGCCTGGCGGGAGAGCGCCGCACCCGGATCGTCCGCTTTCTCGGGCACGAGCTGCGGAAAGCGGCGGACTCCTGCTTTCGAAGAAGAACCCGGAAAAGGCGCATCGTACGCCGCCGCCTCCGCCGCACTGAGATGCGGGCAGGTGCGCGAAAGCAGCTTGCCGCAGGCGAGGTCCGGGTTCTTCGCGACGTACGCGCGCCACGCGAGGAAGCCCTCGGAGAGCGGCACGTCGCCGGTGCCGAGCGTCGTGTTCATTGCGAGCAGCCGCTCGAAGCGCTCGGGCATTTCCATCGGGAGCGTCAGCCCGAGCAGCCCGCCCCAGTCCTGCACGACCAGGGAAACACGGCGGAGATTCAGTGTTTCGATGAAGTGGAGAAGAAATTCTCTGTGAAAGTCGAAAGTGTAGGTCCCCTCGTTCTCGGGCTTGTCGGAGCGGCCGAAGCCGATGAAGTCGGGCGCGACCACGCGTGCGCCGGAGGCGACGAAGGGCGGGATCATGCGCCGGTAGAGGTACGACCAGGTCGGCTCGCCGTGCAGGCAGAGATACGTCCTCTCGCCCTTGCCCTCGTCAACGTAGTGTGCGCGCATGCCTCGCCACTCGAGGTAGTGCGGCTGAAAGGGGAAGCCGGGAAGTCCCGCGAAACGCTCGTCCGGCGTGCGAAGCGCCATGGGTGCGGATTGTAGAATGCCCCGCATGGATTACTCGAACTATCGCGAGCTCAAGTTCCGCCGCCTCGAGCCCGGCATCCTCGAGATCGTCATGGGCGAGGAGGGCAAGCTCTCCGTCGCCACCGCGCCGATGCACGCCGAGATGGCGAGCGTGTGGCTCGACGTCGACCGCGACCCCGAGACGCGCGTCGCGCTCCTGCGCGGCGCCGGCAAGGGGTTCTCGGCGGGCGGCGACCTGAAAATGGTCGAGGAGATGACGCAGGATTTCGCCGCGCGCGCGCGTGTGTGGCGCGAGGCGCGCGACCTCGTCTACAACATGCTGAACTGCTCCAAGATCATCGTCTCGGCGATCCACGGCCCGGCGGTCGGGGCGGGCCTCGCCGCAGCGCTGATGGCGGATGTTTCCATCGCGAGCAAGACGGCAAGACTGATCGACGGCCATACGCGCCTGGGCGTCGCTGCGGGCGACCACGCCGCGATCATCTGGCCGCTCCTTTGCGGCATGGCCAAGGCGAAGTACTACCTTCTCACCTGCGACACGATCAGCGGCGAGGAGGCCGAGCGCATTGGTCTCGTTTCCATGACTTGCCCTGAAGAAAAATTGTTGGAAACAGCGGCCGAAGTGGCGCGCAAGCTCGCCGCGGGCCCGCAGACCGCGCTGCGCTGGACCAAGTACTCGCTCAACAACTGGCTGCGCATGGCGGGACCCGCCTTCGACGCCTCGCTCGCGCTCGAGGTGCTCGGCTTCACCGGCCCCGAGGCGAAGGAAGGCGTCGCCTCGCTGCGCGAGAAGCGCAAGC
>DASRKB010000167.1:0-3398 GCA_035649175.1 Burkholderiales bacterium | reverse complement strand
GGCGCGGTCGGAGAGGGCGTGCAGCTCGGCGCGGGTGCGCCGCGCCTGCAGCGCTCTCCAGAGGAAAAGAACGAATCTCATGGGGGCAGGATGCCCGCCGGCGCGGCGCCGCTCAAACGGATTTCCCGCATCCGGCGCATGCGCGCCGGGCATGCAAATCAGGTAGTTGCGAAAGCGATTGCGGCGGGGGCGGCGCCGTTATATTTTTTCCCGCCCCCATGCTCCGCAAGCGCGCCGCCCGCCTCGAGGACCTCGGCCTCACCGCGTCCGAGTACGCGGTGCTCGAGCGCCTGGACACGCCGCAGAAGATCCAGGCCTTCGTGCACTCGCTCCGGCAGAACTTCGAGGTCGACGGCGAGACCTGCCGCCCGGTGCGCATGGTGCTGCGCGAGCGGCGCGCGCACTGCATCGAGGGCGCGATGCTCGCCGCCTGCGCGTTCTGGGTGCACGGCGAGCCGCCGCTGCTCCTCGACATGCGCGCGGTGCAGGACTTCGACCATGTGGTGGCGCTCTACCGGCGCAACGGCTGCTGGGGCGCGATCTCCAAGACCAACGGCATCGGCCTGCGCTCGCGCGACCCCGTCTACCGGACGCTGCGCGAGCTCGCCATGTCGTACTTCCACGAATACACGAACCGCCGCGACCACAAGACGCTGCGCGAGTACTCTCTGCCCTACGACCTGCGCCGCATCGAGCCGCGGATCTGGGTGAGCGGCGAGAAGAACGCCTGGCAGGTGGCCGAGGCGCTCGACGAGCTGCGCCACTTCAAGCTGGTGAACGGCCACCACCTGCGGGCGGTGACGCGGCGCGACCCCTTCGAGCGCCGCGCCGCGCTTCTCATGCAGTACCGCCGCCCGCGCGCACTGGTCGAGAAGCTCGAACGGCTGAAGAAAAAGCGGAAAAAGTAGAGGCGGAAATGGAGTACGTCCCCATTTTCCGCCGAGCCGCTACTTCTTCGGCTCGATCTTTCCGATCTTCTCCACCGCGGTCTTCAGGCGCGCGGCGTCCGCGTCCCAGAACTTCTTGAACTCCGGCGCGTCGAGATAGCTGATCGGCGTGCCGACCTTGTCCATTGCGCCCTTGAACGCCGGGTCGGCGACCGCCTGGCGCACCGCCTCGCGCAGCTTCTGCTGCACCGGGGCCGGGGTGGCAGCGGGAGCGACTACCGCCGACCAGATGTAGAACTCGACGTCCTTGTAGCCGAGCTCCTTGAAGGTCGGCAGATCGGGCATCAGCGCGAGGCGCTTTTCGCCCCAGCCGGCGAGCGCGCGCATCTTGCCCGCCTTGATCTGCCCGATGGCGGCCGCGGGGCCCGAGGCGAGCGCCTGCACCTGTCCGCCGAGCAGCGCCGTCACTGCCGGCCCGCCGCCCTGGTAGGGCACGTGGAAGAGCTCGATGCCCGCTGCGTTTGCGAACATCGCCATCGCCACGTGCAGCGTGCCGTACACGCCCGAGGAGGAATAGTTGATCTTCCCGGGATTCGCCTTCGCGGCCGCGACGAAATCCTGGATGGTCTTGTACGGGCTGTCAGCGGACACCACGAGCACCGTGGGATCCGCGGTCACCAGCGCGATCGGCGCGAAATCCTTCAACGTGTAGGGCGGCGCCTTGCCGTTCAGCGGGTCGGAGACCGGGAAGATGGAGATCGACGACAGGGCCATCAGGATGGTGTAGCCGTCCGGCTCGGCTTTCGCGGCTGCGGCCATGCCGATGGCGCCGCCGGCACCGGTGCGGTTGACCACCACCACCGGCTGCTTGAGGGTCTTCTCCATCACCGTGGCGAGCGGCCGACCGACGATGTCCGCCACCCCGCCCGGCGGGAAGGGCACGATCATCGTGATGGGCTTGGACGGGTAGTCCTGTCCGAGGGCAGCAAAGGGAAGAATCAGGGCAAGAAAAGCGAGAGCGATGCGTGTCATAGGTCCTCCTCCGGCCGTCGAGTTTACACGCGGTTACAGCTGTTGCACTTTATCGGTGTCCTGCCGGCCGGCCGGCCGGCAAAGTAGGCGCCATGAAAGGAGGTACCCCGATGCTCAAGAGACTTCTCCTAGCCGCCGCTGCCTTGGCGGTCTCCGCTCCGGCGCTCGCCGACCGCGGGCATAGCAACGGCGGCTGGAACAAGCGCGGCGGTCACGCCCATGGCCACGGGCACATCAAGAAGGACGTGGTGCGACACCATTCGTACTACCAGAACTTCCCTCAACGGCACCACTACCATGGCCACGCGCCGGTGGTCGTGATGCCACCGCCCAGGGTCTACTACGCGCCGCCTCCCCGCGTGTATTACGCCCCGCCCGCGCCGGTGTACCACTATCCGGCCGCGCCGTACGGCGGCGTGTCGATCCGCTTCAACATCCCCTTCTGATCAATTGCTGTTGAACTCGGCCTTGAATCCGGGCGGCGGCGAGTAGGCAAAGCTGCCGCGCCGGATCACGGCTTCCCGCCCGCCGTTCGCGGCGACGAGATCCGCCTGCCGGCGCTTCGCCCGACGGTCGACTGCCACCGGGTCGAGGATCGCCAGCAGCTTCTGGTGCAGAAGCGCGACGTAGCTCGCGTGCGCCTTGTCGGTGCCTAAATCGTTCAGCTCCTCCGGGTCGGCCTCGAGATCGAAGAGCTGCGGCCGGTCCGGGTAGTGCACGAAGTAGACGTACTTCCACTTGCCGTGCCGGATCATGTATTCGCCCGAGCGCGAGGAGGACGCGTGGTACTCGGAGAGAATCACGCGGTCCTTCGCGGCCTTGAGCAACGCGACCCCCGATGCCTCCGGCGCGAGCTTGCCGACGCATTCCATCACGGTGGGATAGACGTCGACGTGGCTCACGGGCTCGCGGCGCACCGCGCCCCCCGGAACGCCCGGCCCGGCGAGGATCATCGGCACTTTCGCCGCCTCCTCGTACAGGACCTGTTTTCCCCACAGTCCGCGCGCGCCCATGTTGTCGCCGTGGTCCGAGGTGTACAGCACGCGGGTATTTCGCTCCAAACCGGTGTCTCGAAGCGTCTCGAGCAGGTGGCCGATGTTCTCGTCCAGCGAGGAGATGAGGCCGAAATAGCCAGCGCGCGCCCGCTTTACCGCCGCCTCGTCGGCGAAGTGCTTGTCGTAGCCGGCGTTCTGGTCCTGATCGGTGACGTACGGATGGATGTCCTCCTGCCGGTAGAGCTTCGGCATCGGGATGCGCTCGAACGGGTAGCGGTAATACCAGTGCGGCGGCGCGGTAAGTGGGAAGTGCGGCGCGACGAACGAGACGAAGAGCACCCATGGGCGCTCGGCGTGTTTCTCCGCCTCCTCGCGCAGCCAGATCTGCGCGCGCGACGCAATCTCGCGGTCGTACCACGTGTACTCCGACTCGCCGGGACCGGCGAGGCCCGCGAGCTTCTTGCCGTCGGCGCGCGGCGGGAAG
>DASRKB010000166.1:0-40879 GCA_035649175.1 Burkholderiales bacterium | reverse complement strand
TACCGCGAGAACATCGCGGCCAAGGTCCGTGCGTTCCACGACGCGCCCGACACGGCGATCGGCAAGGCGGCCGAGGCGATCCAGGAGCTGGAAAAGGAGGCGGCGCCGGCCGCGAAGCCGATCGCGGTCACCGAGACGCCGCCCACGGCGCTCGCCGCCATCGGCGAGTGGGCCGAGCCGGTCGCGAAGCCCTTCGCCACCTCGCTCGCCGTGATCGTGTTCACCATCCTGATGCTCCTGCACCGCGAGAACATGCGCGACCGGCTGATCGGCGTGGTGGGCGCCGGGCGCATCACCGTGACCACGCAGGCGATGGGCGAGGCCGCGGCGCGCGTGAGCCGCTACCTCTTCATGCTGCTCGTGATCAACGCCGGCTTCGGCATTCCCTTCGGCATCGCGCTGCACTTCATCGGCATCCCGAACGCGCTCCTGTGGGGCCTTCTCGCCACGCTGCTGCGCTTCATCCCCTACGCCGGCGTGTGGATCGCGCTGGCGATGCCGGCGCTGCTCGCCGTGGCGATCGACGACGGCTGGTCGATGCTCGCATGGACGCTCGGCGCGTTCTTTCTCCTTGAGCTGGTTCTCGTGAACATCGCGGAGCCGGTCCTGTACGGCAGGAGCGCGGGGCTCTCCGCCCTGGCGGTGATTCTCGCCGCGATCTTCTGGACCTGGCTATGGGGTCCGGTCGGCCTGCTCCTCGCGATGCCGATCACCGTGTGCATCACGGTCATCGGCCGCCACGTGCCGCAGCTCGCCTACTTCAACATGCTGCTCGGGGTCGAGCCGGTGCTCGCGCCCGAGGCGCGCTTCTACCAGCGCCTGGTGGCGCTCGACCAGGAGGAGGCGACCGAGCTCGCCGAAAAGTACACCGAGGAGAAGGGCGCTCAAGCACTTGTCGCCGACGTGATCATCCCCGCGCTCGCTCTGGCCGAGCGCGACCGGCACCACGGCGAGCTCGACGCGCGCCGCGAGCGCTTCTTCTTCGACACCGTGGGCGGAATCATCGAAGACCTGCAGCTCAACAACATGAAGTCAAATGAAGGAGCCTGCGTTGTGCCGGCACACGACGAGGCGGACCTCGTCGCCGCGCAGATCCTCGCGCGCGCGAGCGGCGCGCGCCTCGCCAACAACGTCGACGAGGCGCTATGCCCGCTCGTGTGCATCTCCGCGGTACCGCCGCACGCCGCGACGCACGCGGCCTCCCTTGCGCGGCGCCTGCGCCGGCGCCTTCCGGAGACGCGCATTGTCGTCGCGCTCTGGTCCAGCGCGGGCGACCCCTCGCGCGCCATCGACCGCCTGCGCCAGGCCGGCGCCGACCAGGTCGTCACCCGCCTGCCCGAAGCGATCGGAGCGCTCAAGCCCTGAGATCGGGGTCAGACCCCGATCTTGCGTAGCATGGGCGGATGAACGTCGCCGCGCTCTGGCGCTACCCGGTCAAGTCGATGCTCGGCGAGCCCTGCCGCGAGGTCGAGCTCGATGCGAGGGGCGTGAAGGGCGATCGCGTGTTCGCGGTGCGCGACCGCGACGCGAAGCTCGGCAGCGGTAAGGACACACGACGTTTCCGCAGCATCGAGGGGCTCTTTTCGCTGAGCGCTCGCTGGGACGGCGAGTGGCCGGAGATCGCGTTCCCGAACGGACGGCGCCTGCGCGGCGACGATCCGGGCATCGACCAGGCGCTCTCGGCCGCGCTGGGGGTCGCCGTGACGCTCGCCCGGGAAAGCGACGTCCCACACTTCGACAGCGATCCCATTCACGTCGTCACCACGGCGAGCCTCGACTGGCTGCGCGTCCGGTTGCCGGGCAGCCGGATCGACGAGCGGCGTTTCAGGCCGAACATCGTGCTCGACGCGCCGGGGGAGGGCCAGCCCGAGCTTTCGTGGACCGGCCGGACGCTGCGCGTCGGCGAGGCAACCCTACGCATCACGTCGTCCACCGAGCGCTGCCGCATGACCACGCTCGCGCAGGCCGACCTGCCGGCGGATCCGTTGGTGCTGCGCGCCATCGCGCAGGACGCCGACGTGCGGTTTGGCGTCTACGCCGAGACCATCACGCCGGGCCGGATCGCGGTCGGCGATTGCGCCATCTTCGCGTAACCTCCTTGGCGAAGTGACCGCCCGGCTGAAGCACGAGCAGTTCAAGGAAGGCCCGATCGCCTTGCAGTACGGCACGCTGCCGCCTAAGGGCGAGCCCGGCGGCGCCATCAAGTGGCGGAAGGTGCAGATCAAGCCGCTCTAGCCGGCGGCTAGTCGGCCTTGGCGCCGGTGAGGCGCACGATCTCGGTCCACTTCGCCGTCTCGGACTTGATGAACCTCGCGAACTGCTCCGGGGTGCCGCCCACGACCTCGAAGCCCGCGCCGACGAGGCGGTTGCGCACCTCCGGCTCGGCCATCGCCTTCTGCGTCTCGCCGGCGATCTTGTCGAGCACGTCTTTCGGCAGCCCCGCGGGCGCAAGGAGGCCGATCCACACCGTGGCGTCGAAGCGTGGGAAGCCCTGCTCGGCGACGGTGGGCACGTGGGGGGCGAGCTCGCTGCGCCGTTCGCTGGTCACCGCGATGCCCTTCAACTTGCCCGCGGTCACGTTAGGCAGCACCGCGGGGATGATCGCGAAGGTCGCCTGAAGGTTGCCGGAAAGCAGATCCTGCACCACCGGCGGGAACCCGCGGTAGGGCACGTGCACCATGTCGATCTTGGCCTGCGAGCGGAAGAGCTCCATGGTGAGGTGCGAGCCGCTGCCTGCGCCCACCGAGCCGTAGGCGATCTTGCCGGGGTTCTTGCGCGCGTACTCGACGAACTCCTTCAGATTCGAGGCGGGCACCGAGGGATGGATGGCGAGCATCTGCGCGCCCACGGCGAGCAGCGAGATCGGCTGCAGATCGTTCTCGGGGTCGTAGGGCAGGTTCTGGTAGAGCGCCTTGTTCACCGCGATCGGACCGTTGATGCCGATGACCAGCGTGTAGCCGTCGGGCGCCGACTTCGCCGCCTCGGCGGTGCCGATGTTGCCGCCGGCGCCGGTCTTGTTCTCCACCACGATCGGCTGGGCCCAGGCCTCGTTCAGCTTTTGCCCGAGCGTGCGAGCGACGGTGTCGGGCGTCGAGCCGCCGGGGAAGGGCACGATCAGCCGGACGGGCTTGGACGGATACGCCTGGGCGGCCGCTGCCGAGGCGACGGCGGCGAGCACGGCCCCGCAGAGGAATCGGATCATGTCGACTGGCTCCATCGAGGAAAGGCCGCAATCATACGCGCGCCAGGGCGCGGCGCATGCCGCGGAATCGCTTGCGATAACGGGCGGGCGTGAGGCCGACGCTGCGACGGAAAAGCCACGAGAAGAAGCCGGCATCCTCGTAACCGACCTGCTCGGCGATGGCCTCGACCGGCTCGTCGCCCGCCTCGAGCATCTGTTTCGCTTCCTCCAGCCGCACGCGGTGCGCGTACTCGAGCGGCGAAAGCCCGGTGGCTTGCCTGAAGCGTCGCTTGAACGAGCGCTCGCCCTCGCCGACGCGAACCGCCGCGGCATCGGGCTCATGCTCGAGATCCGCGCGGCGTGGGAGCGGCGCGGGCTGCCCTTCATCGTGAGCGGCAACATGGGCCCGCGCGGCGACGGGTACTTCCCCGACCGGCGCATGAGCGCCGCGGAGGCGAAGGCCTACCACGGCGCGCAGGTCGACACGTTCGCGCGGACCGACGCCGACATGGTGTCGGCCTTCACGCTGAACTATCCGCAAGAAGCCATCGGTGTCGCGATGGCCGCTCAGGCAAGCGCCATGCCCGTAGTGATCTCCTTCACCGTCGAGACCGACGGCCGCCAAGAGCCATGCGGAGCTCGACGGCAGCGCCGAGCTCGACACCGGCGACCCCGAGCGCCTCGGCGCCGAGTATCGGGAGCTTCAGGCTTTGCTGCCGCGCCTCGCCGTGGTCGGCGGATGCTGCGGCACGGACCACCGTCACGTCGACGCGATCTGCCGCGGCCTCGCGGTCACGGCGGCGTCAGCTTGATCTCGATCCGGCGGTTGCGCGCGTAGGCATCGGCGCTCTCCCCCGTGTCCACCGGCTGGTGCTCGCCGAAGCCGGCGGCCGCGAGGTTCTTCTCCGGGATGCCGCGCGCGGCAAGGAAGCGCACGACAGACAGTGCGCGCGCGGTCGAGAGCTCCCAGTTCGAGGGGA
Source organism: Burkholderiales bacterium (assembly GCA_035649175.1). Classification (GTDB taxonomy): domain Bacteria; phylum Pseudomonadota; class Gammaproteobacteria; order Burkholderiales; family SG8-39; genus SCGC-AG-212-J23. The sequence goes on along the minus strand of DASRKB010000166.1, from coordinate 36,718 downwards.
AGCGCGCGGTGGCGATCGGCCGGCGGTCGGTGTGGCCGTGGATGCTCAGTACCCACTGGATGTCGGACGGGATCTTCTTCGTCACCGTCTTCAGCGTGTCCGCAAGCTGCGTCAGGCTCTTCTCGCCGGCGGGCGTGAGCGCCGCCTCGCCGCTCGGGAAGAGCAACTCCGATTGGAACACGAACCGATCGCCGACGACCCTTATGCTCGGGTGCTCGCCGAGCAGCTCGCGCAGGCGGCCGAAGAATTCGGAGCGATAGCGCTGCAGCTCCTCCGCCTTCTTCGCGAGCGCCACGTTGAGGCGCTCGCCGAGGCGCTCGATCTCGCGCTCGCGCTCGGTCGCCTTCGCCTCGGAGGCCTCGAGCGCGGCGTTGAGCCGCTCGAGCTGCTCGCGCAGCGCCCCGACCTGCTGGTTGAGCAGCCCGACGGTGCCCGACGCCTGCTCGGCCTCGCCGCTCGCGCGCTCGAGGTCGGTAAGCGTGGCGGCGAGCTGCTCCCGCAGCGTGGCGGCGCGACCGCGCTCCATGGCGAGCGTGTCGGCGAGCTGGCTCACCTGGCGGTTGAGCTCCTCGAGCGCGCGCTCTCGGCCGGTAAGCTTGACCGAGAGCAGGTACTGCCCGAGCACGAACACGAGCAGCATGAACACGAGCACGAGCAGCACCGAGGCGAGCGCGTCGACGAACGCCGGCCAGACGTTGACGCCGGCACGGCTTCGGCGGGCGAGGGCGAGCACGGCGCCGGGCTCCTAGGCGCGCGCGCGCGGCCGCTGCGCGAGGCTCTGCGCGAGGAGCCGCACTTCCTGGCGCAGCGCTTCCGGGACCTCCTCGCGCGCTCCTGCCACCTCGTCGAGCAGCCGGGAGAGCGTAAGGTCGACCGTGCGCAGGTAGGCGCGTGTCTCCTTGCGGCTCGCCTGCTCGGTGCGCAGCTCCTCGGAGAGCTCGCCCAGGCGCTCGGCGAGCTGCGCGAGCGCCTGTTGCGTGGCGCGGCGGTCTTCCTCGGCCTTCGCCATCAGCCGCTGCATGTGCGCGAGGTTCTCGGCGGTGTTCTCGAGCAGCCCCTGCAGGTAGGCGGGCAGCGTCTCTTCGCCTTCGCCGGCGTGGATGCGGCTGGGCAACTGCGCGCGCCCGGCGAGGAACTCCTCGAGATCGGCGAAGAAGCGGTTCTGCGCGTGCCCGGCCTGGAGATCGAGGATGCCGAGCGCGAGCGCGCCCGCCAGGCCAAAGAGCGAGCTGGAGAACGCCGTGCCCATGCCCGAGAGCGGCTGCTGCAGGCCCGCCTGGAGGTCGGCGAAGGCGAGCGCAGTATCGCCGGTGAGCCCGCCGATGACACGGCTCACGCCGCCCACCGTCTGCAGGAGCCCCCAGAAGGTGCCGAGCAGGCCGAGGAAGACGAGCAGCCCGACGATATAGCGCGCCACGTCGCGCGACTCGTCCAGGCGCAGCCGCACCCCGTCCAAGAGCGAGCGCATGGCGAGAGTCGACATCGTGAACCCCTCGCGCTCGCGGCCGGCGACGACCCGGGCGAGCGCGGCGAGCATGCGCGGCGCGTCCTCGGAGGAGAAGCCCCGCTGGGTCCGGTCGATCCAGCGGGTAGCGGGCGCAAGGCCGATCACCTGGCCGAAGCAGATCGACACCCCGACGGCCAGCACCCCGAGGATCAGGCCGTTGAAGATCACGTTCGCCCGGAAGGCGTCCGCGAGGTGCGGATAGACGAGGGCGCACCCGGCGGCGAGCACGCCGACGAAAAGCACCATCCACACCAGCATCCGCTTTGGATCGCTCATGAGAGCACCTCCCAGCCGTTCGACGGTAGCGCGCGGCCATAGGTTCATGCCATCTTTCGCGTCGCCAGAGCGCGTCGAAACATGGGCACAATGGCGCATGCGCATCCGCGGGTGGGTAAACTATCTCGCCGTGGCGCCAGAGCAGCGCGGTAGGGGCTTCGGCCGGACGCTCATGCAGGAGGTCGAGCGCCGCCTCCTTGAGCGCGGCTGCCCGAAGCTGAGCATGCAGGTCCGCAGTGTCAACACGGAAGCGATGGCTCTCTACCGGCGCCTGGGCTATGTACCGGACGAGGCGGTCGCGCTCGGCAAGCGGCTGATCCCGGATTGAAGAGGAGACCGACATGAGGACGCTCGCACTTCTCGCGCTCGTCGGCGCGCTTGGAACGGCGCAGGCCCAGCCGGCGGGCGCGCCGGCGCGGCTCGTCCCGCAGATCGCGGCGACCGGCGTGGGCGAGCTGCGGCTGCCGCCGGCGCGCGCGACGGTGAGGCTGGTGATCGAGGTCACGGGCGCAAATGCGGCCGACGTCGGCGAGGACGTCGCTCGCCGCGTGACGCGCGTGCGCCGTGCGCTGGAGAAGGCGGGCATCGCGCCCGAGGCGATCGAGAACGCCGGCTACGGCCTGCGCAACGAGCCGCATCGCGCCGAGCACAAGGACAAGCCGTTCTTCGTCGGCCGCCACGGCCTTACCGTAAGGATCGGCGAGGTGTCGAAGGCAGGCGCGGTCATCGATGCCGCGCTCGGCGCTGGCGCGAGCGAGGTGGCCGACGTCTCGTTCCATCCGGCGGACGAGGCGCAGGCGAAGAACCAGGCGCTCGGCGCGGCCGTAGCAAGGGCGCGCGGGCACGCCGAGGCGATCGCGGCGGCCGCGGGCGGGCGGCTGGGCGAGCTCATCGAGATCGTCTACGGCGAAGGCGACGTGCGCCCGATCGCCATCGCCCGGGCGGACACCGACGTCTCGCGAGCCGAGATCGTCGTCACCGAGCGGGTGAAGGCGCGCTGGCGGTTCGTCGAGAAGACGAAGAAGTGAAGGCGCTGGCTGCGGTGCTTCTTTCCGCCGCGCCTGCCCTCGGGGGCAAGAAGGAGTGCGCGGAGCACGGCGAGCGCCTGTACGTGGAGGAGCCCGCGCTCGCCGACATCCAGCAGGCGTTCAAGCACTGCCGCCCGCTCGCCGAGAACGGGTACGGCAAGGCGCAGCTCTATATGGCGACGGTCTACCGCTTCGGCAATGCGCTGACCGCGCGCGACGGGGCGAAGATGATGGAGATGTACGAGAAGGCCGCGGCGCAAGGCATGCTGCCGGCGATGCAGGCCCTGACGGAGCTCTATCGCGACACGGATCCGGCGAAGGCCGGCTACTGGAAGGTGCAGCTCGAGAGGCGGGGATGCTGCAGATAGTCCGGCTCGGAGCGCCGCGCGGCAAAGGCGAGGGCCTGCGCATCGGCACCGCGCGCCGTCCGCCGCGCGGGGTGAAGAAGCAGGACTACGCGCGCCTCGACTACTACGACGTGTGGCTGCCGGAGCTCGCGCCGAGCCAGAAACTGGTGAGCTGGGCGATGTCGCGGCCCTTCGACGAGAAGCGATGGACGAAGTTCGAGCGCGACTACCGTCGCGAGATGAAGGTTCCCGAAGCGGCGCGGCTGCTCGAGCTCCTCGCGGCGCTTTCGCGCCAGACGAACCTCTCGGTCGGCTGCTACTGCGAGGACGAGAAGCGCTGCCACCGCTCGATCCTGCGCACGCTGCTCGAGGAGCGTGGCGCGGAGATCGGGGTCTGACCCCGAACCCTTCCGAGTGGGTCGTGCGCTGGGCAGCGCTCGTCGAGAGCGGGCCGGTGCTCGACGTGGCGAGCGGAAGCGGGCGGCACGCGCGCTTCTTCGCGGGGCGCGGGCTCGAGGTGGTGGCGCTCGACCGCGAGGCGCAGGAGATCCCGGGCGTTGCGTTCGTCAAGTGCGACCTCGAGGACGGCAGCCCCTGGCCCTTCGCCGGCCGGCGCTTCGCGGCGGTCGTGGTGACGAACTACCTCCATCGCCCATTGATAAGTCTTCTTGAACAGGCTGTGGACGACCGCGGCATCCTCATCTATGAGACGTTCATGGTCGGGAACGAGAAGCTCGGAAAGCCGTCCAACCCGGCGTTCCTGTTGCGCCCCGGGGAGCTGCTCGAGGCTTTCGCCGGGCTGACAGTGCTCGGCTTCGAGCAGGGCGTGGTGCAAAGGCCCAAGCCGGCGGTGGTGCAGCGCCTCTGCGCGCGCCGCGGCGAGATCGAAGGAGTTAGAATCCCGCCATGATCACGGGAAGCCTGGTCGCAATCATCACGCCGATGCGCGAAGACGGCAGCCTCGACCTCGCGCGCTACCGCAAGCTCATCGACTGGCACGTGGAAGAAGGCACCGACGCGATCGTCGCCGTCGGCACCACGGGCGAGTCGCCCACCGTGGACTTCGACGAGCACAAGGAGCTGATCCGCATCGCCGTGCAGCACTCGCGCGGCCGCATCCCGGTGATCGCCGGCACCGGCGGCAACTCCACCGCCGAGGCGATCGAGCTCACCGACTCGGCGAAGAAGGCGGGCGCCACCGCGTGCCTCTCGGTCGTGCCCTACTACAACAAGCCGACGCAGGAAGGTCTGTACCGGCATTTCCGCAAGATCGCCGAGTCGGTCGATCTGCCGATGATCGTCTACAACGTGCCGGGCCGCACGGTCGCGGACCTGCAGAACGACACGGTGCTGCGGCTCGCCGAGGTGCCGGGCATCATCGGCATCAAGGACGCGACCGCGAACATCGAGCGCGGCTCGGACTTGATCCGCCGCGCGCCGCGCAACTTCTCGATCTACAGCGGCGACGACGCGACCTCGCTCGCGCTCATCCTGCTCGGCGGCCACGGCTGCATTTCGGTGGTGGCGAACGTCGCGCCCAAGCTCATGCACCAGATGTGCGCGGCGGCCCTGGTCGGCGACGTGAAGCGTGCGCGCGAGCTCAACATGAAGCTGCTGCCGTTGCATCAGCGGCTTTTCGTCGAGGCGAACCCGATCCCGGTCAAGTGGGCGCTCGCCGAGATGGGGATGATCGAGCCGGGACTGCGCCTGCCGCTTTCGCCGCTCGCCGAGCGATTCCACGATACGGTGCGCGAGGCGCTCCACCACGCCGGCATCTCGCCGCCGGGGCTGCGGGTCGTGGAAGGCCGGGGGTGATGCGCGGGCTCGTGCTGGCCGCCGCCGCGGCGCTCCTCGGCGGCTGCAGTTCCATCAACGACTATGTGGAGCGAAAGACCGACTATCGCTCCGCCGGGCCGGCGAAGCGACTGCCGCCGCTCGAGGTGCCGCCCGACCTCACCGCGCCCACGCAGGACGGTCGCTACGCGATGCCCGAGCAGCAGGCGCCGACCTCGACGGCCACCTTCTCCGGCTACCAGGCCGGGCGCGCCGAGAAGCCCGCGGAAGGCAAGAGCGCCGTCCTCCCGACCTTCGACAGGATGCAGGTGCAGCGCGCGGGCACGCAGCGCTGGCTCGCGGTGCAGGCTTCCCCCGAGGCGCTGTGGCCGATCCTCAAGGAATTCTGGAAGGAGCAGGGCTTCGAGATCGAGGTCGAGCGCCCGCAGGCCGGCATCATGGAGACACAGTGGGCGGAGAACCGCGCCAAGATTCCTCTCGACGTCGTGAGCCGCACGCTGAGCCGCGTCGCCGGCCGACTCTACTCCACCGGGGAGCTCGACAAGTTCCGCACCCGCCTGGAACGCTCGCCCGAGGGCAGCGGGACCGAGATCTACATCAGCCATCGCGGCGTCCAGGAGATCGAGCAGACCGCCATCGGCGCCGGCGGCCCCACCGGCGTGGTCCCCACGATCTGGCAGCCGCGGCCGGTCGATCCAGGCCTGGAAGCGGACTTCCTGCAGCGGCTCATGGTGAAGCTCGGCGCAAACGAAGAGCGCGCGCAGCAGCTTGCGAGCCCGCAGCAGCCCGCGTACCGCGCCGAGCTGCGCAAGGGCGTCGGCGGCCGGGAGCTGCTCGAGGTGTACGAGCCTTTTGACCGCGCCTGGCGCCGTGTGGGTCTGGCGCTCGACCGCGTCGGCTTCACCGTCGAGGACCGCGACCGGCAGAAGGGGCTGTACTTCGTGCGCTACGCCGACCCGGCGAACGCGAAGGACGAGCGGGGGTTCTTCGCGCGCATCTTTTCCAGCTCGCCGGAAGTGAAGCCCGAGCAGTACCGCGTGCAGATCACGCAGGCGGGCACCTCCACGCAGGTCAACGTCCTCGACAAGAACGGCGCCGACGACAGCTCGCAGACGGCGAGCCGCATCCTGTCTCTCCTGCACGAGCAGCTGAAGTAAGTTGCTGCGCTTCGCCTCGCTCGCGAGCGGCTCCGACGGCAACTGCCTGGTGGCCGAGTCGGGGCGCACGCGCGTGCTCATCGACTGCGGGCTGAATCTCACCGACACCGAGCGGCGCCTGGGCCGCGCCGGGCTGCAGGCTTCCCAGGTCAGCGCGATCCTCGTTACGCACGAACACGGCGACCACGGAGGTGGCGTGTTCGACTTCGCGGCGGCGCACGGCGTCGCCGTCTACCTCACTTACGGCACGCGCGCGGCGATGGAGGCGGAGGGCAAGCTGGTGACGGGCGTGAAAACCGTGCTGGTGAGTGGCAGGGAGCCCACCGCGATCGGCGACATCGAGGTGCGCCCGTTCACGGTGCCGCACGATGCGCGCGAACCGGTGCAGTACGTGCTCTCCGACGGCCGCGCGCGCCTGGGCGTGCTCACCGATATCGGCGCCTCCACGGCGCATGTCGAGCAGGCGCTCTCGGGGCTCGACGCGCTGGTCATCGAATGCAACTACGACCTCGACATGCTCTGGGCCGGGCCGTATCCCAAGTGGCTCAAGCAGCGCATCGAAAGTCCGTTCGGCCACCTCGACAACCGCCAGTCCGAGGCGCTCATCGCGCGCCTGGACCGCTCGAAGCTCAAGCACGTCGTCGCCGCTCACCTTTCGCAGCAGAACAACCGGCCCGCGCTCGCCCGCGCCGCGCTCGCGCGCGCCCTGGGCTGCAGCGAGGACTGGGTCGGCATCGCCTCCCAGGACGACGGCTTCGACTGGCGCAGCATTTGAGCGGAAAAGGGTCCTGACCCCTTTTCCGCCTAAAGCCCGAGGGTGGTGCTGGAGATGCCCGGTACCGAAGCGCCCCAGATCTCCATGAAGCGCGAGCGCATCGCCAGAGCCTCGTTCTCGTCGCCCAGGCCCATCGCGCCGCGGAAGAAGCTCGCGACCGGCCGGCGCACGTAGTGCAGGGAATCGAGAACGAGGAAGGCGTCCTGCAGCTCGCGGATCTCCTCGCCGGTGCGGTAGACCTGGATCACGTGGGAGAAGCGTGCGAGCAGCGACATCATGCGCGGGCACTGCTTGGTGACATGGTTGGTGTCGTGCAGGACCACGTAAAGGCGTCGTGTGCGGCTCGCGAGCAGGAACTGCGCGATGCGCTCGACGCGCGCCGGATCGTTCAGCCGCAGCGCCGCGCCGTCGGGATCGAAGATGCGCAGCTCGCGGCCGGGCTGCCCGAGCAGCCGCTCGAGCGCGGCCTGGAAGCCGGCGTTGGTGTCGAATCTCTCGTAGACCGCCTCGTCCATCAGAGTTTGTCCAGGTGGATCCAGCCCGCGCGTCGCCACGACGAGAGTAGTGCCGGCAGGGGCCCGGCCGCAAGGCTCGCGCCGGCCGCGGCGCGCCGGTCGGCGAGGCGCCGCAGGGCGGAGGCGGCGCGCGCGGGCAGCGCCATTGTCTCGCCGTTCATGAAGAAGCGCGCGCCGTGGTAGAGGAGCTGGCTCTTCGGGTCGAGGCGGACCATCGAGCGCACCAGGCGCCGCGCGCGGGCCCGCCCGGGACGAAACACGACGTGCGCCTTGGGCATCGTGAGGTACTCGCCCAGAAATGTCGCGACATCCGCCCGCGACCAGGAAATCCTCGCGAAAGCCTTTTCCGCGAAGGTAATCATGTCCGGGGGGAGGGCGCCCGGGCTCCGGCTCGGCGCAAGCCAGGGGTCCCGGTACGTCGAGTCCGGCAGGCCTCGCTCGTGCAGCCAGTCGAGGAACGCGGCGCCGAGCTCGGCGCCGCGCGGCGCGCGGAAGCCGATCGAGTAGGTGAAGCAGCGCTCGAGCGCCACGCCGTCGTGGCGCAGGCCGGGGGGGACGTACAGGAGGTCGCCGGGGCCCGCGAGGTAATCGACTCCCGCCACGCGCCAGCGCCGCCGTCCCGGCCCCTGCAGCAGGAAGACATCGTAGGAGTCGACATGCGGTCCGACGCCCCCGCCCGGGGTGGCGAAGCTCGCCATGACGTCGTCGAGCCTCGCCTGCGGGATGAACCGGAACGGGCGCAGCAGCGCGTCGGCGGCGCGCAGGTGCAGGTTGAGGCCGCTGACCAAAATGGTCCAGTTCCGTCTCTTCACGGAAACATTCGCGAAAGGCCCATGCGCCGTTTCCCATCGACCGCCGCGGCGTTCCACGATGCGGGATTCGACGTCGTCGCGCATCGCGAGCGCGCACAATGCACGTTCATCGATCATGTCAGGAACGCGCGCCAGCGCATTGCGCACGAAGAGCGGGCGCTTCTGCCAATGGCGAACGAGGAACGTTCGCGGCGCGAGCCCGCCGAGCAGGCGAAGTTGCATCGCGGCGATTGTAGCGAGGCAACGACAAGTCGCCGTTGCGCTTGTCCCGGGAAAAAATTTTTGGCATAGAATCGGCGCGTGCTTCAACCGGGACAACGCGCTCCGGATTTCGAGCTGCCCGACGCCGACATGCAGCCGGTGGACCTGTCGGCGTTCAAGGGAAAGAAGCACGTGGTGCTCTACTTCTACCCGAAGGACGGCACGCCGGGCTGCACCATCGTCACCACCGATTTTTCCGACCACGAGGAGCAGTTCGTCAAGCACGATTGCGTGGTGCTGGGCGTGTCGCGCGACGATTGCCTTACTCACGCCGACTTCCGCGACCGGCACGGCGTCACCATCGCCCTGCTCTCCGACCCCGAGGGAGAGGTGTGCCGCAAGTACGGCGTGATCCAGGAGAAGCAGAGCGACGACGGCATGCGCCGCGAGTGCCTCGTGCGCTCCACCTTCGTCATCGACAAGAAGGGCGTCATTCGCCACGTCGCCTACGGCATCAACCCGCGCGGGCATGCCGCCGAGGTGTACGACCTCGTGAGGCGCCTGCGCTCGTAGCGCACAACACCGTCGTTGCCATGCGCGTCGAGATGCGCGACGCGCAGGACGTCCTCCTCTCCGAACCTTCGGAGCTCACCTACCTACACGGCGGCTACGGCCAGCTCCCGGCCGCGCTCGAGCGCGCGCTCGAAGGCCGGGGCGCCGGCGAGTCGGTGCGCGTGCAGCTCGAGCCCGAGCAGGCCTTCGGCGAGTACGACGCGGAGCTCTTGCGCGTCGAGCCGCTCGAGCGCTACGGCGAAGGCCTCGCCGTGGGCATGGAGGTGGAGGAGGGCGAGCGCCTTTACACCGTCACCGACATCGAGGGCGGCAAGGCGCTGCTCGACGCGAACCATCCGCTTGCCGGCATCGCGCTACGCTTCTCCTGCGTAGTGCTTGCCGTCCGGGCGGCTACCGAGGAGGAGCTGAAGCGGGGAGTATCATTGCCCTAGGGGCGGTGACATGCTCTGTCCATATTCAGATCCCAAGGCGCGGATGAAGGCGGCGTGAAGAGGGCGGTCCTCGTCGTCACCCACCTCGTGGCGCTGGCGATCGGCTTCGCCGCCGGTATCTACAGTCTTCCGATCCTGATCGCGCCGCCGGCGCCCTCGCCGATCGAGGTCAAGGGCGCCGCGGGCGCAGCGCGCTACCACGCCAACTTCCGCCGCGATCTGAAGGGCAGCGACCTCCTGCACTGGGGCGAGGGCACCGTGTCGATCGGGACGAAGGCAGTGTCCTTCACCGGCAAGCTCGCGCCCGGCCCGGACTACAAGCTTTACTTTGCGCCGCAGTACGTCGAGACGAAGGACGAGTTCGTGCGCGTCAAGGCGCGCTCGCGCCGCGTCGGCGACGTCAAGACTTTCGAGAACTTCATCGTGCCGCTGCCCGAGGCCTTCGACCCGGCGCAGTACGATACCGTGGTGGTGTGGTGCGAAACGTTCTCCATGTTCATCACCTCGGCGAAATATCGATGAAGGTCGCGGTTTCCATCATCTCCCTTTTCCTCAGCTTCCCGGCGCTTGCCCTGAGCAAGGAGGCCCAGGAGTTCATGCGGATCAGCGAGAGGCTGGAGCCGGTGCAGTGCGAGAAGCGGAAGCTGCGCCGCGATATCGCGCTCGCAGAGGTCGAGGGGCGCGATACCGACGTGCGCAAGCTGCGCGAGCGTTTCTCCGCGCTCGACCGCGATCCGGACACGGCGCGGCTGGAGCGGCGGCTCGCCGAGCTCGGGCCGCGCCTTGAGCGCTCCTCCGACCCCGAGGACCTGAAGGCGATCAACCGGCAGCGCGTCGAGGCGTTCTACCGCTGCGGATGAGCTCGCCGCGCCGCGCCGAGCATCGGAGAAGCGCGAGCCAGGCGGGGCTGCGCTACGTCACTGACGGCGTGCGCGGCATCACGCGCCAGCGCGCGGGGACCGGCTGGGCGTACTTCGCGCCCAGCGGGAAGAAAATCGACAAGAAGGAGGAAAGGAAAAGACTCAACGGGCTGGCGATTCCCCCGGCGTGGACCGACGTATGGATCTGCCCGGATCCGGCCGGCCACATCCAGGCGACCGCGCGCGACGCGCGAGGGCGAAAGCAGTACCGCTACCACCGCTCCTACCGCGAGGCAAGGGATCGCTCCAAGTTCCGCCGCATGCTCGAGCTGAGCGAGGTGCTGCCGGCGCTGCGCCAAGGGATCGAGCGCGACTTGCGCGCGCCCGACCTCTCCCGCCGCCAGCTTCTCGCGACCGTGGTGTCGCTGCTCGATCGCACGCTGGTCCGCGTCGGGAACGACGAGTACGCGCGGGAGAACCGCTCCTATGGGCTCACCACGCTGCGGCGGCGCCACGTGAAGGTCGACGGCACGATGCTGCGCTTCAGCTTTCGCGGCAAGAGCGGCGTGGAGCATACGATCGCGATCGCCGATCCGCGGCTCGCGCGCATCGTGCAGCGCTGCCGCGACATGCCGGGCGAGGAGCTCTTCCGCTACATGGACGCCGCGGGAAAGCGCCAGCTCGTGTCCTCCGACGACGTCAACGCCTACCTGCGCGAGCTCAGCGGTCGGGACGTCACGGCGAAGGACTTCCGCACCTGGGGCGGCACGATGCTCGCGGCGGTCGAGCTGCGCCGCCTGGGGCCGCCGGCGAGCCGGCGCGAGGCCGACCGCAACATCGTTGCAGCGGTCGACGCGGTGGCGGAGCGGCTCGGGAACACGCGCGCGGTGTGCCGCAAGTACTACGTGCACCCCGCTCTCATACAAGCCTATCGGCTCGGACATACCGTGCCGCAAGCGCCGGCGCTTGCCCGGCGCGCGCGCCGCAAGCAGCCGGGCGCGGCGCTGCGACGGGACGAGGTGCTGGTGCTGCAGTTCCTGCACGAGCGCGTCTAGCGTGCGCGCGGTCGGCTTGCGGGAGTAGCGTTGCTGCACGTCACGAACGGCGACATCGCCGCCGGGCGCCTTTCGAGGGTCTTCGCCGGCGACGTGCTGCCTTGGCGGGACGTGCTGCACGAAGGGCCGGTGCGGGCGGGCCTCTCGCTTGCAGAGCTTTCGGAAGAGCGCGCACGCTTCATCGCGGACGCGGGATGGGGGCAGTTAGCGGACCTACGGAAGCACTTTGTCGACAGGGACAAGGCGATCCGCGGTGGTGCCGATCACGACGAGGTCGTCTTGTGGTTCGAGCACGATCTCACCGACCAGCTCCAGCTCCTCCAGCTCCTCGACTGGTTTCACGCGCATCCCCATCCGCGGCTCAGCCTCGTCTGCGAGGCGCAATACGTCAGTCACATGGGGCCGGCGCGCATGCGCGAGCTGTTTGCCTCGCGGAGATCTGTGCCGAGAGAGATGCTGAAGGAAGGTCGCGACGCCTGGGCGGCGTTCCGCTCGCCGGATCCCTCGCGGATCCCAACGGCCACGGCGATGCCGTTCCTCGGGGCCGCGCTGCGCCGGCAGCTGCAGGAGTTTCCGTGGACGACGGACGGGCTCTCGCTTCTCGAGCGGCGGATCCTCGAGGCGCTCTCTTCCGGGCCGGTGGAGTTCGCTACCCTATTCGAGAGGACGAGGGAGGATCCCGCCTATTTCGGCGACACTGTCTTGCGCTGGCACTTGGAAAGGATGGCGGGGGAAGGGCTCGTCGCGCGGCGAGACGGCTCCTGGGTACTGAAAAGCCGGCGGCGCGAAAGGCGCATTCCGAGATGGCTCGGCGGCGTGCTCGTGGACGAGCACTCTCCGTGGCGCTGGGACCCGGCGGCGGAAAAGATCGGGGTCTGACCCCGATCTAGATGGCAAGCCAGGCGTTCCAGAGCCGGCGGGAGGCGTCCACGACTTCGCTCGCGGTGACGCCGACCGGGCCGGTGCCCTCGCGCACCAGCGCATCGGCGGCGGCGCCGTGAAGGTGAGTGCCCAGCACCGCGGCGAGCTCACCCGTATAGCGCTGGGCGAGCAGCGCGCCGAGGAGGCCCGCGAGCACATCGCCCATACCGGCGCTCGCCATGCCCGGATTGCCGGTCGCGTTGACGAACCAGTGGCCGTCTCGCGCCGCGACGATGCTGCCGTTGCCCTTCAGCACGACGTGCGCGTTGAGGTTCTCCGAGATCATGCGCGCGGCCTTGACGCGATCGTCCTGCACCGCCGCGACGTTCGAGCCGAGCAGGCGCGCCGCTTCCGCGGGATGCGGCGTCACGATGGTTTGCGCCGTGCGGTGCGCGCACGCTTCGCGGAACGATGGATTCTGGGAAAGGAGGTTCAGGCCGTCGGCATCGAGCACGCACGGGATGTCACTCGCCAGCGCCGCGCCGAGCACCGTCTCCGCCCGCTCGCTGTCGCCGAGGCCCGGTCCGACGACCAGCGCGTCGAGGTCGAGGCCGAGCGCGTCGTCGACATGGCGGATCATCAGCTCAGGGGTCGTGAAGTCGAATGTCTCGTGCTGGTCGAGGAGTCCGACGTACACCCGTCCCGCACCGAGCTTGAGGGCGGCGCGGCCGGCGAGCAGCGCGGCACCGGTCATGCCGGCGGCGCCGCCGAGGACGGCCAGTGACCCCGCCTGGCCCTTGTGGAAGTTGCGCGGCCGGCGCTTGAGCGCTTCGCGGAAAAGCGAAGGCGAGCAGACCCAGGCCGACGCGGGAGGAAGCGGCACGCCAAGGGTTTCAACGACGATCTCGCCGGCGTGGTCCGGGCCATCGAGGGTGAGCAGGCCGGGCTTGAGGCCGATGAAGGTGATGGTGTGGGTCGCGCGGATCGCGCGCCCGAGCACCCGGCCGGTGTCGGCGTGGATGCCGCTCGGGATGTCGAGCGCGAGCACCGGGCAGCGCTGCCGGTTCGCGATGTCCACGAGAAGCGCGTGCGGGCCCTCGATGTCGCGGGCGAGGCCGATGCCGAAAAGCCCGTCGACCACGAGGCCCCAGTCGCGCTCGGCCGCAATCTCCTCCGGCGAGGAGGCGAGCGTGACGCGGAAGAAGCGTTCCTTCAGCAGCTTCGCGACGATGCGCGCGTCGCCGCCGTTGTTGCCCGGCCCGGCGAGCACGAGCACGTCCTTGCGGTTGTCGGGCACGAGCGTCGCCGCGAGCGCCGCTGCGGCGGCGCCGGCGCGCTCCATCAGCGGCGGGACCGAATCCGCGGCGGCCTGCTCGATGCGGCGGATCTGCGTACTCGGGTAGATCGGGCCATCCATGCGCGCATTCTACGTTTCAAAGGCGGGCTAGGATGGCACGCCATGGACATTGCCCTGCGTGCCCGCGGGCTCGCTCGCGTTCCGGTCGCGCTTTGGCGCGTGTGGGGCACGCGCCGTGCCGCGCGCGCCGCACCGGCCCGCATCCTCATGTTCCATGGCACGCCGCGCACCGAGGCGGTCGCGCTCGAGCGTCAGCTTCGCTACCTCGCGCGGCGCTTCGAGGTGGTAGGGCTGGAGGGAATCGCCGGCGGAAGGCGCGGCGCCCTGGCGCTCACGTTCGACGACGGCCTGCGCAGCAATGTCGAGGTCGCCTATCCGATCCTGCGCAGGCTGGGGCTGCCCGCGACCTTTTTCGTGTGCCCCGCACTCATCGACGAGCGGCGCTGGCTATGGAACCACGAGGCGCGCGCCCGCCTGCGCAGCCTCGGCGCCGGCGCCGCGGACATCGACCGACTGATCGAGCAGATGAAGCGGCTCGACCTCGCGACGCGGCGCGTGGTCGAGAGGCGCATCGAGGAGGACACGCCCGGTTACCGCCCGTCGGACGAGGAGCGCGAAGCCTTCGATCTCGCGAGCTGGGAGGAGCTGCGCCGGCTCGACCCGACGCTGGTGACGATCGGCTCGCACACGCTCTCGCATCCGATCCTGTCGAGCCTTACGCCGGCGCAGGCGGAGGAGGAGATCTGCGGCAGCCGAGAACTGCTGGAGAAGCGCCTCGGGCGGCGCGCCGAGCTCTTCTGCTATCCGAATGGCGAGATCAACGAGACGGCGCTGCGGCTCGCGCGCCGCGCGTATCGCCTGGCGGTCACGGGGGCACAGGAGGACGTGCGCCCGGGCTCGGACCCGCTGCGACTGCCGCGGCTCGCGGCGCCGCAGGGGCTTCTGCGCCTCGCCTGGCAGCTGCATCCCTGATCCACCGCCCGAGGCCGCGCATTGCGAGCGCCCAGGGGCGCGGGTCGTCAAGCGCGAGCACTGCCCATTCGCACGGGCGGACATAGGGCAGCCAGGTCGCGAGCCGCGCGGCGGTGCGCGGGGCCTTGGCGAGGTGCGTCAGATCCAGGTGCAGGTTGATCCAGTAGTGGCCGGTCGCGCCGAAGGCGGGGCGCGCGAGCAGCTGCGCCGGATCCAAGTGATCGCACCAGGCGAGCCAGGCGAGATCGAAGCCGGATCTCCAACCGATCGACTGGAAGTACGCCGGGCGCGGATTCCACTCGATGAAGTAGTAACGCCCGTCGCTGGGGTCGAGCTTGTACTCGGCGCACAGCACGCCGCGCGCGCCTGTCGCGCGCGCGAGACGCCGCGTCATCTCGCGCACCTGCGGCTCGTCGACCGCCTGGCCGACCGCCATTACGCCCACCCCGGGCTCGGACTGGCGCAGCTTGCGCGCGCTGAACACGAAGCAGCGATCGACGCTCGAGGCGCGGTACGCGAGCCCGGCGTAGATCTGGGCGTCCCCGCCCTCGACGTACTCCTGCACGAGCACCTGATCGGGCGTGCAATCCCGGCGGCGCAGCTCGGCGGCGAGCTCGTCGGCCGAGTCCGCCACCAGCGCCTTGAAGTCCGCGCGGCCGCGCGGCTTGGCGATGAGGCGCTTCGCGCTGCGGATGGCGCGCAGCCCGCCCCAGTTGGTCGGGAACCACGTGCGCGGCACCGCGATGCCGCAGCGGCGTGCGAGGCCGGTCTGGAACTGCTTGTCGGTGAGCCGCGCTGCGTCGGCGAGTGGATCGACGAGCACGAAGCGCGCCCCGAGCACCGCCGCGTGCGGCGCGAGCAGCGTCATCATCGGGTCGTTGTCGAAGAAGAGCACCGGGCGCAGCGCACGCCGGCGCGCGAAATCCAGGAGCGCGGTGCACAAGTCCTCGGGGTGCTCGACGAGGGTGCTGCCGGCGCAGTAGCGGCTCGCCGTCGCGATCTGGCGGCTCGCCTTCAGCGCGAACACATGCACCGGAACGCCCCGGCGGCCGAGGGAGCGGACGGTGGCGAGGGCGTTGATGCCGGAGCTGCCCGCGCAGACCACCGCCTCCCGGGATTCCATGCGCCCGAATCTACGCCGCCGGGCGCTGAGGGCCGGCGGGGCAGTCGTGGGCCGAAAGGACTACTTGAGAGTGGCGCCGAGCACCTTCTCGGGCAGCCAGGTCGCGATCTCGGGAAACGCCACGACCACGGCGACGCAGGCGAGCATCACGACGAAGAACGGGATCGAGGCGACGGCGACATAGTGCGCGTCGCGGCCGCTCATCGTCTGCAGCACGAACAGGTTGAAGCCCACCGGCGGGGTGATCTGGCCGATCTCGACCAGGATGACGATGAAGATGCCGAACCAGATGAGGTCGAAGCCGGCGGCCTCGATCATGGGCAGCACGATCGTCATGGTGAGGACGATCATCGAGATGCCGTCCATCGCCATGCCGAGCGCGAGGTAGACGACCGCCAGCACCGCGATCAGCGCGTAGGGGCTGGTGTTGAGCGAGCTCACCCACTCGGCGAGCGCGCGCGGGATGCCGGTGAAAGCCATGCAAGAGCTGAGGAAGGCGGCGCCGGCGAGGATGAAGAGGATCATGCAGGAGAGCCGCGTCGCGCCCATGAGGCTCTCGCGGACGCTTTCCCAGCCGAGCGAGCCGCTCCACCACGCGATGCCCAGCGCGCCGAGCACGCCGAAGGCGGCCGCCTCCGTCGCGGTGGCGTATCCGGTGAACATGACCCCCATCACGAAAAAGATGAGGATCAGGCAGGGGATCAGGTTGCGCGCGCGGCGCAGGCGCTCGGCGAAGCTCAGGTCATCGACGTGCCGGGGCGTGGCGCCTGGATGCAGCAGCGCCCAGATGGCGATGTAGCCGGCGAAGAGCGAGACGAGCAGCACGCCGGGCAGGACGCCGGCGAGGAACATCTTCAGGATCGACACCTCGGCCGCCACCGCGTAGACGATCATGATGATCGAGGGCGGAATGAGCAGTCCGAGCGTGCCGGCGCCGCACAGCGATCCCAGACACATGCGCTCGTCGTAGCCGCGCTTCTTCAGCTCCGGCAGCGCCACCTTGCCGATGGTCGCGCAGGTCGCCGCCGAGGAGCCGGACACGGCGGCGAAGATTGCGCAGCCGAAGATGTTCACGTGCATGAGCCGCCCCGGCAGCCAGCCCAGCCAGGGGGAGAGGCCCTCGAACATCTCTTCGGACAGGCGGGTGCGGAACAGTATCTCGCCCATCCAGACGAACAGCGGGAGCGCGGCGATCGTCCACGACGCGCTCGAGCCCCAGAAGGACTGGAAGAGGTTCACCTCCGGCGGGCTCGAGGTGAAGTACTGCAGCCCGGCCCACGCCACCACGCTCATGCCCATGGCGATCCACAAGCCGCCGGCGAGCAGCACGAGCAGTAGCGCGAGCAGCACCGAGGCGACCGCGAGAGTGCCCATCAGAGATGATCCCGGAAGTCCGACTGGGCGCGGCGCGCGTCCTCGGCCGCCTGGTAGGCGGTCTTGCCGGCGGCAAGGTGCGCCCAGAGCTCGTCGAGCACCGCAACCAGCAGCACGATCGCGCCGATCACGAGGCTCATCTGCGGGATCCAGATCGGCAGCTGGATCAGCCCCTGCGCCACTTCCTCGAACCGCCAGCTCTCGTAGACGAAGCGCACCACGGCGTAGGTCATGTATCCCACGAAGAGCGCCGCGGCGCCGAGGCAGGCCGTCTCCACGTGCCGGCGCGCCCTTGGCGGCAGTCGCTCGATCACCAGGCCCACGCGCACCAGCTCTCCGGCGCGGAAGGTGTAACCCAGGGCGAGGAACGCCGAAGCGGCGCAGAGCCATGCCACGATGTCGTCGGCGCCACGGAAGAGCATTCCCATCTCGCGCATCGCGGCCTGCGCGAGCATCACGACCGCGATCGAGGCGAGGCAGACCGCTGCCAGCGCCCCGCTCGCGGCGTAGAGGCGGTCTAGGACCCGCCTCAAGTCTTACTTACTGCGGTAACGCTTGAGGATCGCCTGGCCGGGCGCGCCCGCCTGCTTCTCCCACTCGGTCGCCATCTGCGCGCCGACCTTCTGGAACGCGGACTTCATCTTGGCGTCGGGCTCGTGCACGGTCATGCCGTTCTTGGCGAGGGTCGCGTCGCCTTCCTTCTCTCGCTGCCTGGACAT
The DNA here is from genome assembly GCA_035649175.1 of Burkholderiales bacterium. Taxonomy (GTDB): domain Bacteria; phylum Pseudomonadota; class Gammaproteobacteria; order Burkholderiales; family SG8-39; genus SCGC-AG-212-J23. The sequence continues at coordinate 18,981 of DASRKB010000166.1, read as the reverse complement.
CTCCCAGCCGCGTTTCTCGGCGGCGGCGGCCGCCTTGGTGAGCGCGCCCTGGTCTTCCTTGGACAGGCGCGAGAAGGCGCGCTGGTTCGCCACCACCACGTTCTTCGGGTGGAAGGCGCTCGTCCTGTAGTAGTTCTTGACGAACTCCCAGGCCTTGGTGGACGTGCCGGTGGCCGACGAGGTGATCATCGCCTGCACCGCGCCGGTGGCGAACATCTGCGGGATCTCAGGGACCTGGATCACGGTGGGGCTTGCGCCGAGCAGCTCGGCGAGCCGCGCGGTGAGGGGGCTGTAGGTGCGGAACTTGGTCCCCTTCAGGTCCTCGACCGACTTCAGCGGCTCCTTGGTATAGATGCCCTGGCCGGGCCAGGCCACCGAGTAGAGCAGCCGCAGGCTGCGCTTCTCCAGGCTCTTCTGCAGCTCGGGCTTCTGCGCCTGGTAGAACTTCCAGGCCGAGTCGTAGCCGGCGGCCACGAACGGGATGTTATCGGCGGCGAACACCGGGTCCTCGTTGCCGAACTGGCCGAGCAGGAATTCGGCGATGTTCACCTGGCCGGTGGACACCGCGCGCAAGATGTCCGGGTGCTTGATGAGCGAGCCGTTGGAGTGCACGGTGATGTCCAGCTTGCCGCCGGTCGCCTTCTGCACCTCCTCGACGAACATCTTGACGTTGCGGGTGTGGAACTCGCCGTCGGAATAGGGCGTCGGCATGTCCCACTTGGTCTGCGCCTGTGCGCCGGCGGCGAACAGCAGCGCGACGGCTGCGCCCAGCACTGCTCTGCGGTTGGTCACGTGTCCTCCTTGTTCTGGAAGCGGGATTGTTGTTTCGGCGCCTCGGCGGTGTCAACGTTACCGCAGTTCCGCGGCCGCGATATCGGCGATGGCCAGGCTCGCAGTGAGCCCCGGCGACTCGATGCCGAAGAGGTTCACCAGCCCAGGGACGCCATGCGCTCGCGGGCCCTGCACCTCGAAGTCGGGCGCCGGCTCGCCCGGGCCTGCGGTCTTGGGGCGGATCCCGCTGTAGCCGGGAAGCAGCGCCCCGTCCGGGAGCCCGGGCCAGTAGCGGCGGATCGCCGCGTAGAAGCGCTCGGCCCGGAGGGGGTCGACCGCGTAATCATTTTCGCCTCCGATGCGCTCGACCCACTCGACGTCCGGACCGAAGCGCGCCTGTCCCGCGAGATCGATCGTGACGTGCACCCCGAGCCCGCCAGGCTCCGGCACCGGGTAGACGAGCCGCGAGAACGGCGAGCGGCGCGCGAGCGAGTAATAGTTGCCCTTCGCGTACAGCTCGCGTGGCACGAAGGCAGGATCGAGGCCCTCGATCGCCCTCGCCACCGACGGCGCGCGCAGGCCGGCGCTGTTGACGACGATGGCCGCGAGCACCGGGTCGGCGGCTTTCACATGAATTGCGAACCCCTCGGGACCAACGCCTATCCTTTCCACCGGACTTTTCAGGGCGAGCATCGCGCCGCTGCGCTCCGCATCCCCGAGATAGGCGAGCATCAGGGCGTGGCTGTCGATGATGCCAGTGGAGGGCGAGTGCAGCGCGGCCGCGCAGGCGACCTCGGGCTCCATCTCCTTCGCTTCGCCACGGCTCAGCCACCTCAGATCCAGGACCCCGTTCGCCTCTGCTTTCTCCCCGATGCTTTCAAGCTCTCCGTTCTGCTCCTCGCTCGTCGCGACGATCAGCTTGCCGCAGCGCCTGTGCGGCACGCCTCGCGCGGCGCAGTACTCGTAGAGCCGGCGCTTGCCCTCCACGCAGGCGCGCGCCTTGAGGGAGCCTTTCGGGTAGTAGATCCCGGCGTGGATCACCTCGGAGTTCCGCGAGCTGGTGTGGGTGCCGATCGCCTCCTCGGCCTCGAGGATCACGACCTCGCGACCCGCCAGGGCGAGCGCGCGCGCCGCCGCAAGGCCCACCACGCCCGCTCCGATAACGACCGCGTCAAGCTTTTCCATGGAACAGCTTCAGCTGGATTGCCACGGCAGCCACGCCCGCGATGCCCGCGAAGGTCGCCATTGGGCGCGCGCTGCCGTCGAACACGCTGCCGAGGAGCGTGCTTACCAGCGCGCCGACGCTGAAGCCGATGGCGCCCATGAGCGAGCTGGCGCTGCCTGCGGCCGAGGGGAAGGGCGTGAGCGCCGCGGCGGTCGCCGTGGGTATGACAAGCGCCGCGCCGAAAAGGAACAGCGCGAAGGGCGCCACCACCGCCGCCCAGTGCGCGAGGCCAGTCCACGCGAGCGCGGCGGCCGAGCCGCCGGCGGCGAGGAGCAGGCCTGCGCCCAGGCGCAGCACACCTGCCGTTCCCAGCCGGACGATGAGACGCGTTCCAGCCGCGGCGCCGGCGATCTGCCCGGTGGCGACGAAGCCGAACATGAGGCCGTACGCGAACGGCGAAATGCCCATGCCGCGGATCAGCGTCAGCGCCGAGTTCGACACCCAGGCGAGGATGCCGACGTGGCAGCACAGCACGAGCAGGAACGGGGCGACGAAGCGCGGCTCGCGCAGTACATGTGCGAAGGTGCGCAGAATCGCCAGCGGGTGCGCCGAGCGGCGCTCGGCGGGCGCCGACTCGGCGAGGCCGAAGGCCACCCAGGCGAGCAGCCCGGCGGCGATTGCCGCCATGCCGGCGAAAATCGCCTGCCAGCCCAGCGCGCCGGCGAGCAGGGCGCCGGCGAGCGGCGCAGTGATCGGTACCACGCTGAACACGACCATCATCGCCGAGAGCATGCGCGCCGCCTCGTCGTGGGCGTACAGGTCGCGCGCGACCGAGCGCCCCATCACCGCGCCGCTCGACATGCCCAGTCCCTGTGCGAGCCGCGCGGCGGAGAGCGAGGCGATCGACTCGGCGGCAAGTGCGCCGAGCGAGGAGACCAGCATGGTGGCGAGACCGACGAGCAGCACCGGCTTCCTGCCGTAGCGGTCGGAGAGCGGTCCCCAGAGGAGCTGCCCGGCAGCGATGCCGCCGAAGTAGGCGGTGATGGTGAGATGCGCCGCCCCGGCGTCCACGGCGTAGGACTCGGCGAGCGCCGGCAGCGCGGGGACGAAGAAATCCGTGCCGAGCGCGGGCAGCGCGATCAGCGCGCCGAGGAGCACGGTGAGCTTCATGCGACGCGCGGCGTGTCGCCCGCGAGCACCTCGCGCATCACCGCGCGGTCGATGTTCTGTCCCGTCAGGATGACGGCGGTTCTCCGCTCAGAAGAAGTTCTACTCTTCAGAAAACCCGCCAATGCCGCGGCGCCCGCGCCTTCCGCGGTGCTGTGCGTGTCGCTGAACAGGATGCGGATCGCCTCGGCGATCTCGTCGTCGCTCACCTCGACGACACGCTCCGCGCCGCGGCGGATGACCTCGAGCGCGCCGGGGTCGGGCACCCTCACGGCCACGCCGTCGGCGAAGGTCGCCGCGCTTTCGGTTTGCACGACTGAATTCTTCTTGAGGGAAAGGCTGTAGCAGGCGGCCTTGTCGGAGACCACGCCGACCACCCGGGTGCGCAGGCCGAGCGCGTCGCGCGCGCCGATCACGCCGCAGATGCCCGAGCCGAGGCCGATGGGAACGTAAACGGTCTCGAGCTCTCCTGCGGATGTGAACAACTCGTAGGCATAGGTGGCAACACCGACCACGAGGTCCTTGTGGAAGGAAGGCGCGTACTCGAGGCCATGCTCGGCGGCGAATCCTTCGGCGCGCGCTCTCGCCTCGTCGAAGTCGCGGCCGTGCTCGATGAGCTCGGCGCCGAAGGCGCGCATGGCGGCATTCTTCTCGGCCGAGTTGCCGACCGGCGCGACGATGCTCACGGCCACGCCCGCGCGCGCGCCGGCGAAGGCGAGCGACTGGCCGTGGTTGCCGCGCGTCGCGCTCACCACGCCCTTGACTCGCGGGCGCTCGCGCTGCAACCGGTCGAAATAGGTGAGGCCGCCGCGCACCTTGAACGAGCCGATCGGCGTGTGATTCTCGTGCTTCACCACGACCTGCGCGCCCAGGCGCTCGCACAGCAGCGGCCAGGCGTATTGCGGCGTGGGCGGCACCGCGGCGCGCACCACCGGCAGCGCGGCTTCGAGCTCGGCGAGCGTGAACATGGAGAGCGGCATGATAGTGGCACAATGCAGCCTCCCGATGCGAGGCTGGCAATTCTGGATCGACCGCGGCGGCACGTTCACCGACGTCGTTGCGCGCCGGCCGGACGGCTCCATCGTCACCCACAAGCTCCTTTCCGAGAACCCCGAGCGCTACGCCGACGCCGCGCTGGCCGGCATACGGGAGACGCTTTCCCTGAAGGCGCAGGAGGCCATTCCGTCCCATCTCATCGACGCGGTCAAGATGGGCACTACGGTCGCGACCAACGCGCTGCTCGAGCGCAAGGGCGAGCGCACGGTGCTGTTCACGACGCGCGGCTTCCGCGATGCGCTGCGTATCGCCTACCAGAACCGGCCGCGCCTGTTCGACCGGCACATCGTGCTGCCGGAGATGCTTTACGAAAAGGTGGTCGAGGTGGAGGAGCGCGTCGGCGCCCGCGGGAAGATCCTCACGCCGCTCGACGTTCCGGATACCGAAGCGAAGCTGAAGGGGGCGTTCGATGAGGGCTTTCGCTCGATCGCCGTCGTGCTCATGCATGGTTACCGCTTTCCTCGGCACGAGCAGCACATAGAAGAGCTCGCACGCAAGGCCGGCTTTGTCCAGATTTCGGTGTCGCACAAGGTGAGCCCGCTCATGAAGCTCGTCGGGCGGGGCGATACCACGGTGGTGGACGCGTACCTCTCGCCGATCCTGCGCCGCTACGTGGAGCAGGTGGGAGCGGCGCTCGGCGAGGTGCGTCTCCTTTTCATGCAGTCGAGCGGCGGGCTCACCGACGCCCGGCGCTTCCAGGGCAAGGACGCAATCCTCTCGGGGCCCGCGGGCGGGATCGTCGGCGCGGCGCGCACTGCGGCAATGGCGGGCTTCGAGCGCATCATCGGCTTCGACATGGGCGGCACCTCGACCGACGTGTCGCACTACGCCGGGGAGTTCGAGCGCGAGCTCGAGACGCGGGTGGCCGGCGTGCGCATGCGTGCCCCGATGATGAGCATCCACACCGTGGCCGCCGGCGGCGGCTCGATCCTGCATTTCGACGGCGCGCGCTGCCGCGTCGGCCCGGACTCGGCTGGCGCGAATCCCGGGCCGGCGAGCTACCGCCGCGGCGGCCCGCTCACCGTCACCGACGCCAACGTGATGCTCGGCAAGATCCAGCCGCGGCACTTTCCGCACGTTTTTGGGGCATCGGGCAAGAAGGCCCTGGATGCTTCGATCGTCAACGAAAAATTCCTTCAATTGCAGGAGCGGATCGGCGACGGCCGCTCCCCGGAGCAGATCGCCGAAGGCTTCGTGGAGATCGCGGTCGGCAACATGGCGAACGCGATCAAGCACATCTCGGTGCAGCGCGGCCACGACGTCACCGCCTACACGCTGTGCTGCTTCGGCGGCGCGGCCGGGCAGCACGCGTGCCTCGTCGCCGACGCGCTCGCCATGACGCGCGTTTTCATCCACCCGCACGCCGGCGTGCTCTCGGCCTACGGCATGGGGCTCGCCGACCAGGCCGCGCTGCGCCAGCAGGCGCTCGAGGCACGGCTCGAGGACAAGGCGCTTCGCGAGCTCGAGGACTGGGGCGAGAAGCTCGCCATCGAGGCTCGGAACGATCTCCTGACCCAGGGCGTTTCCTCCGCGGAAATCTCCGTCTTGAAGCGGGTCCACCTCAAGTACGAAGGCACCGACACCGCGCTCGTCGTTGCCCTCGGCCCGCTCGCGCAGATGCGCGCCGAGTTCGAGGCCGCCTATCGCAAGCAGTTCTCTTTCCTGATGCCCAAGCGGGCGCTGGTCGCGGAGGCCGTCTCCGTCGAAGCGATCGCGCGAGGGGAAGGCGTTCGCGAGGAGAGCTCTCCGGAGAAGAAGAGCGGCACTCCCGTCGAATCGGTGCGCATGTTCAGCGGCGGGCAGTGGCACGAGGCGCCGCTGTACCGCCGCGACGAGCTGGCCGCCGGGCAGCGCGTGGACGGTCCGGCGATCATCGCTGAGGCGAACGCCACCACGGTGCTCGAGCCCGAATGGCGGGCGACGGTCGCGCGTTCAGGCTCCCTGAACCTGGAAAGATTCCTTCCCAGGAAAATCAGGCGGGCCATCGGTACCGAGGTCGACCCCGTCCGCCTCGAGATCTTCAACAACCTCTTCATGTCGATCGCCGAGCAGATGGGACTGCGCCTGCAGAACACCGCCTACTCGGTGAACATCAAGGAGCGCCTGGACTTCTCCTGCGCGCTCTTCGACGCCGATGGCAACCTGATCGCCAACGCGCCGCACATGCCGGTGCACCTGGGCTCGATGGGCGAGTCGGTGAAGACGGTGATCCGGCTCAACGCCGGGAAGATGAAGGCCGGGAACGTCTATGTCCTGAACGCGCCTTACAACGGCGGGACGCACCTTCCCGATGTCACGGTCATCACTCCCGTGTTCGAAAGAGAAGAGGTCCTCTTCTACGTCGGCTCGCGCGGACACCACGCGGATATCGGCGGCATCACGCCGGGCTCGATGCCGCCGGGATCCAAGGTGGTGGAAGAAGAGGGTGTGCTGATCGACAACTTCCTCTTGGTCGAGGAGGGCGTGTTCCGCGAGAAGGAGACGCAGGCGCTGCTCGGCTCCGGGAAGTATCCGGCGCGCAACGTGGAGCAGAATCTCGCGGACCTGCGCGCGCAGATCGCGGCGAACGAGAAGGGCGTGCAGGAGCTGCGGCGCATGGTGGCTACCTTCGGCCTCGACGTGGTGCGAGCCTACATGAGGCACGTGCAGGACAACGCCGAGGAGTCGGTGCGCCGCGTCATCGGGAATATGGGCAGCGTGCTCAAGGACGGGTCGTTCTCGCTGCCGATGGATTGCGGGGGAACCATCGAGGTCCGGATCGACATCGATGAGGACCGCAGGGCCGCAAGAATCGACTTCTCCGGAACCTCCGCCCAGCTGCCCAGCAACTTCAACGCGCCACCCGCAGTCTGCATGGCGGCGGTGCTGTACGTCTTTCGCACGCTCGTCGCGGACGATATCCCCCTGAACGCGGGATGCCTCAAGCCGCTCGAGGTGGTCATCCCGGAGGGCAGCATGCTGCGCCCGCGTTATCCCGCCGCGGTCGTGGCGGGCAATGTCGAGACCTCCCAGTGCATCACCGATGCGCTCTACGGCGCGCTCGGCGCGCTCGCCGCCTCGCAGGGCACGATGAACAACTTCACGTTCGGGGACGACCGCTACCAGTATTACGAGACGGTCGCCGGCGGCTCCGGCGCCGGTGAAGGCTTCGATGGGGCGGACGTGGTGCAGACGCACATGACCAACTCGCGACTGACCGACCCCGAGGTGCTCGAATGGCGTTTCCCGGTGCTGCTCGAGAGCTTCGAGATCCGCCGCGGCTCCGGCGGGCGGGGCCGCTGGCGGGGCGGCGACGGCGCGGTGCGCAGGCTGCGCTTCCTCGAGCCGATGACGGCCGCGATCCTCTCGGGGCACCGGCTGATCGCGCCCCACGGCCTCGCGGGCGGCGCGCCCGGGCTGCCGGGCAGAAATCACGTGGTGCGCGGCAACGGTGACGTGACGGCGCTCGGGCCCTTCGAGCAGACCGAAATGGCCGCGGGCGATGTCTTCGTCATCGAGACGCCCGGCGGCGGAGGCTACGGCGCGCCCGACTAATATAATTACCGCTCTAAGAATGAACCCGACCGCCATCTACTCGAAGTCCGGAAAGGGAGTCCAGGAGGCCGCCGGGAAGACGAGCCTCCTCTCGCGACCGGATCGGGCGGTGCTCGCCGCGATCGACGGGCGCGCGACATTGCAGGACGTGGCGGCGAAGGTGGGCAAGCCCTTCGATCCCACATTCGAGCAGATCATCACCAAGCTCGACACGGACGGGTTTATCCGCGAGGTGTCGGCGGGAACGATGGCGCCCGCAGCCAAGCCGGCAGGCAAGGCTCCGGGCAAGCCGAAAGCCAAGGCGGCAGAGCCCTCTGACCCGGATTCCGACCTCGACTTCAGCATGCTTGGCGCCTCCTCGATGCCCGCGCCGCCCGCCGCGAAGGCCCCGGCGCCGGCGAAGCCTCCCGCTCGGGCGAAACCTTCGGTGCCGCCGCCTCCGCCCTCGCCGCCGCCCAAGGAGCAGGAGTCGGCGCTCTTCAAGGCGCGCGTGGAAGCCGAGGCGAGGGCGCAGGCGGAGAAGGACCGTCAGCGCAAGGCGGCAGAGGAAAAGGTGCGCGCGGAGGTCGAGGCGAAGGCGCGCGCGGAAGCAGAGGCGAAGGCGCGCACGGAAGCCGAGGCGAAGATCAAGGCGGCGCGCGAGGCGGCGATGAAGGCCGCCGCCGAGGCGAAGGCCAAGGCCGACGCCGAGGCTAAGCGTGCACGCGAGGAGGCGGAGCGCGCGAAGAAGGAAGCCGAGGAGCGCGAGCGCCGGGTGCGCGAGGAAGCCGAGCGCGCGAAGAAGGAGGCTGAGGAGCGCGAGCGCCGTGCGCGCGAGGAAGCCGAGCGCCTGCGCAAGGAGGCCGAGGAGCGCGAGCGCCGTGCGCGCGAGGAAGTCGAGCGCATTCGCCGCGAGGCGGAGGAGAAGGCGCGCCGCGAGCAGGAAGAGTTGCGCAAGCGCCTGGAAGTGGAGCGCAAGGCGCGCGAGGAGGCCGAGCGTAAGGCGCGCGAGGGGGCGGAGCGCAAGGCGCGCGAGGAGGCGGAGCGCAAGGCGCGCGAGGAGGCGGAGCGCGTGCGCCGGGAAGCCAAGGCCGACGCCGATCGGGTGAGGCGCCAGGCCGAAGAGGAAGCCGAGCGGGCGCGCCAGCAGCTCGAGGAGGAGCGCCGCGCGCTGGAGGAAGAGCGCCACCGGCGCGAGGACGAGGAGCGCCGCGAAGAAGAGCGGCGCGCCGCGCAGAAGGCGGCGAAGAGCAAGCCCGAGGCCGAGAAGGAACAGGCGCCCGCGCCGAAGGCGGCCGGCGGGTTCGCCGACTCGCTGATGGCCGACCTCGACTCCTTCAACACGCAGGAGGACGAGGAGACAAAGGCAAGGGAGGAGACCGAACGCAAGGCGCAGGAGGAGGCCGTGCGCCGGGCGCGTGAGGCCGAAGAGCGCCGCGCCATGGAGGAAGCCGGGCGCGCTCAGCGTGAGGCGAAGCAGCGCGCCAAGGAAGAGAAGGAGCGCAAGAAGCGTGAGGAAGAGGAACGTCTGCGCCGCGAGGAGGAGGGCGAAAAGGAGCGCATCCGCCGCGAGGAAGAGAAGCGCGAGCGCGAAGCCGAGGAGCGCGCCCGCAAGGCGAAGGCAGAGGAAGTGCTCGCGCGGCAGGCGTCGAGCACCTCCGTCGGCTACGCGTCCGAGGACAAGCGGCGCAAGCGCCAGCTCGAGCTCGGGCGGCGCGACCCGTCGCTCGCCCGCCGCAAGGAGACGAAATGGGGCAAGGCCGCGGCGGTCACGCTGCTCTTCGTGCTTCTCGCCGCGCTCGCCGTGGCGCACGTCATCCCCATCTCGATGGCCGAGTACGAGCGCGCCGCGTCCGAGGCCCTCGGGCGCCCGGTGCGCACGGGTGGCGCGCGCCTGTGGCTCTTGAGCGGCCTCGAGCTGCGCATAGACGGTGCGAGCGTGGGAGACCTCAAGGTCGCGCGCGTGATCGCACGGCCGTCGATCTTCTCGCTGACCGGTACCAGGAAGTCGTTCAGCAGCATCGAGCTTCACGGCGTCTCGCTGCCGCAGGACGCGCTCGGGGCGGTGCTCTTCACGCGCTTGAAGGGCGATCTTTTCGAGGTGAAGCAGGTCTTGGTGCGCCAGCTCGAGCTCCCCGGGCAGCTGCCTCTGCCGGGGAACCTCGACGCGGACGTGATCTTCCGCACCGACGGCACCGTGCTCTCGGCCGTGGCGCGCGGACCCGAGAGGTTCGTCGCGCGCCTCGAGCCGAAGGGCGGCGACCAGGTCGCGTTCCAGGTCGACGCCGGCAGCTTCCGCGTGCCGTTCGCACCCGGAGTCACGCTGAGCGCGTTCGGCATGAAAGGCGTCGCGACCAAGCAGGGCGCGCAGATCAGTGAATGGGGCGGCGCGTTGCTCGACGGCAACGTCTCGGGCACGGCACGCGTACGCTGGGGCGGCACGTGGACGGTGGACGGCGTCCTCACCGCGCGCGGGATCAACGCCGCGGTGTTCGCACCGGCGCTGCTCTCCGAGGGCCGGGCGGAGGGCACCGGCAAGTTCTCCATGGTTGGACCGGAGCCGGCGAAGCTCGGCGCCAACGGTCGCGTGGAAGGCAACTTCACGGTCAGCAAGGGCGTGCTCGGAAGCATCGACCTGTCGCGGGCCATCCAGACGAGCGGCCGCCAGGCGCAGGGCCGCACGCAGTTCGCGGAAATGAACGGGCAGGCCATCTACGACCGCGGCGAGGTCGAGCTGCGCAACGTCACCATCGGCGCGGGCGCTCTCAACGCCGGCGCGACCGCTGCCATCGACGGGAAAGGCGCGCTTTCCGGCCGCATCGTGGCCGATATCCGCACCGCGTCGCAGACGCTGCGCGCGACGCTTCTCCTCGGCGGCACGGTGAAGGAGCCCCAGGTCCGCAACTAGTGCAACACGTCCTCCAGCTCCGGGGCCCGCGCGCGCTGTCGGAGTTCCGCCTCGCCAAGCTGCTCGCCTCGCTGCAAAACCTCGACCCCGGCCTGCGCGCGCTCGGTGCCGAGTATCGCCACTTCGTCGCCTGCGAGCGCCCGCTGGAAACTGCGGAGCAGGCCCTGCTCGAGCGCCTGCTCGCCTACGGCCCGCCGGCGCCGCAAGCCTCGGGGCGCGCCTGGCTCGTCGTGCCTCGCCTGGGCACGATTTCTCCGTGGTCCTCCAAGGCCACCGACATCGTCCGCAACTGCGGTCTTGCCGCGGTGAGGCGGATCGAGCGGGGAAGGGTGTTCCTTATCGACAGTTCTTCCCAGGAGATCTCGCGGGAGTTCTTGTCCCTCCTGCACGACCGCATGACCGAGACCGTCCTGCGCTCTTTCGACGATGCCTCCCGGCTCTTCGACTCGGTTCCGCCCCGGCCCCTTCAGCACATAAAGATCGATGAAATTGGAGAAGCGAACCGGTCCCTCGGCCTGGCGCTGAGCGAAGACGAGATCGAGTACCTCGAGCAGGCATACCGCCAGATGGGGCGCGACCCCACGGACGCCGAGCTCACCATGTTCGCGCAGGCGAACTCGGAGCACTGTCGGCACAAGATCTTCAACGCCGACTGGATCGTCGACGGCGAGAGGCAGCCGCAGTCGCTCTTCTCGATGATCCGCCACACCCACGCCACGAGTCCGCAGGGCACGGTGCTCGCCTACGCCGACAATGCCGCGATCATCGAAGGCCGCGCAGCCCGGCGGTTTTATCCCAACGCCAGCTTCTCGTACGAAAGGCATGAGGAGCTGACCCACTTGGTCATCAAGTGCGAGACGCACAATCATCCGACCGCGATCTCGCCTTTCCCCGGCGCGGCAACGGGCGCGGGCGGCGAGATCCGCGACGAGGGCTCGACCGGACGGGGCGCGAAGCCCAAGGCGGGTCTCGCCGGCTATTCAGTCTCGCACCTTCGCATTCCTGGCGAGGAGCAGCCTTGGGAAGGCGAGGGATCGGGCAAGCCGGGGCGCATCGCCTCGGCGCTCGACATCATGCTCGAGGGACCGATCGGGGCGGCTGGGTTCAACAACGAGTTCGGAAGACCCAATCTCTGCGGGTACTTCAGGACGTTCGAACTCGACGACAGGGGGTATCACAAGCCGATCATGCTCGCGGGCGGGCTCGGGTCCATTTCCGCGGCGCAGTCGGCGAAGGCGCCGCTGCCGGTCGGGACGCTCATTGTCCAGCTCGGCGGCCCGGGGCTGCTGATCGGCATGGGGGGCGGCGCGGCCTCCTCGATGGGTGCGGGCGCCAACGTCGAGGACCTCGACTTCGACTCGGTGCAGCGCGACAACGCCGAGATCCAGCGACGCGCGCAGGAAGTCATCGACCGTTGCTGGCAGCTCGGCGCCGCGAACCCCATCCTGTCCATCCACGACGTGGGTGCGGGCGGCCTCTCGAACGCCGTGCCGGAGATCGCGCACTCCGCCAGCCGCGGCGCGAAGCTCGACCTACGCGCCATCCCCATCGAGGACACCGGGATGTCCCCCCGGGAGATCTGGAGCAACGAAGCGCAGGAACGCTATGTCCTGGCGATCTCCCCCGGGGATCTGCATCTTTTCAGAAGCGTTTGCGAACGGGAGCGTTGCCCCTTTGCCGTCCTCGGTACCGCGACCGACGACGGCCGGCTGATCGTCGAGGATCCGAAGCTCGGCAAGGCGGCGGTCGACATGGAGCTCGCGGTCGTGCTCGGCAAGCCGCCGAAGATGCTGCGCGACGTGAGGCGCCTGCCCGGAAAGCGCTCGGCGTTCCCGCTCGAGAAGATCTCGGTGCACGGCGCGGCGCATCGCGTGATGCACCACCCGGCGGTCGCCGACAAGACCTTCCTCATCGCAATTGGCGACCGCACGGTGGGCGGCCTGTGCTCGCGCGACCCGTTCGTCGGCCCATGGCAGGTGCCGGTCGCGGACTGCGCGGTCACGCTCGCCGACTACGACGGCTACGCCGGTGAGGCGTTAGCGATCGGCGAAAGGACGCCGCTCGCGCTCATCGATGCGCCGGCCTCGGGCCGCATGGCGGTGGGCGAGGCGGTCACAAATCTCGCTGCGGCGCCGATCGCCTCGCTCTCGAAGGTGAAGCTGTCGGCGAACTGGATGGCCGCGGCCGGCCATCCGGGCGAGGACGCCGCGCTCTTCGACACGGTGAAGGCGGTGGCGATGGAGCTTTGCCCGGCGCTCGGCGTGTCGATCCCTGTCGGCAAGGATTCGCTGTCCATGCAGACCTCCTGGGAGGGCAAGCAGGTGATCGCGCCGCTCTCCCTCATCGTCTCCGCGTTCGCGCCGGTGACCGACGCCCGGCAGGTGCTCACGCCCCAGCTTCGGACCGATGCCGGCGACACCGAGCTCATCCTCGTCGACCTCGGCCGCGGCAAGAACCGCCTCGGAGGCTCGATCCTCGCGCAGACGCACAATGCGCTGGGCGAGAGCTGTCCCGACTTGGACGAACCAGCGCTGCTCAAGGGCTTCTTCGCCGCGATCCAGCAGTTGCGGCCGTTCATCCTCGCCTACCACGACCGCTCCGACGGGGGCCTCTTCGCCGCCGCCTGCGAGATGGCATTCGCCGGTCACTGCGGTGTGACGCTCAACCTCGACCCGATCGCCTTCGATGCCGCGATGGACGACGTCGACGCCTTCAAGCGCGGCGGCGAGGAGCAGCTCGCCGGCCGGGCGAAGGACCTCGCGCTCTCGGCGCTCTTCAACGAGGAGCTAGGGGCGCTCATCCAGGTGCGCGCCGGCGAGCGCTCGAAGGCGATGCAGGTGTTGCGCGAGGCCGGGCTCGGCGATTGTTCGCACGTCATCGGCCAGCTCAACGCCCGCGACGAGATCCGCATCATGCGCAACGGCCGGGCGGTGTACGAGTCCAAGCGCGACCACGTGCAGCGCTCCTGGGCCGACACCACCTATCGCATGCAGGCGCTGCGCGACAACCCCGAGTGCGCGCGCGAGGAATACGACCGCGTCATCGCACTCGATGATCCAGGATTGCATTTGCACCTGACGTTTCAGGAAAAAAAGATTCTTATCAATGAAGGAGAAAAGCCTCGGGTCGCCATCCTTCGCGAGCAGGGCGTGAACGGCCAGGTGGAGATGGCGGCGGCCTTCGACCGCGCGGGCTTCGAGTCGGTCGACGTGCACATGACCGATCTCCTGGCCGGGCGCATGACGCTCGCGGGCTTCAAGGGCTTCGCCGCCGGCGGTGGGTTTTCCTACGGCGACGTGCTGGGCGGTGGGCGGGGTTGGGCGAGTACGATCCTCTACAACAGGAAGGTGAGGGAACAGTTCGAGGCATTCTTCGCGCGCAAGGACACCTTCGCGCTCGGCGCCTGCAACGGCTGCCAGATGATGAGCGCGCTGAAAGAGCTCGTCCCGGGGGCGCAACACTGGCCCGCGTTCGTGCGCAACCGCTCAGAGCAGTTCGAGGCGCGCCTGGTCATGGTCGAGATCACGAAGAGCCCCTCGATCCTCTTCGCCGGCATGGAAGGCAGCCGCATCCCGATCGCGACTGCCCATGGGGAGGGCCGCGCAGAATTCTCCAGCGAGAAGGATCTGGAGAGGGCGATCGTTTGCATGCGCTACGTGAATAACCGCGGCGAGCCGACGGACAGCTATCCCTACAACCCGAGCGGCTCCCCGCAAGGCATCACCGGCCTCACCACCGCCGACGGGCGCTTCACCATCGTCATGCCGCACCCCGAGCGCGTCTTCCGCTCGATCCAGATGTCCTGGATCCCGCCGGGCCTCGGAGAAGACTCGCCGTGGATGGGCCTCTTCTACAACGCGCGGCGCTGGGTGGGCTAACGCCGCCGCTTCGGCGCGTGCCTTGGTTTGCGGTGTTCCGCAAGTCGCCGTGAGCGAGGTCGCGAACGCCGGGCTCATCCGCCCGCCCTTCGTTTACCTGAGCTCGACCGGCCTCGGTCTTCTCGCGCACGCTTTCTGGCCGGTGGAGGTGTTCCCGGCTTCGGCCAGCCTGCCGATCGGCGCCGCGCTCGCGCTCGCGGCCGCCGCTCTCTTCGTTTCCGCGTTGCTCGCCTTGCGGAAGGCCGGAACTCCCGTGCCGGGCAATCGCGCCACGACCGTCATCGTTCGCGCCGGGCCGTACGGATTCAGCCGCAATCCCATTTATCTCGCCTTCACGCTCCTTCAGGTGGCGATCGGCGTCCTGGTCAACAGTGCCGGCGTGCTGCTCGCGCTCGTTCCGGCGCTGGCGCTGATGGAGCGGGTCGTCATTCCGCGGGAGGAACGCTACCTCGAGGCGCGATTTTCCTCCGAGTATCTGCGGTACAAGCGCGAGGTCCGTCGCTGGCTCTAGGACGCCGGGCGCTGGCGCAGCGGTGGCGCCGGGATTAAATTCGGGGTCTGACCCCGATCCCGGCGGAGGTGTCGTCATGGCGGCGATGGATCCTTTCGGCAGAACCGACAAGCTCGACGACGGCATGCTCGAGGCGCTCGTCACGCGCTTCGAGGCGCGCGGAAAGCATCCGCGCTTCGCCGCGATGCTCCATGAGTATCTCGAGGCGATGGATATCGCGCACGACGCCGAAGTGCTCGACCTCGGCTGCGGCACGGGGCTCGCGGCGCGCGCGATCGCGCGGCGAGAGGGCTTTTCCGGCAAGGTCCTCGGCATCGACCTGAGCCCTTATCTCGTGGCGGCGGCAGAGCGCCTGGCGCGCGAAGAGGGCATCGCCGGGCGCGTTGCGTTTCGCACAGGCGACGTGCGCAGCGTCGTG
This sequence comes from Burkholderiales bacterium, assembly GCA_035649175.1. Classification (GTDB taxonomy): domain Bacteria; phylum Pseudomonadota; class Gammaproteobacteria; order Burkholderiales; family SG8-39; genus SCGC-AG-212-J23. The sequence continues at coordinate 3,594 of DASRKB010000166.1, read as the reverse complement.
CTCCCCGATCGCAGCGTGCACGCCGTCGTGGCGCATACGCTGCTCAGCCATGTCGAGGATCCCCTGGCGGTCCTCAAGGAGGCGGCGCGCGTGGTGCGGCCGGGTGGCGCCCTGGGCATCTTCGACGGCGACTATGCCTCGCTCACCTTCGGCCATCCCGACCCCGCCAGGGGAAAAGCGGCCGACGAAACGCTGATCGGCGCGCTGGTGACCAATCCGCGCGTCATGCGCGAGCTGCCGCGCTTGCTGCGCGCCGCCGGCCTGGAGCTCGTGGCGTGCTTTCCCCATGTGCTGTCTGAGGTAGGCAAGGCGACCTTCTGGGCTTCCGCGATCCAGGCCTACCGCCGGCTGCTGCCCAAGTCCGGCGCCATGACCGAGGACGAGGCGAGCGACTGGGCAGAGTCGCTGCAGAAGGACTCGCAGGACAACGTATTTTTCGGAAGCAGCAATTACTACGCGTACATAGCGCGCCGGCCGTCCTGAACGGGCCTCGGAAAGGCGAGCGCGATCGCCGCGGCGCCCAGGCCGATGACGAACGAGCCGATGTAGAGCCAGGCGTACTCGCCGTAGGTGTCGAAGATCCAGCCGCCCACCGCCGGGCCGAGCGCCATGCCGAGCGAGGAGATCATCATCGCCCCGCCGAGGATGGCGCCCATGATGCTCTGGGTGAAGTACTCGCGCGCGAGCGAGGCGTAGAGCGGCATCACGCCGCCGTAGGCGAAGCCGAACACGATCGCCACCGCGTAGAACTCCTGCGAGGAAGTTGAGCGTCATGGCGCCCGAGACGGCGGTGCGCGACCAGCCGGTCGCCTCCGTGATCGGCTGCAGGAAGACCGCGAGGGAGAACATGGCGCCGACCGCGACGCAGCTCATCAGCGCCCCGAGCGCCACGATCACCCAGCCGTAGTTCCTCCTCATTGCGGACGCGAGCATAATTAAACCGGCATCGCCCCGTTTCAGATGAAACGACGCACGTGGACATCCGCCCCGACGACCTGAGCGGCCCCGAGATCGCGCGGCTGCTCGAGGAGCACCTGCGCAGCATGTGCCTCCTCTCGCCGCCGGAGAGCGTGCACGCATCAAGTCGATGCGCACCGCCGCGGCGGATCTGCGCAAGCGCGTGGCGGCGGCGATCCTCGAGCACATCATCGGCGAGGCGCGGCGGCGCGCCTACCGGCGGCTCAGCCTCGAGACCGGATCGTAGCCCGCGTTCGCGCCCGCGCGCGCCCTCTATGCGCGCTTCGGCTTCGAGCCTTGCGGGCCCTTCGATGCCTATACGAACGACCCGAACAGCTTCTTCATGACACGGAAACTCTAGTGATCGAGATCCTCAAGCGCGAGATCAAGGTGCTGGTCTTCGACCAGTACGGCACGATCGTGGACATGCAGAAGGGCCTGACCGAGGCGGTCACGCCGTTCCTGAAGGAGAAGGGCTGGGAGGGCAGGCCGGACAGCTTCGTGACGTGGTGGCGGCGCACGCACTTCGAGAACTCCATGATCGACGCGCTCTGCGACCGCGGCCACACACCGTACCGGCAGATCGGCCAGCGCGCGGTGTCCTATGTGATGGACCGCTGCGGCATCGCATACACGCAGGACGAGGTGCGCTGGCTGGTAGGCGAGATCGAGAAGCTCAAGCCTTTCCCCGACGTGCTCGCCGCGCTCCACAGGCTCCGCGAGAAGCGCTACAAGCTCGCCATTCTCTCCAACGGCGACCGCGACATGCTGAAGGCCGCCGGCCCGCATATCGGCTTTCCCTTCGATCACGTCATTTCGGTGCAGGAGGCCGGATACTTCAAGCCGCACTGGAAGACCTACGCCAAGGCCGAGGGGATCATCGGCGAAGAGCGCTCCAGTATCCTCTTCGTCGCAAACCACGCCTTCGACTGCATCGGAGCTAAGTCCTACGGCATGCGCGCGGCGTTCGTCGATCGGCGCAAGCGGCCCTTCGGCGAGACGCCGCATCAGCCCGACCTCGTCGTGGGCAGCTTCTCGGAGCTCGCCGAAGCGCTTGCCTGAGCAATTGACATTACGTCCGGCGACGCTCGACGACGCGCCGCTGCTGCGCCGCTGGGACGAGCACCCGCATATGGTTGCAGCCAAAGGCACAGAAGACTGGGAATGGGAGTCGGAGCTCGGGCGCGAGCTCGACTGGCGCGAGCAGCTCATCGCCGAGCTGGACGGCAAGCCGATCGGCTTCGTGCAGATCATCGACCCCGCGCGGGAGGAAACGCGCTACTGGGGCAACGTGCCGGCCGGGTTGCGAGCGATCGACACCTGGGTCGGCGAGGAGGCGTATCTCGGGAAAGGCTACGGCACGCAGATGATGCGTGAGGCGATCGGGCGCTGCTTCGCCGATCCGTCGGTCAGAGCGATCTTGATCGATCCACTGACGAGCAACGAGCGCGCGCAGCGGTTCTACCAGCGCCTCGGCTTCCGGCCCGTGGCGCGACAGCGCTTCGGCGCGGATGATTGCCTTGTGCATCGGCTCGAGCGTCGCGATTGGCTAGAATCCCCGCGTGACCGGTGAAGTCCTCATCGTCGGCGCCGGCATCGGCGGCCTGACAGCGGCGCTCGAGTTGCACGCACGCGGCATCGCTTGCCGCATCTACGAGTCGGCGCCAGAGATCAAGGCGGTTGGGGTGGGCATCAACCTGCTGCCGCACGCGACCGAGGTCCTCGGCGCGCTCGGCGTCGTGCCGGCCCTGGAGAAGCTCGCGGTGGAGACCTCGGAGGCGGCGTTCTTCAACCGCTTTGGGCAGCTCATCTACCGCGAGCCGCTCGGCCGGCGCGCGGGCTACGCGTGGCCGCAGATTTCCATCCACCGCGGGGACCTGCAGTCGGTGCTGCTCGACGCGATGAAGGCGCGTTTGGGCGAGGACCGGCTGCACTTGGGATGGCATTGCACGCACTTTGAGCAGACCGAGAAATCGGTGAAGCTCTATTTCAAGGACCGAAACCCCCTGGAAGGCAAGGCGGCGATTGCGTGCGACGGCATCCACTCGTCGATCCGGCGGCAGCTCTACCCGGAAGAGGGCGAGCCGCGCTACTCGGGCGTCAACATGTGGCGCGGGGTGACGCGCTGGAAGCCGATCCTCACCGGCGCCACCATGGTTCGCGCCGGGTGGCTGAAGACCGGCAAGCTCGTGCACTATCCGATCCGAAATGACGTAGACGAAACCGTCGATGGCACGAAGCGACAGCTCGTGAACTGGGTGTGGGAGATCGAGACGTTGCAGTACAAGCGCTGGGACTGGAATCGCGCGGCGAAGGTCGAGGACTTCATCAAGGACGTGGAGGGCTGGCGCTTCGACTGGCTGGACGTGCCGGCCTTCTTTCGCGCGGCCGACGTGGTGCTCGAGTACCCGATGGTCGACAAGGATCCGCTGCCCGCGTGGAGCTTCGGCCGCGTCACGCTGCTCGGCGACGCCGCGCACCCGATGGTCCCGCGCGGCTCGAACGGCGCGGGCCAGGCGATCCTCGACGCGCGCGAGCTGGCGCAGTGCACTTTCGAGGGCGGCGAGGTTCTGAAGCGATACGAAGCCGCGCGGCTGGGTCCGACCTCGAGGGTGGTGCTCGAAAATCGGCGCAATC
>DASRKB010000165.1:0-12291 GCA_035649175.1 Burkholderiales bacterium | reverse complement strand
ACTCAGGCGCCGGGAAAACCCCGGCGGGAACCCGAATTTGTGTATAAGTCAAGCGCGCAAACGCCGACTGTAAGCGTGCACTTCGTCTATCAGGGCTGCCACGGACTCGATCGGCGTGCCGGGCCGGATGCCGTGACCGAGATTGAAGACATGCCCGGGCGCCGCGCCGAAGCGGTCGAGCGTGCGGCGCGCGGCAGCGCGCACGTTCTCGGGGTCGGCAAAGAGCACGGCGGGATCGAGATTTCCTTGCAGCGCAACGCGCCCTGCCGCGACGCGGCGCGCCTCGCGCGGATCGGTGCTCCAGTCGAGACCGACTGCGTCGCAGCCGCTGTCCATCATTGCCGCGAGCCAGGGGCTGCCTCCTTTGGTAAAGAGAATGCGTGGCGCGCCGCGCACCTCCGCGAGAATTTTCTTCGAGTACGCGAGGGAGAACGTCTGGTAGTCGTCGTAGGCGAGGGTCCCGCCCCAGGTGTCGAAAATCATGACTGCCTGCGCGCCGGCATCGACCTGGGCATTGAGATAGTTCGCTACGGCGCCGGCCGTCACGGCGAGCAGCGAATGGAGGAGCTCCGGCCTCGCATAGCGCATCGCCTTCACGCGCGCCCAATCGTCGCTGCCGCCGCCCTCGATCATGTAGCAGGCGAGCGTGAAGGGGCTGCCGGCAAAGCCGATGAGCGGCACGCGACCATCGAGCGCCTCGCGGATCTGGCGGACCGCATCAAGGACGTATCGCAGGTTCTCCATGTCCGGCGCGCGCAGGGCCCGGATCTGACTCTCGTCCCTCACGGGACGCGCGAAGCGCGGACCTTCGCCCTCGGCGAACTCGAGCCCCAGTCCCATCGCGTCGGGAACGGTGAGGATGTCGGAAAATAGGATCGCCGCATCGAGCGGGAAGCGCTCGAGCGGCTGCAGGGTCACCTCGGTGGCGAGCGCCGGCGACTTTGCGAGCGCGAGGAAACTGCCTGCGCGTTTGCGGGTGGCGTTGTACTCCGGAAGATAGCGACCGGCCTGGCGCATCAGCCAGACCGGCGTGTAGGGCGTCGGCTCCCGCCGCAGCGCCCGCAGCAGCGTGTCGTTCTTCAAAGCAGCCGGTCCGTAATGAACTTCCACTCCGCCGCGCTCACCGGCGTGATCGACAGCCGGTTGCCGGGCCGCAGGAGGCGCATCCCCGCGAGCGGCTTGTGCCGGCGGAGCTCGGCGAGCGGGACCAGCCGCGTTTTCCTGAGCGCGCGCACGTCCACGTTGAACCACCGCGGGCTACTCCGCTGTGCCTTGGGATCGTAGTAAGGGCTCCTGCGGTCGAACTGCGAGGCATCGGGATAGGCCTCGGAGGCGACCTCGGCGATGCCGGCGATGCCGGGCTCGTCGCAGCTCGAGTGGTAGAAGAGCACGCCGTCGCCGACGCGCATCTCGTCGCGCATGAAGTTGCGCGCCTGGTAGTTGCGCACGCCGCTCCACGGCGTCGTGCGCTTGGGCACCGCGAGCACGTCGTCGATCGAGCACTCGTCGGGCTCGCTCTTCATGAGCCAGTAGTTCTTCTTCATGGGGGTGGGGGTTCCCCGCCGGTGCCGGTGGGCTCGGCTCCCGAACCCTGGCTAAACAGGGTGGTCGCTTTCCGGTCACATCAGGTTCGTCCGACGTGGGACGATCACAACAGTGACGCTAGGTCCGCAACCTGAGGAAGCTATCGGTTCGGAAAATATGAGCCCGGTCGCGCACCGCAGGGAACAGGGACTTTTTAGAACAACTTCTCCTGCTTTGCAATCGCCGCGTCGAGCTGCGACTCGATGGCGGAGAGCCTGCGCTTCGCGCTGCCCATATCGAAGCCGCCGCCGAGCTTGACGTTGAGCAACTCGTGCGCCACGTTGAGCGCCGCCATCACCGCGATGCGCTCGGCGCCCATCACCTTGCCGGCCTTGCGAATCTCGTTCATCTTGGCGTCGAGGTAGGCGACCGCTTGCAGCAGCGCTTCGCGCTCACCGTCCTCGCATGCGACGCGGTAGGTCCGGCCGAGCAGGCTAACCTCGATGGTGTTTGCACCCTCGGCCATCGCGCCGGCTTTCATCCTGGCAGGCGATTCAGCAGGCCTTCGAGCCGCTCTGTGGCGCCGTCGATTTTGTCGTTCAGCCGCTGGGCATCGTTGCGCGCCGACGCGAGCTCCTGGCGAAGCTCGGAATTCTCTGCGCGCAGCCGCTCACAGAGGGCGACGAACTGCGCCACCTTGGCCTCGAGCGACTTGAGCTCCGCCTCCACGGCGGCAACTATCTTTCAAATTTCAAGCAACGTCAAGAAGTAAGGCGCTTTTCTGCATGTACTTCATCATCTTGCGCTTCGGACCGCTTCGAGGATCCCGCAAAGGCGCTCGGCACCATCGAGGAGCCGCGGGGTGTGCCGCTGTATCAGCTCCCCGGGGATGAAGCGCGCACCTGCGACGCCAGGGACGCTGGTCACCACGACCTCGGGAGCCGCGCGCAGCAGCGTCTCGCGGTTAATGATCGGCGCCACCTGCGGCAGGTCCGCGAAGACGTTCTCGCCGCCGCAAAGCCGGATGACTTTGCTGATGACGTGCTCGCCGTTCACCGTCTGCAGCGGGCGCTCCCACACCTGGTAGAACACGCGCACCGGCGGCCGCCCGGCATAGCGCGCCTTCAGCGCCGCCTCCCGAGCGCGAAACTCCCTCGCCGCGCTGCTCGATGTGCCGGCGAGCGCGGCGAGCTTCTCGATAGTGCGCGCGATGTCCTCGAGCTCGCGGGGCTCCGATCGGAACACGGGGATGCCGAGCTCGGCCAGGCGCTCTACAGCGCGGCGAGTCCCGGCGTTGGGCCACGCGATCACCAGGTCCGGATGGAGGGCGAGCACGGCTTCGAGGTCGATGCGCGCATCGTTGCCCACCCGGGGTAGCCGGCGCGCCGCCTCGGGGTAGTCGCTGTAGTCCACTGCACCCACCAGCCGAGCGCCGGCGTTGGCGGCATACGCGAGCTCGGTCAAGTGAGGCGCGAGGCTGACGATGCGCTGCGCTGGCGCCCCAATGGCAACCTCGTGGCCGTAGTCGTCTCGGACGCTGATCGCTGCCCAACCAGGGCCAACGACGAAGACCATCAAGCACAGGAGCGCGCGCACCAATTTATGATATCGGCCGCTGCCAGGTGCTCGGGAAAGAGGTGGGATGCCTCTACTGCCCCCGCAACGGTAAGCGAGAGAAGCGTTCCAGCAGTGCCACGGCGAAAGCCGGAAGGCGGAACGTCATGCCTCGCGAGTCCGGAGACCGGCCTGGAAGCCTTTGCCAACCATTTGGGCGTCGGGGATGACGCCAGAAAGGCTTTCCGATGCGCTCCATCGCCACGGGTTTGCTCGCCGGCCTGTACGCATGCGCTTGCCTTGCCCAGGACGACGCGGTTCTGGTCACCGCGCCGCGCTTCCCGCAGCACGTGCGAGAGCTTCCGGCCTCCATCACGGTGCTCAACGAGGAGGACATCGCGCGCAGCGGCGCCCGTACGATTCCAGAGCTGCTCGAGAACGAGGTCGGCTTCACGATGAAGGACCTCTACGGCAACAACGCCGCGCTCACCAGCATCGACCTGCGCGGCTTCGGCGCAACCGGGCCGCAGAATACCCTCATCCTCCTCGACGGGAGACGCCTGAACGACTTCGATCTTTCCGGAGTGCAGTGGTCCGCCGTGCCGCTCGCCGGCATCGAGCGAATCGAGATCATGCGCGGGACCGGGGCGGTGCTCTACGGCGACGCGGCCTCGGCAGGCGTCGTGAACATCGTGACGCGCTCGCCGCTCAAGCCCGGCAGGGCGTTGGAGGCGTTCGCTCGTGTCGCGAGCTACGAAACGCGGGAAGGCCAGCTTCACGGCAGCGCGGCGAGCGAAGCCTTCGGCGCCAATGCATCACTCTACGGCTACCGCTCCGATGGCTACCGCCAGAATAACCGCAACGAGCAGGAAAATGGCACGCTCAACTTGCGCTGGGGGGTAGGCGAGGGCTCGCTCGACCTGCGCGGGGGCGTGGACCGCCAGGACCTGCGGCTCCCCGGCGGGCGCTTCGTTCAGCCCTCGATTGGCCTGGACGAGTATGCGGAGGACCCGCGCGGGACCGGCACGCCGCTCGACTACGCGAGCCGCGACGGCACGCGCATGGGCGCCTCGCTCCTCCAGCGCTTCGGCGAGGCGGAGCTGAGCGTCGGCCTCGATTACCGCGAAAAGGACCAGAGCTCGTACTACGACCAGGGCGGGTTCCCCGACTATCGCGAGGACCGCCTGGAGCTCACTTCCTTCACGCCCCGGTTGCGCTTGCCGGTCGCCAGTCATCGGCTCGTCATTGGCGCCGATTGGCATTTCTGGCGCTATCGTTCCGATCGGGCCGACCGGCCGCAGAACATCGATCGGCCGGCGAATCGCGTGGCCGTCGACCAGGACACCTTCGGCTACTACATTCAGGACACCGTGGCGCTCGCCCCCGGCACGCTGCTCAACCTGGGCTGGCGACGCGAGCGCGCCGAGTACGCAGGCGAGGACAACGCCGACCCCGGCTCGCCGGCGTGCGCCTTCTGCACCGAGGCGCCATCGCTCCGCGAGACGCAGGAGCAGAGCGCCTGGGAGGCCGGGCTGCGCCATGCATTCGACCCCCGGTGGACGGTGTTCGCGCGCGCGGGAAGCAGCTTCCGCTTCGTGAACGCGGAGGAGATCTACGAGAACGACGTCTTCTTCGCCGCGCAGTTCCAGCTCCTCAGGCCGCAGCACGCGCACACGCGCGAGGCCGGCATCGAATGGCGGCGCGGCGCGCACTCGGCGCGAGTCACGCTCTTCCGCATCGACATCGAGGACGAGATCCATCTCGATCCCTTCACCCCGGGCGTGGGCAACACCAACCTGCCGCCTTCGCGCCGGCAGGGGATCGAGCTCGACGGCCGCTGGCAGGCTGCGCGCTCGCTACGGTTGAGCGGCGGCTATGCCTACACCGAGGCCGAGTTCCTCGAAGGCACGCTCCCCGGCTCGCCGTTCGCCATCGGCACGGACATCGCGATCGCGGGCCGCACCGTGCCGCTCGTGCCGCGCCACAAGCTGAACCTGGGATTGGTGTGGGACCTGGCGGCCCTCACGCAGCTTTCCGGCCAGTTCACGGCGGTAAGCGAGCAAGTCGTAGACAACGACGAGCCCAACACGCTCGACCATCGCATCCCGTCCTACTACGTCGCCGACGTAAAGCTCTCGCAACGCTTTTCCTGGGGGCGGCTTTCGGCCACGGTGAACAACCTCTTCGACGAGCGCTACTACACCTATGCCGTGCGCAGTGCCTTCACGCCGGACCGCTACGCGGTATACCCGCTGCCCGGGCGCACGTTCGCGCTGACTGCCGAGCTGCTTCTCTAGCGGTCGAGGAGCTCCGCGGCGGCGCGGATCACGGTATCTGCCGGCATCTCGGTCAGACAGCGACTCAGGCTTTGCACGTGGCGCTCGCAGCCTTCCAGCCGGCAGGGCATGCAGCGGCCGAGGTCCTCGGGCTGCACGCCCTGCAAGAGCAGGACGTTGCCCTTTCGCTGCCAGGGCCGCTCGAGCATGCGCCAGGGGCTTGGCTCTTCCTCCGCGCCGCGCGGCCACGGGCCCCACTTGACCGGGTTACTCGGGCCGAAGAGCGCAAGCGTAGGGGTTCCGCACGCGGCGGCGAGATGAGTGACGGAGGTGTCCGGGCCGACGTAGAGCCGCGCCCTCCTGAGCAGCGCGCTCAGCTCGGCGAGGGAGAGCTTGCCCGAGAGGTCGACGACATCCGGGTCGGCGGCGAGGGCGGCGCAGTACGCCCGCTCGTCTCCGCTCGGCCCTCCCGAGAGCGTCACGGCAAAACCCTGTTGCTTCAGCCACGCGATGAGCTTGCGCCAGCCAGCTTGCGTCCAGCTCTTGTACGCGAACATCGCAGCCGGATGCACAACGGCATAGGGTTTGCCTTCAAGCAGCGCCTTCGATCCGTTTGCCCCTGGAGGGACGACTTCATACTGGCGGGCGATGCCGAGGCGATCGGCGAGGCGCAGGTTCTGCACCACCGTGTGCGTGCCGACGTCGTCCAGCACCTCGTAGGCGAAGCAGGAGGCGCGCTTCCACGCGGAGGACCAGTGCCGGTCCGCCACGATGCCGACGCGGCGGCGGGCGGCAAGGAACGCATAAAGGTGGCTGCGGTCGCTCTGCTGCGTGGCGATGCCGAGCTCGTAGCGTCGGAAGATACGCGCGAAGAGGCGCAGGTGCTCGCCGTGCGAGGGCCGCTCAGCCACCTCGATCACGCTGCTGCAGTCCGGGTTGCCGCGCAGCACCTCGCCCTTGCCCGAGAACACAAGAACGTCAATGATGGCGAGCGGGTAGGCCCGCCGCAGCGAGCGCACGAGCGGTGTGGCGAGCAGCACGTCGCCGATGCGGCGGGTGGCGACGACGAGAATCGATCTTGGGTCCACGGTGAGCCGTTTCCTGTTCTGCGAAAGCTCGAGCAACCTCGGCGGCCAGGAGCTGCAGATTCTCCTTCAGATGGCGGCACTTCGCCGCGCTGGCCACGGGGTTCTGCTCGCATGCCCCGAGGGTTCGGGCATTGCGCGTGAGGCCGCGTCGCGCGCCCTGGAGTGGCGCCCGGTGGCCTTTCGCGCGAGCCTCGATCCTTCGAGCATCGCTGCCCTGCGGCGGCTGATCGCCGTCCGCCGCATTGAGGTGGCGTTCTGCCATAGCGGTCACGACGCCGGCGTGCTCTCGCTCGCGGCCAGGCTGGTCAGCCACCGGCCGCTCCTCATCCGCGTACGCACCTACCAGCCCGGCGTGCCCAAGGCCTTCCCGTACAACAGGCTCGTCGATCGCACGCTCGTCCACAGTGAGTACATGCGAAAACGCGTGCTCCGCAATCCCGCCATCCGAGCCGAGCGGGTCGATGTGCTGCACCCCCTGCTGCCGCTCGAGGATTTCCGCGTGCTTGCCGCATCGGCGCTACCGGCAGCGCTCGCCGGGCGGCTTGCCGGGCGAAGGCCCGTGATCGTGCACCCCGCGATGCTGCGCCCTGAAAAGGGGCATCGCGTCGCGCTGGAGGCGATCGCTCGCCTGAAGCGGCGTCATGCGGGGCTGCTTTATGTGATCGCCGGTGCGGGCCCGGAAGAGCCGGCGCTGCGGCAGCTCGCCGCCGGGCTGGGGGTGGAGCAGGCCGTGCTTTTCGCCGGTCTGGTAATGCCGGTCTATCCGCTCCTCGCGCGGGCCGATCTCGTGGTCATGCCCTCGCTCGAAGAACCGCTCGGACAGTCGCAGATCGAGGCGCTCGCGCTCGGCATCCCGGTCGTGGTGTCCGATGCCGGCGGCCTTCCCGAGACGGTGACCCACGGCGAGACTGGCTGGATCGCCCGCGCCGGCGACATTGAGGCCTGGTGCGGCATGATCGACGAGGCGCTTGCCGACCCGGCACGCGCCCGGGCGATGGCGCAGCGCGGGCGCGAGTTCGTCGAGCGCACTTTTGGCCCCGAGGCGTTCTTAGCGGGGCTGGAGCACCAGCTCGCGCTCGCTCGCGCCTAGCCGCATGTGCCCGGCGGCTACAATCCCGCCATGACGGAGGCGCGAACCAGCCTCGAGATCTATCGCCGCCTGCTGCGCTACGTGCGGCCATACCGTGGCGTCTTCGTGCTCGCGGTGCTCGGGATGGTGGCGGCGGCGGCGACCGAGCCGATCTTCCCCGCGCTCATCAAGCCGCTGCTCGACGGCGGCTTCGCCCCGGCGAGCAGCAGGTTCTCCCCGGCGATTTTCGCCGCGGCGATCGTCGCGATCTTCCTGGTGCGAGGCATCCTGACCTTCAGCTCCCACTATTTCATGAACTGGGTGGCGAACAAGGTGGTGCTCGATCTGCGCGCCGAGATGTTCGGTCGCCTGGTGCGTTTCCCGACGCGCTTCTACGACGACCACCCCTCGGGCGCTGTCCTCTCGAAGGTCGCCTACGACGTCACCGGCGTGACCGGCGCCGCGACCATTGTGCTGACCGTGATCGTGCGGGACACGATCGCGGTCATCGGGCTGCTCGCATGGCTGCTCTACCTCAACTGGCAGCTCACGCTCATCGCGATCGCGGTCGGCCCGCCGATTGCCTGGACGGTGCGGCGCATCGCCGTGCGCCTGCGCCGCGTGTCGCGTGAGGCGCAGCGCTCGCTCGGCGACCTGGTGCAGGTGCTCCAGGAGACCATCGAGTGTCAGAAGGTGGTGAAGGTCTTCGGCGGGCAGGAGTACGAGTCGGACCGGTTCCGGCGAGCCGCGCAGGTGCTGCGGGGGTTCAACATGCGCCAGGGCATCGCCGAGGCGCTCACCACGCCGATCACGCACATGCTCGCCGCGATGGCGCTTGCGGTCATCGTCTACATCGCCATGCAGGACGCCGTGGGGAGCCGCGCCACGGTGGGCGAATTCGCCTCGTTCATCACCGCGATGCTGATGCTGCTCGCGCCGCTCAAGCACCTCACGCAGATCAACACGCCGCTGCAGCGGGGCCTCGCGGCCGCCGAGAGCGTGTTTGCCATCATCGACACGCCGGTCGAGGAAGACTGCGGCAGCGTGGCCCTGGCCCGCGCGCGCGGCGACGTGGTTTTCGAGGGGGTGGGTTTCACGTACCCGACGCGAGAGGAGCCGGCGCTCGCCGACGTGGACCTGCACATCCGCGCCGGGGAGACGCTCGCGCTCGTGGGGGGATCGGGCGGAGGCAAGACCACGCTCGTCAACCTGCTGCCGCGCTTCTACTCGCCCACCACGGGGCGCGTCCTCCTCGACGGCCACGATATCCAGACGCTAACGCTCGATAGCCTGCGCGCCAACATCGCGCTCGTGAGCCAGGAGGTGGTGCTCTTCAACGACTCGATCTTCGCCAACATCGCGTACGGCCGGATGGGCGGCGCTTCCGAGTCGGAGGTTGTGGCCGCGGCGGAGGCCGCGCATGCGCTCTCCTTCATCCGCGAGACGCCCGAGGGCCTGAACACTCTCATCGGCGAGAACGGGCTGCGGCTCTCCGGCGGGCAGCGCCAGCGCCTCGCCATCGCGCGCGCGCTCCTCAAGAACGCACCGGTGCTGATCCTCGACGAGGCCACCTCGGCGCTCGACTCGGAATCCGAACGCCAAGTGCAGGCGGCGCTCGAGACCCTCATGCGGGGGCGGACGACCATCGTCATCGCGCACCGGCTCTCGACCATCGAGCGCGCCGACCGCATCGTGGTCCTCGAGCGCGGCCGCATCGTCGAGGCCGGCCGCCACGCCGATCTCATGGCGCGCGAGGGCGTCTACGCCCGCCTTTACCGCACTCAGTACGCCGGTGAGCGCGCGGCGGCTTGAAGGCCGTCGGCAAATTGATCAAATCCCCGGACGAGCGGTCGTAATTCACGGTCGGGTGGCTCTAAGGCTCTGTTAGAATTGGGGAAAAATGACTAGGGGGGTGGACGTTGTTCTCGTCAACCCGGGGAGCCTGAAAGCCGTCTACCAGGACCTCGGGCGCGATCTATCGGCGATCGAGCCGCCATCGCTCGCCGGTCTCTTCGCCACCTACCTCCGCCGCAAGGGCGTCTCGGTCGAGATCGTCGACGCCCCGGCGCTGAACCTCGATCCCAAGGCCGCCGCGCAGGCGGTGCATGAGCTCAAGCCCACGCTTGCGGTGATGGTGGTGTACGGGTTCCAGCCCTCCGCCTCCACGCAGAACATGCCGGCGGCTGGCGAGACCTGCCGGGCGCTCAAGGCGCTCGATCCCGGCATCCGCATCCTCATGACCGGCACCCACCCCGCGGCGCTCCCCGAGCGCACGCTGCGAGAGGAGGCCATCGATTTCGCCTGCGCAGGGGAGGGCCCGGAGACGATCCTCAAGCTTTTTTCTGCATTGAAGGCAAAGTCGTCCAGCTTCCGAGAGGTGCCAAGTCTCTGGTACCGGGCGGGCAACGTGGCGATGTCCACGCCGGCCGCGCCGCTCATGGACGATCTCGACGCCGAAATGCCGGGCGTGGCCTGGGACCTGCTGCCGATGCAGAAGTACCGCGCGCACAACTGGCACTGCTTCGAGCGCATCGGCGAGCGCCAGCCGTACGCCTCGATGCACACCAGCCTCGGCTGCCCCTACCGCTGCAGCTTCTGCTGCATCAACGCGCCGTTCGGCAAGTCCTCCTACCGCATGTGGTCGCCCGACGCGGTCATCGCCGACATCGGGGTGCTCATCGAGCGCCACGGGGTGCGCAACATCAAGTTCGTCGACGAGATGTTCGTGCTCAACAAGGCGCACGTGCTGGGCATCTGTGACCGGATCATCGAGCGCGGCTACGACCTCAACATCTGGGCGTATGCGCGGGTCGACACGGTCAAGGACGAGTTCCTGGAGAAGCTCGCCCGCGCCGGCTTCCGCTGGCTCGCCCTGGGCATCGAGTCGGGCAGCAAGCACGTGCGCGACGGCGTGGAGAAGGGCCGCTTCGGCTCGGCGGAGATCCTGAAGGTGGTGCGCAAGATCCAGGACGCCGGAATCAACGTCATCGGCAACTACATCTTCGGGCTGCCCGACGACACGCACCAGACGATGCAGGAGACCCTCGAACTCGCGCTGGAGGCGAACTGCGAGTTCGCCAACTTCTACTGTGCGATGGCTTACCCGGGCTCGAAGCTCTACGCCATGGCGCTCGAGCAGGGCTGGGAGCTGCCCGCCACGTGGATCGGCTACTCCCAGCACAGCTATGAAACGCACCCGCTGCGCACCGACGCGCTCACGAGCGCCGAGGTGCTCAAGTTCCGGGACGAGGCCTTCACGCGTTACTTCACCAGCCCGGGATACCTCGACCTGGTGCGCCGGCGCTTCGGCGAAGACGTGTTGTCGCACGTGAAGCAGATGACCGAGCTCCGCCTCAAGCGCAAGCTGCTCGAGGAAGCCGTCACCGCGTAGTGATCATCACCCGCACCCCTTTCCGTATCTCCTTCTTCGGCGGCGGCACGGACTATCCGGCGTGGTTCCGGACGCACGGCGGCGCGGTGCTCTCGACCACCATCGACAAGTACTGCTACATCACCGCGCGCTTCCTGCCGCCGTTCTTCGAGCACCGCCACCGCATCGTCTACTCCAAGATCGAGAACGTGCGCGAGATTCGCGAGATCGAGCATCCCGCGGTGCGCGCGGTGCTCGACTGGATGCGCTGGGAGCGGGGCCTCGAGATCCACCACGACGGCGACCTGCCGGCGCGCTCGGGCCTCGGCTCGAGCTCCTCGTTCACCGTGGGCCTCATCCATGCGTTGAACGCGCTGCTCGGGCGCTACGTCTCCAAGGACGAGCTCGCCAACCAGGCGATCCACGTCGAGCAGGAGGTGATCCGCGAGGCGGTCGGCTCGCAGGACCAGGTGTCGGCGGCCTTCGGCGGCTTCAACCGCGTGAAGTTCCGGCCCGACGGCGCGTTCGAGGTGGCGCCGGTCATCCTGCCCCGTGAGCGCACCTCCGAGCTCCACCGCCACCTGATGCTGTGCTTCACCGGGCTCTCGCGCTACGCCTCGGAGGTCGCCAAGTCGACGATCGAGAACCTCGGCGCGCGCGAGGCGCAGCTCAAGCGCATGGGCGAGATGGTGGAGGAGGCGGCGCGCATCCTCGCCACGCCCTCCACGCCGATCGCCGAGTTCGGCAAGCTCCTCAACGAAGCCTGGCAGCATAAACGCACGCTGTCGGACAAGGTCTCCACCTCGCTCGTGGACGAGCTGTACGAGACCGCGAGGTCGGCGGGCGCCATCGGCGGCAAGCTGATGGGCGCGGGTGGCGGGGGCTTCCTGCTGCTCTTCGCGGCGCCCGAGGCGCAGGCCAAGGTGCGCTCGCGCCTGGCGAAGCTCGTGCACGTGCCCTTCGAGTTCGAGTCCGACGGCAGCCGCGTGGTGCTGTACCAGCCCAATGGACTCTAGGATCTACGTCGCCGGCGATGCGGGCTTGATCGGCTCGGCGCTCGTGCGGCTGCTTCGTGCGCGGGGCTGCACGAATATCGTTACGCGGACGCGGGCAGAGCTCGACCTCGCGAACACCCGTTCAACAGATCATTTCTTTGAAGAGCAGAAACCAGAATATGTCTTGCTCGCCGCGGGCTCGGTGGGCGGCATCGTAGCGAACCGAGACCGGCCGGCGGACTTTCTCTCCTCGAACCTCGCCATCGAGCTGAACGTCATCAACGCCGCGCACCGCGCGGGCGTGAGGCGCCTGATCCTCTTCGCTTCCTCGTGCATGTATCCGCGCGAGACGGCGCAGCCCATGCCCGAGTCGGCGCTCTTCAGCGGCCAGCCGGAGCCGACCAGCATGGGCTAC
>DASRKB010000164.1:0-3953 GCA_035649175.1 Burkholderiales bacterium | reverse complement strand
GACACGGCAGAGCAGGCTCTTGAGATTGGTCTGGTCGGAGACCGGATCGCGCTGGCTCTTGTCGGTGAGGAAGTTCACCGAGCGCCATGGGTGATGCGGCTGGCGCTCGCCCCAGCCGATCGGGATGAAGACGCTCGTCTCCCGGATGCCGGCGGTGAGCCAGGCGAGCGCCTCGATCTCGCCGTGCGCGCTCTCGACCTTCACCTTCGCGCCGTCGGCGATGCCTCGCCTTGCCGCCGTTGCGGGATGGATCTGCACGTAGAGGTCGGGCCACATCTCCTGCGCCTGCCAGGCGTAATGGGTCCAGCTATGGAAGTGCGGCGCGGGCGGGCGGCCGGTGACGAGCTCGAGGTCGAAGCCGCGCTCGCGCAGCGCGGCGCCGGGTGAATCGGCGCCAGGCTGGCGGATGCGTGCTGCTGACGCGCCGGTGGGTGCCTTGTGGAAGGGCGAGACGAGGCCCGGGGCTTCGTCGTTCTCGAGGAGCTCGACATACGGCACGTCGACGAGAAGCTCGCGCTCCCCGTAAAACTCCGGCAGCGCGGAGAGCCCGAGCGTCCGGAACTTGTCGTCCAAGGCGCTCGTGAAGAACTCGAGCTTGCCGCTCGGCGTGGGAAAGCGCCGGTCGAGGAAGAGCGTCTCCTGCTCGGGCCCGTCCTCGGAGCCGACGGGAAAGCGCACCCAGCGGTACGACACCGAGTGCAGCCGCTTCTGCGTGATGCCGCGCAGGTGGTCGCTGTCGATGCACATCTCGTCCCAGAAGAGCGCCGGGTCCTTGTACTTCTCCTGCAGCACGTCGTCGAAGCCGAAGCGCTTGCCGAGCTCGATCCAGATCCAGTCGTCGGATTTCGCCTCGCCCGGCGGCTCGATCATCTTGTCGATCCACACGATGCGGCGGTCGTCGTTGGCGCGGCCGATCTCGCCCTTCTCGATGCCGGTCGCGGCCGGCAGAACATAGTCGGCGAAGGCGGACGTTTCGTTCTCGAAGAGCTCGATGTGCACCAGAAGGTCGAGCGCGAGAAAAGCCTCGCGCGCCGCCGCCTGCCCCGGCCAGTTCGACATCGGATTGTTGCAGGCGATGAGCGCCTTGATCGGATAGGGCTTGCCGCGCGTCATCGCCTCGGTCCAGCCGGTGGGGCTGCGCCGCACCAGGGGCTTGGTCACCTTCGCTCGCCGCTGCGGCGGGGCCGAGGCGGAGAGCTGCGGCGTGATCGAGAGGTTGAGGAAGCCGCCGCCGCGCCGACCCCAGTTGCCGGTGATCGCGGCGAGGAACATGAGCGCGCGGTTGGTCTGCACCGCGTTGGTGTGCTGGTTGATGCCGCGGCTCGCGAACATGATGCAGCCGTCTGCTGCGGCAATCTCTTCAGAAACCTCTTTGATGTCCTCTGACGTAACCCCGACGATCGGCGCGGCCCATTCCGGCGTATAGCCGCGCTCGAAAATGAAGTCGCGCCAGCGCTCCCAGCCTTCCACGTGCTGCTCGCAGAACGCCTTGTCGTGCAGGTCACTCGAGAGGATGTGGTGCGCCATGGCGAGCGCGAGCGCCATGTCGGTGCCGCTGCGCGCCGGCAGCCAGCGGTCGGCCTTGCTCGCCGTGGCGGTAAAACGCGGATCGACGACGATCAGCCTCGCGCGGTTGCGCACCCGCCAGTCGTTCACCATGCCGAAGTACACCGGGCGCGCCTCGGCCTGGTTGTCGCCGAAGTAGACGTAGAGCTTCGCCGAGCCGATGTCGCGCTCGGTATAGCTGTTGGGCGGCAGGGTGTCGCCCTGCGTGCACTCGTAGGCGATGTGCTTTGCCGCGGAGCAGAACGGGTCGGTGCCCTCGACGTTCGGCGTGCCGAACATCTGGCCGAAGATGCGGATGTAGCCGTTTCGCGTGATCGAGCCGGTGCGTGTGCCGGCGAAGATGCCGAGCGACTCCGCGCCCCACTTCTCCCGCGCCGCCTTGATCTTCTCCGCGATCTCGTCGAGCGCCTGCTCCCAGGAGATCGGCTCGAAGCGGCCCTCGCCCCGCGCGCCGACGCGCTTGAGCGGCCGCGTGAGGCGCTTCTCGTTACGGTAGAGCTGCACCGTGAGCTGGGACTTGGGACAGACCTTCCCTTTCAGGAAGGGATCGGCCTCGTTGCCCGTCACCCGCACCAGGCGCTCGCCGGCGAAGTGGAAGCTGGTAGAGCAGGCGTTGAAGCAGATGTTGCAGCCGCCGGGCACCACGCGGTCGGGCGTGCGCTCCTCGCGCGGGGCGCGGTACGGGTACAAGGGCGTCGCGCGCGGCAGCGCGCCGTCCATCACCGAGGGAGTGATCCGCTCGCGCACCGCGTCGGTCCCGCGCGGCAGGCGGTCGAGATACACCGTCGCCGGACCCATGAGGAAGTGGTCGTGGTCGCGCACAGCGCGGCCTTCCCGGTTCGCGTAAGCGAGGTGCTCGGCGCGCTCGCCGAAGGTAATGGCGTGCCCCGGGCACACGCTCGCGCAGGCGGTCGTCGTCGCCCCGGCAGCGCGCCGCTCCGCGCACAGGTCGCACTTCACCGAGTGATGGTCGACGGGATCGTAGCCCATTGCTCCGTACGGGCAGGCGATGACGCACTCGCCGCAGCCGGTGCAGCGATCCTCCAGCACCCGCACGACGCCGGTCTGCCCATCCTTCACGATCGCCTTCGGCTGCACCGGGCAGGCGCGCAGGCATGCCGGTCGCTCGCAGTGCTGGCAGGTCACGGTGAGGAAGTCGAGCGCCGCCCGGGCCGGGTCACCCAGCCACACCACCCGATTGCGGTGCTCCGCGAGCCCGAGCCCATGCTCCTGCTTGCACGCCACCTCGCAGCTCTTGCAGCCGATGCAGCGCTCGAGATCGATCATCAACGCCTGGCGGCTCATGCGCGCTCTACCAGTCCTTGAGGTGCCACCAGGTGATCGGCCCGCCGTCGGCGACATAGCCGGCAAGGAACGTCACGGTAACGACGTGCACGAGCAGGCCGAGAATGAAGACATACGCGAGCGCGAGGTGCAGCGGGCGCCACCAGGCCTGCTCGAAGCCCACGCTGGCGCGCGTGCCCATCAGCCGGTTCTCCTCGCGCATGAGCCTGGAGTACTGCCAGGAAATCCTCGGAGAACGCAGCCAGTGGGTGAGAGTGATGGAAAACACGCCCTCGTTGGCCTCACGATCAATCCTGGCGAGGAGCGCGCGCTTGGCGGCGATGATCTGAGCGAACTGCTGTCGTTTGGCGGGGTCCGCCGGCGCGAAGCTCGCGCGCTTGGTCGCGAAGGTCGCGGCCATGCGCGACGCGCCATGGGTGCGCGCCCAGACGCCAAGCAAGACGAGGGCAATCAGCGCGAGGAAGAGCAGCGCCGGCGGCCGGCGCAGGAAGCCGGCAGAATGCACGGCGACGAGCACCGCGCCCGCGGTTCCGCCCACGACGTGCGCGACGAACCAGGCGGGCGCCGAGCCGCCGCGGCCAGTGCGCTTCGCGAGCACGAAGCCCATGGAGACGAGGAGCAGCGCCGCGCCAGCCACGCCGGTCAGATAAAGCTCAGGGCTGCCCGGCGTGCGCCAGGCCAAGGGCAGCGCGGGCTGTATGACGGCGAAGTACACGACCAGGATCGAGACGCCGCCGGCAACCATGATCGCGAGCAGGCGATTTCCGAGATCGGGCCGTTTCATGGAGAGGGAAGATAGCGCACGAGCAGGGAAACGCCGGCGAGGAGGAGGACGACGTACACCGCGCGGCGCACGCTGCCGGCGTCCACCAGAACGTGCAGCCGCTGGCCGACGAAAAGGCCGACCGCGACGCTGGGCAGGAGCAGCAGGCCGGAGAGGAGCACGTCGCCCGTGAGAAGCCCCGTGGCCGCGAACAGAATGACCCGTGTCACCGAATTCACCAGGATCGCGGTGGCGGCCGTCGCGCGCAGCTCGTCCTTTCGTTGCAGGCGGCCGGCGAGGTAAAGCGTAACGAGCACGC
>DASRKB010000163.1:0-5622 GCA_035649175.1 Burkholderiales bacterium | reverse complement strand
GAGCTCGCGCTCGAGCGGCACGCCGGGCGCCGGCGCCGGGACGACCTCGCCGCTCACGCGGGAGCGGGTCCCGCTCGCGACGAGGATGACCTCGGGAGTGCGCGCCGCGCCCGCCTCGCGGGCGATGGCGAGCGCCTCCCGGACCCGCGCCGCAGCGAGCCAGATGTCGGCGTTGCGCTCCTGGGCGGAGGCTACCAGTTCGTTCAACCCGGGGTCGTTGTAGAGCTTCCACCAGTCGGCGGGGATGGTCTCGAGCTGCCCTGCCGTTTCGCCGGGGTAGGACGCAGGCAGGCCCGTCTCGGGTTGCTCGTACTCCGGGGCAAGCGAGGCGCAGCCCGCGACGAGGCCGACGAGGGCGAGGCGCCTCATTCCGCGGCCGCCTCCTGGACGGCAGGGGCGGCCTCGCGCCGCTTGCGCCGGCGCGCAAAGAGCGCGAAGAACAGCGGGATGAAGAGTGTCGCGATGAAGGTCGCCGCGAGCATGCCGCCCACCACGCCGGTGCCCATGGAGCGGCGCGCGCCCGCCCCGGCACCGGAGGCGATCATAAGCGGCATGACGCCGAGCACGAAGGCGAGCGAGGTCATGACGATCGGACGGAAGCGCAGCCGTGCGGCTTGCACCGCGGCCTCCACCGCGCCCTTGCCCTCGAGGAAGCCCTGCTGCGCGAACTCGACGATCAGGATGGCGTTCTTGGCGGCGAGGCCGATCAGCACCACCAGGCCGATCTGGAAGTAGATGTCGTTCTCGAGTCCCCGCAGCGCGACGAAGCCTAGCGCGCCGAGGACGGCGAAGGGCACCGCGAGCACCACCGAGATCGGCAGCAGCCAGCGCTCGTAGAGCGCGGCCAGGATCAGGAACACCATCAGGATGGCGAGGGTGAAGGCGAGGGCGGACTGGCGGCCGGTGCGCTTCTCCTGGAAGGCCTGGCCCGACCAGGCGATCTCGTAGCCTTCGGGCAGCGAGGCGCGCGCCGCCCGCTCGACCGCCTCGATCGCCTCGCCCGAGGAGACGCCCGGGGCGCCGCTGCCCAGCACTCGCGCGGAGACGAAGCCGTTGAAGCGGTCGAGCTGCTCCGGGCCGACCGTGCTCGAGGTGCTAATCACGGATTTGAGCGGCACCATCTCGCGCGAGCTCGCCGAGCGCACGAACACCGCCCCGAGGTCGTCGGGCTGGGCGCGGAAGGGCGCGTCGGCCTGCATCTGCACCCGGTAGGTGCGGCCGAACTTGTTGAAGTCGTTCACGTAGAGCGTGCCCATGGTGCTCTGCAGCGCCTCGAACACGTCCTGCACCGGGACGCCGAGCGCGAGCGCCTTCTCCCGGTCGACCTCGACGCGCAACTGCGGGACGGTGGGGCGGAAAAAGCTGTTCACGCCCGCGAGCTGCGGGTCTTTGCGCAACACCTCGACGAAGGCCTGCGTCGCCTCGTGGAGGCGCTGCGGGTCTGCGTTCGCGCGCGCCTGCACGTAGAACTCGAAGCCGCCGGCGGTTCCGAGCCCGCGGATTGCCGCCGGGTTGAATGCGAGCACCGTGCCCTCGCGCAGTGCCGCGCCCTTCACGAGGATCTGGCGCGCGACCGCCGGCGCGGGCGCCTCGGGACGCTCCGACCAGTCCTTGAGCGGGATAAACATGGTGGCGGTGTTGGTCTTGTTGCCGCCGCCCAGCAGGTCGAAGCCGTTGATGGCGAACACGTGGCGCACGCCCGGCTCGGCCCGGGCGATCTTGCTCAGCTCCGCCGACATGCGCCGCGTGCGCTCGAGGGTGGCGCCGTCGGGCAGCTGCACGTGGCCAAAAACGTAGCCCTGGTCCTCCGCCGGCACGAAGCTCGACGGCACCCGGAGGAAGAGCAGCACGCACACCGTGACGATGAGCGCGAAAAGCCCGAGCGCGATCCAGCGGTGCGCGAGCATGAAGGCCACGCCGTCGAGGAAGCGCCGCGTGGTCCACGCGAAGCCGGCGTTGAACGGCCGGAAGAGCCGCGACTCGTGGTGCGCCGGCTTCATCAGCAGCGCGCACAGCGCCGGGGTGAGCGTGAGCGCAATGAAGCCCGAGATCACCACGGCAATGCTGAGCGTAACAGCGAACTGGCGGTAAAGCGCCCCGGCGATGCCGCCGAGGAACGCGACCGGGATGAACACCGCGCACAGCACCAGCACGATCGCCACCACCGCGCCCGAGACCTCGTTCATCGCCTCGAGCGCCGCCTCGAACGGCCGCATCTTCTCCTCGCGGATCAGACGCTCGACGTTCTCGAGGACCACGATGGCGTCGTCGACCACGATGCCGATGGCAAGCACCATGGCGAAGAGCGTGAGCGTGTTGATGGAGAAGCCGGCGAGCCACAGACCGGCAAAGGCGCCGATCAGCGACACCGGCACGGCGATCATCGGGATCAGCGTCGCACGCCAGCTCTGCAGGAACAGGAACACCACGCCGAGCACGAGCAGCGCCGCCTCGAACATGGTCTTGGTGACCTCGCGGATGGAGGCGTTGACGAAGCGCGTGGTGTCGAACGGAATCGCGTAGTCGATCCCGGTCGGGAAGCCCGGGCGCAGCTCGCGCATCCTCGCCCGCACCAGGTCGGCGACCTCGAGCGCATTGGCGCCGGGCTGCAGGTAGACGCCCATGCCGATGGTCGGCTCGCCGTCGAGCGTGTTGGAGGCATCGTAGTTGAGCGCGCCCAGCTCGACGCGCGCGACGTCCTTCAGGCGCAGGATCCCCATGCCGCTCGCGCCTGCACGCACCACGATCTCGCCGAACTGCTCGGGCTCGACCAGCCGCCCCTGCGCCGTCACCGTGTAGACGATGCTCTGCCCCGGCGGCGCGGGCTCGTTGCCGATGCGCCCGGCGGCGTACTGCGCGTTCTGCGCGCGCAGCGCGGCCGCGACGTCCGCCGTGGTCAGGCCCAGGCGCGCCATCTTCTCGGGGTTGATCCACACGCGCATGGAGTAGTCGCGTGCGCCGAAAATGGTGACGTCCGCGACGCCGGGAAGGCGTTTGAGCTCGTCGACCAGGTTGATCGAGGCGTAGTTCGACAGGAATAGCGTATCGCGCTGGTTCCCCGGCGATATGAGCGTCACCGCGAGCAGGATGTCGAAGGAGCGCTTCTGCACGATCACGCCGTTGCGGCGCACCTCGTCGGGCAGGCGCGGCAGCGCACGCTGCACGCGGTTGTTGACCTCGAAGATCGCCTGGTCGACGTTGGTGCCAGGCTCGAAGGTCGCGGTGACCTGCAGGTTGCCGTTGGAGGAGGAAGTCGAACTGAAGTACGAGAGCCGCTCCACGCCGGAGAGCTGCTCCTCGACCGGCGCGGCGACCGTGCGCGACACGGTCTCGGCGCTCGCGCCGGGGTAGTTCGTGGTGATCAGCACCGTCGGCGGCGCGATCTCCGGGTATTGCGAGACCGGCAGGATCTGCGAGGCGACCAGGCCCGCGAGCACGATCACGATGGCGATCACGCCCGCGAACACCGGCCGATGGATGAAGAATCTGGACATCAGGTCGAGAACCGAAACATCAGCCCGGCGTCTTCACCTGCACCGGCGTACCTGGCCGCAGCCGCGCGAGGTTGTCCACGATCACCGTGTCGCCGGCCGCAAGCCCCTCGTGCACCACCCAGCCGTCGCCGAGCCACTTGCCGGCCCGCACGTTGCGCGGCGCCGCCTTGCCGTCGGCGCCCGCCACCCACACGAAGCGCCCGGTGTCGTTCTGCATCATCGCGGTCTGCGGAACCACGAACGCCTGCTCGGTGCCGGCGATGACGCGCACACGCAGGTACTGACCCGGCAGCAGCTCGCCTTTGGGGTTGGGGAGCTCCGCGCGCATCTGCACCGTCCCGGTCGCGCCGTCTACGGTCGAGCCGGCGAAGTTGAGCTTGCCCTCCGCGCCGTAGGTCCTGCCGTCCGCCAGCTCGACTTTCACGTCAATGGTTTTGGCATCGGTGCTGCGAAGCCGGGCGTACTCCGCCTCGGACAGCGAAAAGCGCACCCAGATCGGGTCGCCGCGGGTGATGGTGGTGAGGAGCGCCGACTCGTTCGCCGGCTGCACGAGCGTGCCCACCGACTGCAGCGCGCGGCCGGTCACGCCGCCGATCGGGGCGGTGACCGTGGTGTAGGAGAGGTTGAGCTCGGCCTGGCGCAGCCGCGCCTCGGCGAGCTGCACCGCGGCGCTCGACTGGCGCAGCGCGAAGCCGGCGAGGTCCGCCTCCTTCTGGCTGATGGCGCGCCGGTCGGTGAGGCCCTTCAGGCGCTCCACCTCCTGCGCCGCCTGCTCGCGCCGCGAGCGCTCCTGCGCG
Organism: Burkholderiales bacterium; assembly: GCA_035649175.1. Taxonomy (GTDB): domain Bacteria; phylum Pseudomonadota; class Gammaproteobacteria; order Burkholderiales; family SG8-39; genus SCGC-AG-212-J23. The sequence continues at coordinate 1,331 of DASRKB010000163.1, read as the reverse complement.
AGCACGGCGCGCGCCTGCGCGAGCTCGATCTCGAAGGGCGCGCGCTCGATGCGGAAGAGCGGCTGCCCGGCCTTCACGCGGTCGCCTTCGACGAACATCTGCCTTTCCAGAATGCCCGCGACGCGGGCGCGCACCTGCACATCGCGCGAGCCCTCGGCGCGGCCCACCGCGTCAAAGGTCACCGGCACCTCGCGCGGCGCCACCTCGATCGCGGCGACGGTCACCGGACCGGCCGGCGCCCCGCCTTTCCCAGGCGCGCTCTTGCCGGCCGCGGCCTTCCTCTCCTGCGCGTCACCCTGGCCGCATGCCGACACGGCCAGCGCCATCGATGTAATGAGCAAGCGGATCAACAGGGTCATTTTGCGAACGCCCTCAGAAAGCAGTCGACGATGGCCTCCGTGCGCCCCGGCGTCCTGGCCGGGGCGACGCCGAACAGCCGCTTGATGCGGTCGTGGCCCACGAGCATGCCGAGCAGTAGCTCAGCGGCGAACTTCGGATCGTCGCGGCGCAGGCCGCCGGCGCGCATCTCGCGCTCGAGCACCGCGGCGAGGCGTCGCACCATCTCGCCCGCGCTCGCCTCGTACATCGAGCGCGCGAGCGCCTTGAAGCGCGGGATCTCGGGCACGAGCGTGCGGAAGGTGGCGATGCCCGCGGCGCCGAGCGCGCGGCTGCGGTAGGCCTCGCCGAAGGCGACGAGCCCGGCACGCAGGTCGCTCGGGCTCTCCTCCAGCTCGATCAGGATGCGCCGCGCCAACTCGCGCGCCACGTCCTTGAAGAGCAGGTCCTTGCTCGGGAAATGGTGGTAGACCGTCTGCTTCGCCACCCCGGCACGCCGCGCGATCTCGTCCACGCTCGAGCGGTAGCCGCGCGCGAGGAAGGCGCTGGTGGCGGCGCGCAGCACGCGCTCGCGGTTGGGGGCGGGCGACGGGGTCATCGAGACCCCGGATTCTAGACTAGACTGGTCAGTCTAGTCCCAGACTCCTGTTAAGCGGTCCGTGATGTGCTTCCGGTCGCGGTCTTCGCTGAAGTGACCCCAGACCTGCTCAACGTATGAGCGCATCGCGGTTTCAATGAGACCATAGATGAACTCGGCGGCGTCGGGCTCAGGAGTGGTCGAAAGGATGCCGCCGCACGATGGTCTCTTCCCGGTCCGGCCCGGTGGAGATGAGGTCGACCGGAATGCGGGCGAGCTCCTCGATGCGCTTCAGGTAGGCCCGCGCGCGGGCAGGCAGTTTCTCGTAGGCGCGGATACCGACGGTGCTTTCCATCCAGCCCGGCAGCTCTTCGTACACCGGGTGGCAGCGCTGGAGCTCCTCCGCGCCCACCGGGAG
>DASRKB010000162.1:0-2429 GCA_035649175.1 Burkholderiales bacterium | reverse complement strand
CCTCATCCCGCCCTCTACCATCCTCGTGATCTACGGCGTCTTCACCGAGACCAACATCGGGCTGCTCTTCGCCGGGGGCGTGCTGCCCGGCATCCTCGCCGCGACGCTGCTCTGCCTGGCGGTGCGCTGGGTGACCTGGCGCGACCCGGCAGCCGGCCCGCCGGGGGAGCGCTCGAGCTGGCGCGAGCGCGCGCAGAGCCTCAGGGGCGTGTGGGCGGTGGTCCTGCTCTTCATCTTCGTCATCGGCGGCATCTACGCCGGCATGTTCACGGCGACGGAGGGCGCCGGCATGGGCGCCTTCGGCGCGATGGCTTTCGCCCTGTGGCGCGGCGCGCTGACCTGGCAGTCGCTCTACGCCGCGCTCGTGGAGAGCGGTCGCACCACGGCGATGCTCTTCATGATCCTGATCGGCGCGCTCATCTTCGCCGACTTCGTCAACATCACCACCATGCCCGGCGACCTCAAGGACTTCGTGACGCGCTTCGAGGTGCATCCCGTCATGGTGGTGTTCGCGATCTGCTCCATCTACGTGATCCTGGGAACGGCGATGGAGGAGCTCTCGATGATCCTGCTCACCCTGCCGGTGTTCTTCCCGCTGGTGGTGAGCCTCGGCTTCGACCCGGTGTGGTTCGGCATCCTGGTGGTCACGGTGGTCGAGATCGGCCTCATCAGCCCCCCGGTCGGCATGAACCTCTTCGTGCTGAAGACCCTGCTGCCGCAGGTCAGCACGGGCACCGTGTTCCGCGGGGTGCTCCCCTTCATGGCCGCCGACGTGATCCGCCTTGCCATCCTCATCAGCTTCCCGATCATTACCCTGTGGCTGCCGAGCCTGGTCAGATGAAGGATGAAATGCGCGATAAGGATTACTTCCTCGAGCGCGTGTCGCGCGAGATGGCCGAGGACGTCGCCCTGCCCGTCTGGGACGTGCCCCAGAGCCTCGCCGCCGCGTGCCGCATCCTCGCGGCCGAAGGGCACGAGTCTGGCCTCGCCGGGCAGGTGACGGCGCGGGGCAAGAATCCGGGCACGTGGTGGACGCTGCCTTTCGGCGTAGGCTTCGACGAGGCGGCGCCCGAGCGCATGCTGCTGGTCGACGAGGACCTGCGGCCGCTCGAGGGCTCCGTGCGGCCTAACCCCGGGGTGCGCTTCCACCTTTGGATCTACCGCAAGCGCCCCGACGTGCAGGCGATCGTGCACACGCATGCGCCGAGCGCATCTGCCCTTTCTTGCACGTCTTCCGGTTTGAGAACCATTCACATGGACAGCGCGATGCTCCACGGCACCGCGCACCTCTCCGACTGGCCTGGCGTGCCGGTGGCCGACGACGAAGGACGCATCATCTCCGCGGCGCTCGGCGAGGCGAAGACCATCCTCCTCGCCAACCACGGCCTGCTCGCCGCCGGCGCAAACATCGCGGAAGCCGCCTATCTCGCAGTGTTCTTCGAGCGCGCCGCGCGCATGCAACTCGCCGCGATGGCCGCGGGCGGCTATCGCGAAGTCGAGCCGCACCTTGCCGAAGAGGCATGCGCGTTCCTGCTGCAGCCGGCGATCGTGCAGGCCACCTTCGCCTACTGGGCGCGGCGCATCTCCACCATGACCGTGGGCTCCCTCGCCGGGTCGATCCGGCGATAGAGCTCGATCGCGCGCTCGACCACGGGCATCCACACGCCCGCCTCTCGCGCCACCGCAGCGGCGTTCTCCAGGTCCTTCAGCATCGTCGCCGAGGCCGCAAGCGGCGGGTCGAACTGCCGCGCCGCCATGCGCGCGCCGAAGATCTGTAGTGGCAGCGAGTCGGCGAAGCCGCCCTTCAGCGCCTCGGGCAGCATCTTCGAGTCGACGCCCGCGGCTTCCGCGAGGCGCATGGCCTCGGCGATCACGGCGAGCAGCGAGCCGACGATCGCCTGGTTGCAGAGCTTCGTCACCTGCCCCGCCCCCGTGTCGCCCATGCGCGTGAAGCGCGACGCGAGGTGCATCACCACCGGCCGCACGCGCTCGATGTGCTCCGCCCTGCCGCCCGCCATGATCGCGAGCGTGCCCTTTTCCGCGCCGGCGACGCCGCCGGAGACCGGCGCATCGATGAGCCCCATGCCCTTCGCTTCGAGGCGCCGCGCGAACTCGCGCGCCGAGGCCGGCGCAATGCTCGAGAAATCGACGACGAGGGTTTGGGGTCTGGAGCCGTGAACCACCCCCTCCGGGCCGAAAAGGACTTGCTCAGCAGCTTTCTGATCGGTGACGCACATCATGACGACGTCCGCGGCGCGCGCGACTGAAGCGGGCGACTCGACCGCGCGCGCGCCCTTCTCGACCACCGCCTCCAGCTTCTGGCGGCTTCGGTTCCACACCGCCACCTCTTGGCCGGCCGCGAGCAGCCGAAGCGTCATGGGCTTGCCCATCAGCCCGATCCCGAGCCTGAGCCAGCATCTGCTGATCAC
>DASRKB010000161.1:0-13953 GCA_035649175.1 Burkholderiales bacterium | reverse complement strand
AGCGTGCGGGAGAGCTTCCATCTCCTGCACTATCTCGCGCGGCAGGACGTGCCGCGCGAGCTTTTCGAGGTAATCGTCGTCGAGTACTACTCGACCGAGTCGGCGGCGATCCGCAAGTTCGAAGCGGAGGTCGACACCTGGCTGCTGCTGGAGATGCCCGAGGAGTGTTACTACCACAAGCACCTCATGTACAACGCCGGCATCGTGCTCGCTCGCGGAGAAATCTGCGTCATCTGCGACTCAGACGCGATGGTGAAGCCGACTTTCATCCGCTCGATCATGGAGTCCTTCGCGCGCGAGCCCGAGCTCGTGCTGCACCTCGACCAGTTCCGCAATAACCGGCGCGACCTCTATCCCTTCGCCTATCCGAGCTTCGGGGAGGTGCAGGGCGAGGGCTGCATCAACAACGCCGGCGGCAAGCCCGCGGGCATCCTCGACGCCGCGGACCCGATCCACAGCCGCAACTACGGCGCCTGCATGTGCGCGCGGCGCGAGGCCCTGATCGGTATCGGCGGCGCCGACGAGCACGTGGACTTCCTCGGCCACATCTGCGGCCCCTACGACATGACCTGGCGCCTGGTGAACAGCGGGCGGCGCGAGCACTGGCACCAGTCGGAGTTCATGTACCACACGTGGCACCCGGGCCAGGCCGGCGTGGACAACTACCTCGGCCCGCATGACGGGCGCCATGTTTCCACCACCTCGCTGGCCGCGCTCGCTTCCGGGCGCATCGCGCCGCTGCTCGAGAACGCGGCCATCCGCAAGCTGAGGGAAGGAAGCGACGAGGAACTTCTCGAGTCCCTCATCCGTACCGAAAGCCGCACGGAATGGCTGAAGAGCCATGCCGACAGCGGGTCGCTCGAGCGGCGCGTCGACTCGCGCGATCTGCATGTGGACACCTACCGGGGCTTCCTCGTGTATCGCGATGCGCATGGCTACTATGCGCACCTCGCCCTCGACCCGCACCGCGGACGGGGCGGTCGGTATACGAAGTGCGTGGAGGGGAACGATCTGCCGGCGCTGCGCGCCGCGGTCGACGCGGCCACGCCGGCGAAAGCCGCCCTCGGGCTGCGGCTTGCGAGGCTCTTCGTGCCGGCCTGGCTGGCCGTGGGGCATCTCGGGCGCCGCGCGGGGCGCGCGCTCCGGCGCTTCGCCGCGCGTGGCACTGCCGCCGCGGGCCCGGGCGTGCCGCCTGGGGCCCGCGTCAGGCAGTTCGTCTCCGAGAGCGGGCAGATCGGCGACGCGCTCGGCGACCTGGCGCAGAACCTGTGCTTTCTCCCGGAGGCCGTCACCGTCGTCGCCGACAGCCCCCGCACCATCTTCTTCCTGCGCATGCTTAAGGCGCTCGGCATCGCGCGCCGTGCCACGCTTGTGCATGTGCGCAACGCGGAGCAGGTCGTCGAGATCCTGAAGGGCAACCACAGCAACGTCGTGGTGACCCGCCAGCTCTTCTGGCGCTGCACCGCCATGCTCGGTTCGCGCCTCACCGACGAGCGCCTGGTGGTCGTGTAGATGGCCGTTCAATCGCTCGAGCTGCTCTACCTTCTGGTCCGCAAGGACCTCAAGGTGCGCTACAAGAGCAGCGTGCTCGGGTACGTCTGGGCGCTTGCCAATCCTCTGGCCTTTGCCTTCGTGTACTGGGTGGCCTTCAAGTACATCATGCGTGTGGAGATGGAGAACTATTCGCTGTTTCTCCTCACCGGGATTTTCCCGTGGTTCTGGCTTTCGATGGGCGTGACCCACGCCACGCGCAGCTACCAGAACAACGCCTCGCTCGTCAAAAAGGTGCGCATTCCGCGCGCCATCCTGCCGATGTCCAACGTGGTGCAGGAGATGGTGCACTTCGTTTTTGCCCTGCCGGTGATCATGGCGTTCCTCGTGTTTGCGGGCGGGTTCGAGCTGCGCGCCTCCTGGCTCTGGCAGCTACCGGTTCTCCTCTTGCTGCAGTTCGCCTTCGCCTATGCGATCGCCCTGGCGCTCGCGACGAGCAACGTCTATGTGCACGACATCGAGCATCTGGTCGGGCTGGGCTTCGCCATGCTTTTCTTCGTGACGCCGATGGTCTACCCGATCACGATGGTGCCTGAGGAGCTGCGCGGATGGTTCGAGCTCAATCCGCTGCACGCCCTGATGGACAGTTGGCGCGGCGCCTTTCTGGCCGGAAGCCTCGACGGCGCAACGCTTGCCTACGCCGCAGGCTGGGCCGCGGCCCTCGCCATGGTCGCCTGGCTCGTCTATCGGCGCCTGGCGCCGGGCATCGGGGAGCTCCTTTGACGGCTGCGCTGGAATGCCGCGGGGTGTGGAAGTCCTACGCGAGCCGGCGCATCGGGTTGAAGACCCTTCTCCTGGGACAGCGCGCCGCCCGCACCAGCCGGTACGCGCGGCGCTGGGCGCTCCAGGACGTGAGCTTCGAGGTGTCGCGCGGCCAGGCGTTCGGGGTGCTCGGCGCGAACGGGATGGGAAAGACCACGCTGCTTTCCGTGCTGCTCGGCATCGTGCAGCCCGAGCGGGGCTCGGTGTCGCTGCGCGGCCGGGTGGCATCGCTGCTCGAGCTCGGCGCGGGATTCCACCCGGAGCTCAGCGGGCGCGACAACCTGTTTCTCTACGGCTCGATCCTCGGCATGCGCCGCCGGGAGGTCGCCGAGCGCCTTCGCGCCATCGTCGAGTTCTCGGAGCTCGGCGATGCGGTGGAGGAGCCGCTGCGCACGTACTCGGCCGGGATGATCACCCGGCTCGGATTCTCGCTCATGGCGCACGCGCCGGCCGACGTGTTCCTCATCGACGAGGTGCTCGCGGTGGGCGATGCACGCTTCCAGGAAAAATGCCGCGCGCACCTGCTGGAGTTCAAGCGACGCAATGGCACGCTGGTGATCGTCTCGCACGACATGGAGGCACTCGCGGCGCTCTGCGACGAGGGCATCCGCCTGGACATGGGACAGGTCGCCGACGCGGGACGCATCGGCGAGCTCATCGGGCGTTACCAGACGCAATGATCGAGCGCAACGCGCGGCAGACCCTCGAGTTCCTTTACCTCCTCGCGCGCATGGAGCTCAAAGCGCGCTACAAAGGCCGCTTGCTCGGCTACCTGACGGCGGTCGGACTCACCTTCGGCGTGGCGTTCGTATTCTGGATTGCCTTCAAGGTAATCATGAACCTCGACATGCCCAATTACTCGGTGTTCCTGGTCGCGGGGATCTTTCCGTGGGCGTGGTTCAACCTCTCGGTGGTCAGCGCCACGCGCAGCTTCGTGGCGCACGCGCCGCTCGTGAAGGAAATGGGGTTCGCGCACGCCATCCTGCCGCTCTCCAACGTGGTGCAGGAGATGCTTCACTTCCTGCTCTCGCTGCCGCTCGTGCTCGCGTGGATCGTGTTCCCCGGCGATTCGCCGCCGAGCGTGCACTGGATCTGGCAGATCCCGCTCCTCGTGGGCCTGCAGCTCGCCTTCGTATATCCGCTCGCCCTTGGCGCGGCGCTCGCCAACGCATATTTGCGCGACATCGAGTACTGGATCGGCGTGTTCTTCGTGCTGCTTTTCTTCGCCACGCCGATGGTCTACCCGATCTCGCGCGTGCCGGCGCCGCTCGCGGACTGGTTCGAGCTCAACCCGGTGCACGCCCTCATGGAGTGCTGGCGTGCGAGCCTGATCGAGGGCCGCTTCGACGCGCCGCACGCCGCTTACGCCGCCGCCTTCGCGGCGGTGTGCGGCGTCCTGGTCTACGCCCTGTATCGCCGGTTCGCCCCGCGCGTCGGCGAGGTGGTGTGACGGCAGCGATCCGCTGCAAGGGCCTGTGGAAGTCGTACCGGGCGCGGCCCGAGATGCCGCACGCGCGCCGCTGGGCGCTGCGCGGCATCGATCTCGAGGTCCCCCGCGGGCGCGCGCTCGGGGTGATCGGCCCGGGCGGCAGCGGCAAGACCACGCTGCTTTCGGCGCTCTTGGGCGCGGCGCGGCCCGACCGGGGCATGGTCGCGATCGACGGCCGGCCGGCCTCGCTCCTCGAGCTCGGCGCCGGCTTCCAGGGTCATCTTTCCGGGCGGGAAAACGTGTACCTGTACGGCGCGGCGATCGGCATGACGATCGCTGAGGTGCGCAGCCGCATGGACCGCATCGCGGAGTTCGCCGAGATGGAGGGTAGCCTCGACCGGCCGCTGCGCAAGTACTCCGCAGGGATGATCGCGCGGCTGCGCTTCGCCGTGATCCTGCATTCGCACGCCGACATCCTGTTCATCGACGAGGTGCTCACCGTCGGCGATGCGCGTTTCCAGCACAAATGCCACGCCGCGTTGCGCGACTTCAAAGCGAAGGGCGGCACCCTGGTGCTCGTCTCGCACGACCTGGCGGAGATCGAGGAGCTGTGCGACGAGGCGGTGTGCCTGGACTACGGCCGCGTGATCGACTCGGGGCCGGCACGCGAGGTGGTGACACGCTACCGCGGCCGCATTGCCGGCCGCGGCCCGCGCGGCATCGACGTGCGCATCTCGCTCCTCGTCCCGACGCGCGGCCGCGCCGAGCTCGCCCGGCGCTTCCTCGAGAGCGTGCTCGCGCGCAGCGACCGGCCGGAGCTGGTCGAGGTGGTGCTCTACGTGGACGAAGACGACATTAAAAGTCACTCGCTCTCCCTGGAGGGACTGGACGTAAGAACCATCATTGGCCCGCGTGTCTCGATGGGCGAGTACAACTCCGCCTGCTTCGAGCGCTCGCGCGGCGAGATCGTGATCCTCGGCAACGACGACGTGGTGATCCAGACGCGCGGCTGGGACCGCAAGCTCCGGGAGCTGCACGCGGCCATGCACGACGGCGTGTACCTCGCCTACCCGAACGACCTCTTCAAGGGCAGGCAGCTCTCGGCCTTCCCGATCCTCTCGCGGCGCACCTGCGAGACGCTCGGCGAGCCCTTTCCCCGGGCCTACCGCGGCGCCTTCATCGACTACCACCTGCTCGACATTTTCAAGCGCCTGGAGCGCCGCGGCCACCCGCGCATCGTGTATCTGGAGGACGTGGTGTTCGAGCACATGCACTACCGCACCGGCAAAGGCGACTTCGACGCGGTCTACGGCCAGCGCAGCCGCTTCGGCGACGACGACACCTTCATTCGGCTGCGCAACGAGCGAAGCGCGGCGGCAAGCCGTCTGCTCGCTTCAATTCAAGGTTCTCCGAAAGAAGGGTCTTCCTCGTTGAGAGGCGATCTGCTGCACACGACGCTGCTCGACCCCGAGCTGCCGGGCGCATGGCGGCTGCGGCTGTTCCTCTGGTTCCTCGCGCGCCGCGGGGCGAGGCGCGTGCTCTAGCGCCGCAGCTTCGAGAGCAGCCGCGCCCAGGGTCGCCAAAGCAAGCCGAAGCGCAGGCGGTTGCGCACGATCGCGAGGCGCGCCTCCTCGAGCGTGCGCTCGGCTCCAACGCCCAGGGGCACTCCGCGGGCGAGATCCACGGGGCCGAAGGCATGCGGAATCGCGTGGTAGCGCTCGCGGTAGAGAACGATGTCGTGGCGCAGGTAGCCCATCTGCACCGCAATGGGGACGGCGGCGAAGTCTTCGGCCGGCAGGCGCAGCGGCCGGCGACGAAACTCGGCGGCGCGCGAGGGCACGGCGGCGCTGTCGTCGGCGTATCCGTATGCCTCGAGGTAGTCCGTGCCCAAGCCGTCCAGCTTCTCCTTTACCCGGGGCGTCAGCTGCTCGCGCCAGGCGCCGACCCGGCCCTCGCTGAACGTAGGACTCCGGGGATTGAAGACCTTGTCGGCGATGTCCCGGGGCCGGCCGACCGCCCGAAGCTTGAGCTGCAGCGCCCAGATGAGGTCGAGCTGTGCGCGCTCGCTGCCCCCGCCCCTGGCTCCCACCAGCTCCTCGAAGGACAGCGGAATCACGTTCGGGAAGTCCAGCCACGGGATGAAGGCCCCCACGCGGTCGCGGATGGAGCCTAGCAGCCATGGGTCGTCCACCAGGCGTAGCAGGCGCTCCTCCCGGGACAGGCCGCTGAGGTAGCCGGCGAGCGGGCTGTTCTCGGGCTTGTGGAACCAGTTGGATTCGGAGACGAGGATGTCGCGGGGGTCGCGGTAGATGAAGAGGGCGGGCGCGCGGAAGAACGGATGGTGCTTGTTGCCGAAGGGCGCCCGGCGCGTGGTGTCCACGAGGAAGTCCGCGGCCCGGGTATGCGAGTTCGAGTACTCGATGCAGTACCAGGTGCCCGGCGTGGGTGTGTCCGGGCACACCACGCCATCGGTGTAGCCGAGCGCCCGGGCAAGCTCGTAGAGAAGGTGCGTGCCCGACTTCGGGATGGAAATGAGGAAGAGCGGCTGCCGCTTGCCCGTCGGCGCGACCACGGCGGCATGCTCGTCATCGAGCAAGTGAGAAAAGTCGTCTCTCTCCACGAAGACGTGCACCGCGCCCGCGGGTGCCTCGGTGGCAGGTTGAAGATCGGCATGCGTAGACCGCAGGGCGCTCGCGAGGGCATCGACCTCGCGTTCCGGTCCGTTCAGCACGACCCCGGGCCGGCCCTCGCGCAGAAGCTCGCCGGTCGTGCGCGCGAGGTCGTCCGAAAGCCGCAGCTCGCGGCCGGTCGCGGTGCCCCTCGCCTTGAGGATGAAGCGCTTCACCGCCGCAGCCAGCCGAGGATGGAGCGCCGGGGCTCCGAGAGCGCGGCAAGAATCGCCTCGCGTCCTTGCGCGAACCGAGCCGTGGCAAGCGATTTCTCGTGACGCTCCAATACCGGGCGCACGTCGTCACGGTCGAAGTCGAGGGCGAGGAACTCGTCGAGGAAGGCGTTCATCGCCGCGCAGGCCGCCTCGGCCGCGTCCCATACGCGCCGCTCGAGGGCCTCGTCCCGGAAGCAGGAGCGCTCGACCCGCGTGTGTGCCCGCCACTCGCCGATGCGGAAGCCAAACTGGGAGAAGTCGATGTTGGTCTTGTTGAAGGCGAAGGTGAAGAGGTCACGGTCGGCGGTCTCGTCGATCGCCTGCCCGGCCGCGAGCGCGGCGGCCACCGTGCGCTGGAACGGCGTGTGCGAGGCCGGATCGATCCGCTCGCCGGGATCGTATCCCAGCTCGCGCATCAAGGGTGCAAGCCCCGTCGCCCGGGCCATCTCCAGGTGCTCGTCGACCAGCCAGCGCTTCCAGTCCCCCACCCGGCCGTGCCCCTCGCGGAAGTTGTGCCGGTGGGCGCCGGTGAGGTTGCGATGGCCGATGCGCCGCCAGATCCGCTTGGCCTGCGCCTCGGACACCGGCGACTCGGCCGCCTCGCCCAGGCGCCGGATGCTGGCCGCGGGATGGAGGATCAGGTCCTCCCAGCGCATCTCGGTATACCTGCCACGGTGCGGCAAGTACGCCTCGAGCTCGCGGGCGAGGTGCGCGGCGAGGCTGGCGAAGAAGCGCCGATCGGTGAGCTTGTACACCGCGAGCCGTTGACGCAAGGGCTCGGCGTCGTTGCCGGGCGGATAGGCGCGCTGCAAATATTCGCTCGTGAGCGCGTTGAGGGAGAACACCGCGGAGTTGAGCACGCCGAAAGGGTTGCGGACAGAGGCGAAGCGCAGGTGGCCCGTGAAGGGATGGAGGCTTGGCCAGGCCGCCGCTCCGGAGTGCGAATGAACGACTTCGTCCGCCTCGAGGAGCCCCACGGGGTGGCGGGTCAGCACGGTGAAGTCGCCGAGGCCCGCGACGCCGAAGTACTTGCGGAACACCACGCCGCGCGCAGGCTCGAGCCAGCGCGGGCCGCCCGAAAGGCGCTTGAAGTTGTCGTTGTAGAGCAGCCGCTCGCCGAGGCCCGCCTCGCGGAAGGCCGCCTCGATGCGATCGGCCACCATGCGCCCGAGCGTCGCCTCCATGGCTCGCAGCACGCGCTGGCGGCGCGTCGGCCTCGCGCCGGTCGCCGCGCGCACCTCGACGAGCACGCTGGTCAGCAGGGTGAAGCCGCTGCGCGGCGCGCCGATCGCGAGCAGCGGGCGCGGCGGCATGCCTAGAGTCCGCTTGCGCTGGCGCGCGCGTGAGCGGGCGCAAGCCTGCTCGAGTGCTGCCGTGCCGCCCCGAACAACGCGCCGCCGAGCACGGCCCAGAGGTGTCCTTCGGTCGAATCGAGAAGAAAGTCGTTGAACAGACACCCGACGGCGAAGGCAATCACGACGCCGCGGGCCAGCGTCCTTTCGGGCTCCGGCCGGGTGCCTCCCGTGACGAAGGCGGCCGCGAACATGGCAATGAACAGAATCAGACCCCCAATGCCGAGCTGAGCAGCCAGGAAGAGGTACTCGTTGTGCGGGTGCTTGTGGATGCGGTCCCGGAAGAATGGGTGATCACCCGCCGCTGAGGCACGGAACGCCTCGGCCCACCCGCCGGTGCCAATCCCGGCCATCGGGTGAGCCGACGCCATCTCCAGCGACCGCTTCCAGTAGTGGACTCTTTGCGCAATGGAGTTGTAGGCCGGATCGCCGCCGCGTGCTTGCGCCTCGCCGCCCGTGCTATCGATACGCGCCTGGAAGGTCGGGGAGAACTGATAAGCAGCCACCACCGCGATGCCCGCCGCCAGCATCCCGGCGACCATGCCCCTCGCGGACCAGCGGCGCGCCGCAAGCCATAGGAGCAGAACGGCAAGAATGATGTAGCCGGTGCGGCCCTTGATGGCGATCAGCACATTCGCCGCGGCCAGCAACGCGACCAGCAGGACCAGCCAGCGACCCCAGCCTTGCAGCCTCGATGCGACGACGAGGGCGGCAAAGGAGAGCAGCGCCATGATGAACGAGTGCGTGATCGAGCTTTTGAGCACGACCGCGCCCTGCAACGCCCGCTGGTAGGTCTGCGCCGTCTCGATCAGCCCGAAGTGAATGGCGTACGACGCACCGAGCAGGACCACCGCCGCGCCGAATAGTATCCAGAGCAGGCGGTGCCGCCACCGTTCCTCCGTGAAGAGCGACATGACGATGCCGAAGAGGAATAGCTCACGGTACTTCAGCGCGGTGTCGAAAGCCTCCGCGCGCGTGCCCAGTGACCACGTCGTGCCCAGCAGCAGCATCCCGAAGAGAAGGCAGCCGAGCCAGGCCGCCGGCTCGCGGCTGATCGAGCGTGCCGTCAGGCGCCACTGCGCCGACAGAGCCCAGAACAGCACGGCCGCAAGCATGAAAACGTTGGTTCCCGCCGTGGAGAACGGCAGCGAGAGGGCGGTAAGCAGCACTGCAACCCGCGCCGCGTCAAGCATCATGTGTGGAGGTTACGGAATTGGTGAAGCGGGGCTTTTCTGCCAAAATCGACGCCCTTCGAAGGCTCGGGGATGAAGCTACAAGATACACCTCTCATCAAGGAAGGACTGCTGCGCAGGTTGGAGGACCGATCGGCCCCAATCGGGATCGTGGGGCTTGGGTACGTTGGGCTTCCGCTCGCGCTGCGCTACTCCGAGGTTGGCTATCCGGTCCTGGGATTCGACATCGACGCCGCGAAGGTCGATTCCCTCAATTCCGGTAAGAGCTACATTGAGCACATCTCCGCCAGCTCCATCGCTCGTGCGCGCCGCGAGAATCGCTTCGAGGCGTCCTCCGACTACGCCCGTGCCAAAGATTGCGATGCGTTGATCATCTGCGTGCCGACGCCGCTCAACCGGTACCGGGAGCCCGACCTGAGCTACGTGCTCGGGACCATCGAGTCGCTGTTGCCGCATCTGCGCGCCGGCCAGATCGTATCGCTGGAGAGCACGACTTATCCCGGAACCACGGAAGAGGAGCTCAGGCCCCGCATCGAGGGCCGCGGATTCCGGATCGGCAAGGAGGTGTTTCTCTGCTTCTCTCCCGAAAGGGAGGATCCGGGCAATCCCCAGTACGCGACGAGCACCATTCCGAAGCTTTGCGGCGGCACGACCCCGGCCTGCCTGGAAGCCGGCCTCGCGCTGTACGGCCAGGTGATCGGTAAGGTGGTCCCGGTGAGCTCCACGCGCGTCGCCGAGATGGCCAAGCTCCTGGAGAACGTCCATCGCGCCGTCAACATCGGCCTGGTGAACGAGATGAAGATCATCTGCGACCGCATGGGGATCGACGTGCACGAGGTCATCCGCGCCGCCGCGACCAAGCCTTTCGGCTTCGTGGCGTACTGGCCGGGTCCGGGGCTCGGGGGGCATTGCATCCCCATCGACCCGTTCTACCTGACGTGGAAGGCGCGTGCCTACGGCGTTCACACCCGCTTCATCGAGCTCGCGGGCGAGATCAACCACGCCATGCCGGAGTGGGTGATCAACAAGGTCATGCAGGCGCTGAACGATCGCGGCCGGCCGATCAAAGGCAGCCGCTGCCTGGTCCTCGGCATCGCCTACAAGAAGAACGTCGACGACATGCGCGAGTCGCCGGCGGTGCGCCTGATGGAGCTTCTCGTCGAGCGCGGCGCGCTCGTGGAATACTCCGACCCGCACGTGCCCGTCTTTCCGCCCCTGCGCGAGCACCGGTTCGACCTACGCAGCGTGCCCTTGAGCGCCGAAACGCTCGCCAGCTACGACGTCGTCCTTCTTGCGACCAATCATGACGCCTTCGATTATTCGCTGGTGCAGAAGCACGCGCGGCTCATCGTCGACACCCGCGGCGTCTACCTGGAACCTGCGCCGAACGTGGTGAAGGCCTGAGCATGCAGCGCTTTCAACCGATCACGGGCCGGCGCATCCGCTTCGCGCTCGTTGGCTGCGGCAGGATCTCCAAGAACCACATCGAGTCGCTGAAGAAGCACGGCAAGGAAGCCGAAGTCGTCGCGGTGTGCGACGTCGACGAGACCGCGCTCGAGGCGGCGCAGGCGGCGACGCGCAGCGAGGCCTTCTCGCAGTACGAAGACCTGCTCGAGAAGTCCGCCGCCGACGTCGTCGTGCTCGCGACGCCGAGCGGCTTGCACGCCGAGCAGACGGTGCTCGCCGCCAAGGCGGGCAAGCACGTCATCACCGAGAAGCCGATGGCCACGCGCTGGCAGGACGGCAAGCGCATGGTGGCCGCCTGCGACGCGGCGAAAGTGCGCCTCTTCGTGGTGAAGCAGAACCGCCGCAACGCGACGCTCCAGCTCCTGAAGCGCGCCATCGACGACAAGCGCTTCGGCCGCATCTACATGGCCTCGATCAACGTGTTCTGGAACCGCCCGCAGGAGTACTACGACGCGGCGGCGTGGCGCGGCACCTGGGAGTTCGACGGTGGCGCCTTCATGAACCAGGCGAGCCACTACGTGGACCTCCTCGACTGGATGATCGGCCCGGTGGAGAGCGTGCAGGCCTACACCGCCACGCTCGAGCGCGACATCGAGGTCGAGGACACCGGAGCGCTCGCGCTGCGCTGGCGCTCCGGCGCGCTCGGCAGCATGAGTGTGACCATGCTGACTTACCCCAAGAACCTCGAAGGCTCGATCACTGTCATCGGCGAGAAGGGCACCGTGCGCATCGGCGGCTTGGCCGTCAACGAGATCCAGCACTGGGAGTTCGCCGACAAGCGGCCCGAGGACGAGAAAGTTCGCGAGGCGAGCTACCACACGACCTCGGTCTATGGCTTCGGGCACCCGCTTTACTACGAGAACGTGATCCACACCCTGCGCGGCAAGGCGGAGGCAGAGACCGACGGTCGCGAGGGACTGCGCTCGCTCGAGTTGCTGGTCGCGATCTACATCTCGGCGCGCGACGGGCGGCGCGTCACACTGCCGCTCGACTACTGATGGTGGCGATCCGGCGTCTTTTTGCGATCGCGGCATTTGCGGCATGCGTCGCAGCGCACGCGGGTCTCAAGGAAGGGGCGATTGCGTACTCGCGCGGCGATTTCGCGACCACGCTGCGCGAGCTCAAGCCGCTGGCCGAGCAAGGCCAGCCGCTGGCTCAGTATCTCGTCGGCTCCTCCCTGGTCAATGCCAAGCCGCCCCTGGGCAACGTCGGCGAAGGGGAGGACTGGCTGAAGAAGGCCGCCGGCCAAGGCCAGATCGCGGCCATGCGGGACCTCGGCGCGCTGAACCTTTTCGGAAAGAAGGACCGCGCGGAGGCGCGGCAGTGGCTGCTGCAGGCGGCCGATCGAGGCGACGCCGAAGCGCAGCACCTGATGGCGCTTTACCTCCTCGACGGTCCCGAGGCGGAAGCGTCCCGAGGTGAGGCGTACATGTGGCTGCATTTGGCCGCGGAGCGCGGCCACGTCCTATCCGGAGTCATGCTGACCACGGTGCGCCCGCCCTTCTCGCCGGAGCAGCGCGCCGACGGCCTGCGGCGCGCGGGGGAATGGAAGCCGGTCCGCTGACGATGCAGGTGCATCCAACGGCGGTCGTCGACGACGGCGCACAGATCGGCGAAGGCACGCGAATATGGCACTGGGTGCACATTTCCGCCGGCGCCCGCATCGGCAGGAACTGCACCCTTGGCCAGAACGTCTTCGTCGCCAACCGGGTGGTGATCGGCGACAACGTCAAGATCCAGAACAACGTCTCGGTCTACGACGAGGTGACCCTCGAGGACGGCGTCTTCTGCGGCCCGAGTATGGTGTTCACCAACGTCTACAATCCGCGCTCGGAGATCTCGCGCAAGTCTGACTACCGCAAGACCCTGGTGAGACGCGGCGCGACCCTCGGCGCGAACTGCACCATCGTCTGCGGCATCACGATCGGCCAGTACGCCTTCATCGGCGCCGGGGCGGTCGTCAACCGCGATGTGCCCGATTTCGCCCTGATGCTGGGGGTGCCTGCGCGCCTTGCGGGCTGGATGAGCCGGTACGGCGAGCGGCTGGAGTTGCCCGTCAACGGGGAGGGTGCCGCCGCTTGCCCCCGCACGGGGGAGCGTTATCGGTTGAAAGACGGGGTCTGCAGACTGGTTTGACCGCTACGGAGAAAGCGGGTCTAATCCTGCGTTCAGTGACTGAACGCACCCCTTAGTGCTGGACGAGACAACCCGCTACCGGCTGCTCAAGCTCCTCGAGAGCAACCCCGAAGTCTCGCAGCGCCAGGTCGCCGAAGCGCTGGGGATCAGCGTAGGCAAGACCAACTTCTGCCTCCGTGCGCTCCTCGACAGGGGACTGGTCAAGGTGCGCAACTTCCGCGACAGCCAGAACAAGATGGCCTACGCGTACTACCTCACGCCAAAGGGCGCGCAGGAGAAGGTGAGGACGACCGCGCTGTTTCTGCAGCGCAGGCTCAAGGAGTACCAGGAAATCGAGCGGGAAATCGAACAACTCAAGCGCGAGGTGCGCTCCGATGGAATTCACTGATCTCAAGTCGCAGTACCGGGCGATCAAGCAGTCGGTCGACGCCCGCATCCAGAAGGTGCTCGACCACGGGCAGTACATCCTCGGCCCCGAGGTGCGCGAAATGGAGCAGCAGCTCGAGGCCTGGACCGGTTCGAAGCACTGCATCTCGGTCGCTTCCGGCACCGAGGCCCTCCTGATCGCGCTCATGGCGCTCGACATCAAGCCCGGCGACGAGGTGATCACCACGCCGTTCACGTTCGTCGCGACCGGCGAGATGATCGTGCTGCTCGGCGCCAAGGCGGTGTTCGTTGACGTCGAGGAAGACACGGCAAACATCGACGCCTCCAAGATCGCCGCCGCCATCACGCCGCGCACCAAGGCGATCATGCCGGTCTCGCTCTATGGCCAGACCGCCGACATGGACGAGATCAACGCCATCGCGGCGAAGCACCGCATTTCCGTGATCGAGGACGCGGCACAGAGCTTCGGCGCCACGTACAAGGGCAGGAAGAGCTGCAACCTCTCGACGATCGGCTGCACCAGCTTCTTCCCCTCCAAGCCGCTTGGCTGCTACGGCGACGGCGGTGCCATCTTCACCAACGATTCGGCGCTCGCGACGGCCATGCGCGAAATCCGCGTCCACGGCCAGAGCGGACGCTATAAGCACACGCGCATCGGCGTCGGCGGGCGCATGGACAGCATCCAGTGCGCAGTCGTCCTCGCGAAGCTCGAGCGCTTCGAGTGGGAGATCGAGCGACGGACCGAGCATGGTCGCCGCTACGACCGGCTGCTCGAGCCGCTCGCGCCGCACG
>DASRKB010000160.1:0-4117 GCA_035649175.1 Burkholderiales bacterium | reverse complement strand
TCCTCGCGCCAGTTGGCCGGATCCTTATAGGCGGCGGCGCTATGAACGACGAGCTGCGGCTCGAAATCGCGGAAGGCGCGCTCCACGAGCTCGGCGTCCGCGACGCTTCCCTCGATCACCTGCAGGCTGCGCATCGGCGGCAGCACCTCGCGCTTGCCGGTGGCGAAGTTGTCGAGGACCAGGATCTCGTGGCCCTGGGGCAGCCAGTGCTCGACCAGGTTGGAGCCCAGGCAGCCGGCCCCGCCGGTGATGAGAATGCGCATCAGGCCTTCTTCGCCTCGTGCTTGAGGTGTGTATAGCCTCCGTGCACGCCATGCTTCGTGTAGTACTCGACGGCGGCCGCCACGGTGTCACCGAGGCTAGTGAACTGAATCGTCCCGAAGTCCTTGAAGGTGCGCGAGGGGTCCAGAAGGATGGTCGGCGCGTCATCCGGCCCGAGCTCACGCACCTCCGGCGCCGGGTACTCGCGCATCTCCATCGCCGCGACCACCGCGTCGTAGAGGTCCTGGATGGCGACGTCCTTGCCCGACGAGAAGTGATAAGCCCCCCGCCCCACGCCGTCGGCCGCTCGGAGCACCGTGCGCGCGAGGTCCTTGACGAAGACGAAGTCGCGACGCGCCTTGGTGACGAAGCAACGCTTTTTCTCCGACAAGCGCTGAAAGAATATCGGCAGCGGGCCGCTCACATTGCGGGGGCCTACGACGTTGGCCAGGCGGAACGTGACGTAGTCGAGGCCCGAAATCTCGAGATAGTCCTCCGCCACGGTCTTCGAGATCGCGTAGCTGCTGTTGGCGGGATTCTTCGGATGGTCGAGCCGGATCGGCTGCTGCGAGGGCTTCACGCCGTAGCACAGTGCGGTCTGGAAGTAGATGAACCGCCCGACGCGGTTTTTCTTCGCCGCGTGGATGAGGTTGGCTCCGCCGACGCAGTTCGTCAACGTGTCGTTGTACCAGTCCTCGGGATCCTTGTAGGAGGCAGCGGTATGGACGAGCACTTCCGGCTTGAACTCGCTCACAAGGCGGTCAACGAGCGCCTTGTCGGCGATGGACCCGATCTCGACCTTCAACTTGGAATGGGCTGCCAGGTGCTCCTTGCGGCCGGTGGCGAGGTTGTCGATCCCCAGCACCTCGTCGCCGCGCGCGAGCAGCATTTCGGCCACGTGCGAGCCGACCTGCCCACAAGTTCCGGTAACCAGCACCTTCATGTAATTCCCTCAAAAATCAGGGGATTTTATCAGAGGCGATGCTACGGTAGGCGCGGACCAGCGGCTCGCGCTCAGTCTCCCAGCACAGAACGCGCGCCGCCTCGAGCGACTTGCGCTTGAACTGCTCGATGCTCTCGCGGGTGAAGCCGTTGATGGTCGCGGCGATCGCCTGCGGCTCAAGTGACGGCAGAAGCCGGCCGAGGTCGTGCTCGAGCACCACGCGGCGCATCTCGGGCAGGTCGCTCACGCACAGGGCGAGCCCCGCCATCAGGTACTCGAACAGCTTGTTCGGCGCGGTGAAACGCTTCTGCGGCGAGTAATCGGCCGACCCGAACAGGCCGATGTCGCAGTGGTTCGCGGCCGCCACCAGCTCGGTAAGCGGCACGGGCGGCTCGAAACGCAGGCGCCGCTTGACTCCGTGCTGCGCGGCGAGCCGCCGTAGCGACTCGACATAGACGGCGTCGCCCGGCCCCCGCAGCACGAGCTCGAACTCCTCGCGCCACAGAGGCAGGCTGGCGACCGCCTCCTCGAGGCCGCGCTTGTCGCACAGCAGGCCGTGATAGAGGACGCGCACGCGCTCGCCGACCGGCCGGAAGGGCATCGCCTCGTACGACGAGACGTTGCGCACCACCAGCGACGGGCGCTGCAGAGGGTACTCGGCGTCCAGCAGGTCCGCGATGCCCTTGCAGACCACGCTCAGCAGCGCAGCGCGAGGGAAGAAGCGCTTCTGCAGAGCGTGCACGTAGTGGCGGTAGAGGAGCCTGAAGCGCAGCTGGTGCATGTACTGGCCGCGGGCGTACTCGTGCACATCGGTTGTGAACGGCACGCCGAAGCGCTCGGCGAGGCTCCCGGCGAGCGGCAGTGTGTAGAAATCATGGTTTGCCACCAGGTCGCAGCGCAGGCCATGCGCGCTGGCAGCCTCCAAGGTGTCGGCTAGGTTCTGCGCGTGTAGCTGCTCCGCCCAGTAGTAGTGCTCGGCGAGCGCGGCCGAGAAGCGCGTGCCGAACAGCTGCGCGGCGCGCAGCAGGCGCCGCAGTGCTCGCACCGGCAGCGGCGCGCGGCGCGCCTGGTGCGCCACGTTCGGGATCTCGACCAGGGTCCAAAACGGAGGCTTGGGCGCGAGGCCCTGGTAGCCGACCGCTACCACGTTCCAGCCGGCGCGATCCAATGCATCGGCCTGCCGGCGCACCCGCGGCTCGTCGACCGGCCGCGACAGGGTGACGATCCAGGCGGTGCGCGGATGGGCCGCTGGCGACGAGGCGGCGCTGACTGTTGCCTGCTGCCTCACCTCGCCCTGGCGCTCTGACGCTCCGAGGGGCGTTCGGGTTGCGCTCCCGGGCGCCGTCGCACTGCCCAGCCCAGGCTGCGCCGCGCCACCTTCTCACCCAGGGTGAGCAGGCGGATCCACGGGTCGGTCGCGGCCTCGCGCTCGTAGGACGGGTAGTCCCAGAAGGTCTTCAGCTCGGCGCCCATGATGCGCTGGAACTCTGGTTCGTCGATGCCTAGCTTCTTGATGGTGAAGGCACGGTCCTCCGCGAGCTGCGCGGGCGGAATCGCCGGCTTGTCCATTTCCTCGAGCGCCTGCGCGCGCGTGATGTTGCCCGCGTTCACCAGGCAGGACAGGTGCGGCCGGCGCTTATCGAAGTTGAACCGCCTCGGCAGCATGTAGCCCTGGTAGAAGCGGGTGTAGATCGACTCGTAGTGCTTGCCGCCGTAGTACTCCCAGCCCAGCTCCTCGCGCATGATGCGCATCGCTTCCGGCTTGTTGTAGTCGACGAAGTTGAGCGGGAAGAAGCGGCGGATACGCCGCACGCGCGGATACCAGACGCGGCTGTCGAAGTAAGTGTAATGCGGGAAGCTGCGCAGCGGCGCCCCGCCGAAGTGGTCGTTGAGGTAGCGGATATAGCGCCAGTCCGAGTGCCCGTTCGACCAGGTCTCCGGCACCATCAGCTCGGTCACCAGGTTCGAACCGTCCATGATCCACTGCACGCCGTGCTTCGCGGCTTGGCGCAGCAGCGTGCTGACGATCGCGTGGTCGGTCGGGATCTCCGAGTCGGGCGTGCCGGCACGCAGGAAAGCGAGCTGCAGGCGGCGGAACTCCTCCCAGTCGAGCACCTCGGTATACAGGTCGAGCTCGAGGATCTTGACGATGTTCTCGATGTTGCGCACCGCGACTTCGGAGTTCCAGCCGTTGTCCATGTGCACGGCGAGCGGGCGCAGGCCGAGCTTCTTCTTGGTCAGGTAGGCGACGAACGAGCTGTCCACCCCGCCGCTCAGGCCAAGCACGCAGTCGTAGCGCTTGCCGCGCCCGGCGGCGCGGATCTCCTCTGCGTGCGCCATCAGGCGGGCGATCCCGGCCTCGCCGCGCACCACCTCGCGCGCCACCGCCTCGTCGTACTTGCGGCAGTGGCTGCACACGCCTGCGGCGTCGAACTCGATCTCCGGATCCGACGTATCCATGATGCAGCGCGCGCAGATGCGGTAAGGGCGCTGGGCGCGCTTCTCGAACAGGCGCGCGGCCGACCGGGGATGGATCGCTTCCGACATCATGGCTCCTTGAACAAGCTGGCAAGCGCGGCGTCCGGCGGGAAGCTGATCAGCACCGCCCGGTGGACCCCCTGGAAGACGAAGATGCTGCCCGCGGCCGCCGCCGACGCCCCGGCCTGTCGCACCACGCGGGCGCAATCCTCGACGCTGCCCGCGCCGCCGCACGCGACCACCGGCACGTTGACCGCGTGGGCGATGTAGCTCACCAGCGCGAGATCATACCCTTGGAACGTGCCATCCCGGTCCACCGAGTTGAGAAGGATCTCGCCGGCGCCGAGCGCCTCCAGGCGCACTGCCCACTGCAGCGGATCGACCTCGGCGCGCCGGGTCCCAGAGTGGGTGACCACGCGCGGGCGCTTCAGCCAG
>DASRKB010000159.1:0-9336 GCA_035649175.1 Burkholderiales bacterium | reverse complement strand
GCTCATCCTGGTCGGTTTGATCGGGGGCTGGCGCCTGCTCGCGATCGCCAACGCCATGATCGGCTACGGCGAGCGGGATCCCTGGCGAAGTGGCCCCTTTTCAAGGCGCCAGCGCGCGGTTGACTTCTTCGATGTCCTCGTCGCGCAGGCTGCCGGCGGCGGCCTTGAGTCGAAGGCTGTTGATGATGGCGTTGTAGCGCGACGCGGCGAGGTCTCGGCGGGTCTGGAAGAGCTGCTGCTGGGCGTTCAGGACGTCGATGTTGATGCGCACGCCCACCTCGTAGCCCAGGCGGTTGGACTCGAGCGCGCTTTGCGAGGACACGAGCGCCTGCTCGAGGGCGCCGACCTGCGCGATGCCGTTGATGACCGCGAGGTAGGTCTGGCGCGTCGCGAGCGCCGCCGAGCGGCGGGCGTTCTCGAGGTCCTCCCTCGAGCGCAGGTGCAGCGCCGCTGCCTCGCGCTCGCGCGAGTTGATGCCGCCGCCCGCATAGAGCGGCATGGCGAGCTGCAGCCCGATCACGCTGGTGGTGTTCTCGGTGCCGACCGTGGTCTGGGTCGAGGCGCTCTGGGAGGTCTGGGTGCGGCTGGCGAAAAGGTCGACCGTCGGGTGGTGGCCGGCGGAAGCGCGCTTCGCCTCGAGCTCGGCGACCGCGGCGGCGGCCTCCTGTGCGATCACCGGGTAGGCCTGCTGCTCGGCAAGCTCCACCCAGGCGGCCATGTTGTCGGGGTTGGGCGGTGAGACCCGCACGTCGGCACGCAGGGGCCTGAGCTCTCCGTATTCCTTGCCGGCGATGAGCTGCAGCGAGCGCCGGCGGCTGTCGACCTCGTTCTGCGCGGTGATCTCCTGCGCCACGATGAGGTCATAGCGCGCCTGCGCCTCGTGCGTGTCGGTGATGGTCGCCGTGCCCACCTCGAAGTTGCGCTTTGCCTGCGCGAGCTGCTCGGAGGTGGCGGCCTTCTGCGCGCGCACGAGTTCCAGCGAGTCCTGGGCCGCCAGTACCTCGAAGTAGGCCTGCGCAGTGCGCAGCGCGAGGTCCTGGCTCGCCTGCGCGAACTGCGCCTCGGCCTGGCGCACCTGGTACTCGGCCTGCTCGTACTGCAGCCAGTTCTGGCGACGATAGAGCGGCTGCGCGAACGTCAGCGTGTAGCTCGCCGAGTCCGGCGTGCGGGTGAAGGACGGCGTGATCGCGACGTTGTCGGAGTCGACCTCGATGCGCTGGCGCTGCGCGTTCGCCGAGAGGTTGAGCGTGGGCAGGATGAGTGCCCGGCCCTGCGGCAGGCGCTCGCGCCCGGCGACCAGCGAATGGCGCGCGGCGGCATACACCGCGTCGTAGCGCTGCGCGTCGCGGTAGACCTGCATCAGGTCCTCTCCCATGGCCGTCGCCGGAAGGAGCGCGACGGCCAGAAGCAGCTCAATAGACCGGCATCTTGGGATCGACGGTCTTCGCCCAGGCATCCACGCCCCCCACGAGATTGTAAGTATCGGAGTAGCCGTTCCTCTCGAGGAAAACGGCCACCTGCATGCTGCGCGCTCCATGGTGGCAGATCGCGACCACCGGCGCCTCGGGATCGATTTCGCCCGCCCGCGAGGGCACTTCGCGCATCGGCACGTGCAGGGAGTCGGGCAGCGCGCAGATCCGCACCTCCCAGGACTCGCGCACGTCGAGCAGCACCGGGCGCTCGCGCGAAGGGTCCTCGAGCCAGGTCTTGAGCTCGGCGGCGGTGAGCTGGCGCATCAGAAGCGGAACCGCGGACGCTGCTCGGCGTTGACGAGCGGGTCGAGGAGCGTCTCGAAGAGCTCGGTGGTGCGCCAGGCGCCCGGCGCGCTGCAGGTCACCAGGCAGGCGGTCATGATCGGGCGCTCGCCCACGACGGCGAAGAGCCGTCCGCCGGGCGTGAGCTGCGAGATAAAGGCGTCGGGCAGCACCGGCGTAGAGCCGGTCAGCACGATGACGTCGTAAGGCCCGTGCCCGGGCCAGCCATGTGAAGCGTCGCCGATCTCGAGCGTGATGTTCTGCGCCCCATGGCGCTCGAGATTGCGCCGGCCCAGGGCCGCAAGCCTGGGCTTCGCCTCCACCGATACGACGCGCGCGGCGCGGTGTGCGAGCAGCGCGGTGAGATAGCCGCTGCCCGTGCCGACCTCGAGGACCTGGTCCGTCTTGCGGATCTTCAGCTCCTGGACCACTCGCGCCTCGAGCTTGGGCTCCCACATGCGCTCGCCCTCGCCGATCGGGATCTGGACCTCGGAAAATGCGAGCGCGCGGTGCTCTTGCGGCACGAAGGCCTCGCGCGGCACGGTGTAGAGCAGATCGAGCACGTCCTGGTCGAGCACCTCCCAGGTGCGGATCTGCTGCTCGACCATGTTGCTGCGCGCTTGCTCTAGATTCATTGGCCAGCGATTATAATCGTCGTCCTAGCGTTGGGGGTCCCAAGCCGGGTGGCTTGGGTGAGAGACACCCTTCGAACCTGATGCGGGTAATGCCGCCGTAGGGAGACGCAAATGAGCGCCAATCCGAAGTTTCTCGCCGCCACCGCGCACGTCGACGACGCCGCCGTGCAGCCGCTTCCCGCCTCGCGCAAGATCTACGTCGGGCCGCTGCGCGTTCCCATGCGCGAGATCTCGCAGACCGGAGACAATCCTTCGATCGCGGTGTACGACACCTCCGGGCCATACACCGATCCGGCGGCGACGATCGACATCCGCAAGGGGCTCCCCGCGCTGAGGGAAGCCTGGATTCAACAAAGAGGCGATTCTCTGTTGCTGGAGGGGCCGACGTCGGCCTACGGCAAGAAGCGCCTGGAGGACCCGAAGCTCGGCGAGCTGCGGTTCGATTTGAAGAGAAGTCCCCGGAAAGGAAAGTGCGTGACGCAGATGCACTACGCGCGCCGGGGCATCGTCACCCCCGAGATGGAGTTCATCGCGGCCCGCGAAAATCAGCGCATCGAAGGGTTCTCGGAAGAGATGAAACGGCAGCATGCTGGCCAGCACTTCGGAGCGAATCTTCAGAGAATCATCACGCCGGAGTTCGTGAGGAATGAAGTGGCGCGCGGGCGCGCCATCATTCCGGCGAACATCAACCACCCGGAGACCGAGCCGATGATCATCGGGCGGAACTTCCTGGTGAAGATCAACTGCAATATCGGCAACTCCGCGGTCAGCTCCTCGATCGGCGAGGAGGTCGACAAGATGACCTGGGCGATCCGCTGGGGTGCCGACACGGTGATGGACCTCTCGACCGGCAAGCACATCCACGAGACGCGCGAGTGGATCATCCGCAACTCGCCGGTGCCGATCGGCACGGTGCCCATCTACCAGGCGCTGGAGAAAGTCGGCGGCAAGGCCGAGGAGCTCAGCTGGGAGATCTTCCGCGACACGCTGATCGAGCAGGCGGAGCAGGGTGTGGACTATTTCACCATCCACGCCGGCGTGCGGCTACCCTTCATCCCGCTCACCGCGAAGCGCATGACGGGCATCGTCTCGCGCGGCGGCTCGATCATGGCGAAATGGTGCCTTGCGCACCACGAGGAGAGCTTCCTCTACACTCGCTTCGAGGAGATCTGCGAGATCATGGCCGCGTACGACGTCTCCTTCTCGCTGGGAGACGGGCTACGGCCGGGCTCCATCTACGACGCGAACGATGAGGCCCAACTCGCTGAATTGCGTACGTTAGGAGAATTGACGAAAAAAGCATGGGCGAACGACTGCCAGGTGATGATCGAGGGCCCGGGCCACGTGCCGATGCAGCTCATCAAGGAGAACATGGAGCTGCAGCTCGAGCACTGCGGCGAGGCGCCGTTCTACACGCTCGGGCCGCTCACCACCGACATCGCCCCCGGCTACGACCACATCACGAGCGCGATCGGCGCGGCGATGATCGGCTGGTACGGCACCGCCATGCTCTGCTACGTCACGCCCAAGGAGCACCTCGGGCTGCCCAACAAGAAGGACGTGAAGGACGGCATCATGGCCTACAAGATTGCCGCCCACGCCGCCGATCTCGCCAAGGGCCATCCCGGGGCGCAGCTGCGCGACAACGCGCTCTCCAAGGCGCGCTTCGAGTTCCGCTGGGCCGACCAGTTCAACCTCGGACTCGACCCGGACACCGCCAAGGAGTTCCACGACGAGACCCTGCCGCAGGAGGGCGCCAAGGTGGCGCATTTCTGCTCCATGTGCGGGCCGCATTTCTGCTCGATGAAGATTACCCAGGACGTGCGCGACTACGTCGAGCAGGGGATGAAGGAGAAGGCGGTCGAGTTCGTGAAGAAAGGCGGGGCGATCTATACCGCCACGGAATGAGAAAGATCGGGGTCTGACCGCGATCTGCTTCCTTAAAGGAAAAGGCTCTCGGCGCTGATCGGGATGCGCCCGTACTCGAGGGTGCGCTTGATGCGGTATTGTTCGCCGCTCGCCAACTTCAGGCCGCGCGAGAGATCGATGAGTTTCTGCGGCTTCAGCGCGTTGCCGGCGGCATCGTGCACCACCATGACGCGCGGCTGCAGGCGCTTCTCGAGGTTCTGGGCGATGACGATGCCGGTCTCGCCGCTGTTCAGCTCGACGATGCTGCCGATCGGGAAGATGCCGATGCAGCGGATGAACTGCTCGACCAGGTACGGGTCGAAGAACGTGCTCCTCCACTTGTAGAGCATGCTGAGCGCGGCGGAGGGCGCGACCGGCTCGGCGTAGGGACGGCGCGCCGTAAGCGCGTCGAAGGTGTCGACGATAGCGGCGATGGAGCCCATGAGGCCGATGTCCTTGCCGCGCAGCTTCCTCGGGTAGCCCGAGCCGTCGTGGCGCTCGTGGTGCAGGAGCGCGAGCGCCGGCAGCCCGCGCGGCAGCCCCGGCGTGTCGCTCAGAATCTCTGCCGAGTAGTCGACGTGCTTCGTGGCCAGCTCGAACTCCTCGGGCGTGAGGCGCTCGCGCTTCTCAAGGAGCGCGTTGGGAAGGCGCACCTTGCCGATGTCCTGCAGCAGACCGAGGTGGCCGAGCATCGAGATGTCTTCGCGCGACATCTCCAGGAAGCGGCCGAACGCCGCCATGTAGACCGACGTGTCGAGCGCATGGGACTGGGTGTAGTCGCCCTTCTGCCGGAGCTTGGTGTACAGGAGCATCGCGTCGGGGTTGCGCAGCACGCTTTCCGTGATGCCGGCCACGGCCTCGCTCACGCGCTCGGCGTCGAGCGTCTTTCCGGCGCGCAGCGCAACCAGGGTTTCCTCGATCACCTCCTCGCTCGCCACGCGCACCTTCACCGCCCGGCCGAACTCCTGCTCGACCGGCGCCAGCTCGATGTACTTGACTTTCCGCGTGCGCGAAAGGTCAACCACAGGGCGCGCGCCGCCCGGGGCATTCTGCCCGAGGCGCGAGACGACCTCGGCGCGGTCGGGGTCGACGTGCACGAAATGGCAGAACTTCTTCAGTGTCTCGAGCTGCTCGGGCGTCTCGAGCACGAAGCCCTGAAAGCGGAACGGCGTGTCGGTCCAGGGGCGGTCGAGCTCGGCGACGTACATCCCATACTGCAGCTCGCCGACGGGGACGGCTTTCCTCATGGGTTTAAGATTAACCCATGGAGAGCCCGGAGGAGAGCCAGGCGCCCGAGGTAGCCCGGGAGCGCTGCGATTTCATTTATCGCAGGATCGCGCCCGGCGCCGCCGCCACCGCCGTGCTCAGCGTCCTGCTGTCGGTATTCCTCTGGCGCTCGCGCCCGACGGAGCTCGTGGTCTTCTGGCAGCTCCTGATTCTCGGGCTTGCCGCGGCGTCGTTGGCGCTCTCAGCTCTTTACAAGCGCACGCCGGCGGCGCGCGAGCACCCCGCGCTGTGGATCCGCCGCGCCGGCATCGGCGCGGCTGCGCTCGGGGCGGGCTGGGGCTTCGCCGCGGCAGTGTTCTTCCCCGGCGCTCAGGAGGAGCAGGTCTTCATCGCCTTCCTCGTGGCGGTGGTCACGGTCGGCGCCTTGCCGCTCTACTCCACGGTGTGGCTGGTTTACGCTCTCTACGCCGCCGCGGTGATGTTCCCCTTCAACGTGGTGCTTTTCACCTACGGCACCGAGCTCTTCCGCCTGCTCGGCGCCGCGCTGCCGCTCCTGTACATCGCCAGCGTCTGGACGGCCTACGAGCTCTCGCGCGTCTTCTCCACCGCGTTTGGCCTGCGCGGCGCCTACCGGCGGCTGTCCGCCGACAACGCCGATGTGCAGGCGCAGCTCGGCGAGCAGCTCGACAGCCTGCTCGACGCGCATCGCGAGGTGCAGGCGTATGGGCGCAAGCTGTCGCTTTTTTCCGAGCGCGCGCCGATCGCCGTCTTCGAGGTCGACCCGAAGGCCACGATCCTCGACATGAATCCTGCGGCGGAGAACCTCTTCGGCTACGCCTCCCCGGAGATGGTGGGCCGCAACATGCTGACCATGCTGCTCGCAGGGGACGACCGGATGCGCACCGAGAAATGGTGGGAGGAGTTCATCGCGCGCGGCAAGCCGGCCACCCGGGTGGCGGAGAACTGCATGCGCCGCGACGGCCTCGGCCTGTCGTGTGAGTGGACGATGACACCGCTCACTGGCGAGGAAGGGCAGGTGACCTCCGTCGTCCTGCAGGGGCGCGACATTACCCAGCAGCGCGCCGCCGAGCGCGTCAGGAGCGAGTTCACTTCGACACTGTCGCACGAGCTGCGCACCCCCCTCACGTCCATCCTTGGCTCACTCTCCCTGCTGCGCAGCGGGGCGCTCGGCGACGTGCCGAAAGAGCAGGACGAGATCGTCGAGATCGCCGAGAGAAACGGCAAGCGACTCCTGGACCTCATCAACGAGGTGCTCGACATCGAGAAGATCGAGTCGGGGCGCCTCTCGCTCGAGCCCGAGCCGATCGAGCTCGGCGAGCTGCTGCGCGAGTCGCTGCGGCTCAACCAGGGGTTCGCCGACCGCTTCCAGGCGCGCCTGTCCCTCGACGGGGAGCCCCCGTCCGTCAGCGTGCGCGCCGACCGCAAGCGCCTGATGCAGGTCATGACGAACTTCCTTTCGAATGCGGCCAAGTTCTCGCCGCCCAACGGCTCGGTCGACGTGCAGGCGGTGGTGAAGGACGGCGTCGTGCGCGTCGGCGTGGGCGACCGCGGGCCAGGGATTCCCGAGGCGTTCCGCAGCCGCATCTTCGGGCGCTTCGCGCAGGCGGACTCGGCCGATTCCCGCATCAAGGGCGGCACCGGGCTCGGGCTCGCCATCTCCAAGCGCCTCGTGGAGATGATGCAGGGCCGGGTTGGCTTCGAGGACCGCCCGGGCGGGGGCACCACCTTCTTCTTCGAGCTGCCGGTAATGCCCTCGGCGGAGGCGGCCGCGCACGAGGCGGTGCGCGTGCTGATCACCGAGGAGGACGCGGTGGCGGCGGAGTATCTCGCGACGGTGCTCGAGAAGGCCGGCTACCGCGTCGACACGGTCGCGGACGCCGCCACCTCGCGCACGCTGCTTGGGCGCTGGAAGTACGCGGCATGGCTGCTGTCGCGGCGCTTGCGCGACGCGGAGGACCCGCTCGCGCTGATCGCCGAGATGCGCGGGCGCCTCGAGGGCACGCGCATCATCATGCTGGCCGGCTTGCGCAGCGATGAGGCGGGCGTGCCGGAGCCCCAGCGGCACGGCATCGTCGACTGGCTGCTCAAGAACGACTCGCGCAGCCGCATCATCCAGGCCGTGGGCCAGGCGCTCAGCCGCCCCGCGCCCCAGCCAGGCGGCTAGTGCGCCGTGGCGCCGTGGAGTCGGGCCTGCTTGTGTCGCTCGTGCAGATCGCCGCGGTAGTCGCGATCGGCGTGCCGCTTGTCATGTACCTCGCGCAGGACAGGCTCATCTTCATGCCGCAGCCGCTCACCGAAGCGAGCCGGCTCCGGATCCAGAATGACTTCCCGTCCGTAGAGAGCCTTTTCATTCAGGGAGAGGACGGGACAAGGCTCCACGCTTGGTACGGGAAGGGCGAGCCGCTTGTCCTGTACTTCGGCGGCAACGCAGAAGAGGTCTCCTGGATGCTGGGCGAGGGGCCGCGGCGCCTGCCCGGCACCGGCTGGCTGCTCGTCGACTACCGCGGCTACGGCGCGAGCGAGGGCTCGCCATCCGAGAAGGCCCTCGTCGACGACGCCCTGCGCTGGTACGACCGCGTTTCGAAGGATTCACGGAAGATCTATGTTTTCGGTCGTAGTCTCGGGAGCGGCGTTGCAGTGCAGCTGGCTGCCGCCCGGCCCGTGGCCGGGGTCATCCTTATCGCGCCCTATGACAGCCTTGCCGCCGTCGGCCAGCATCACTATCCCTTCCTCCCGGTCGGGATGCTCCTGCGGCATCGCTTCGATTCCGTGTCGCTCGCGCCGCAGATAAAGGCGCCGCTCCTCTGCCTGGTTGCCGAGCGCGACGAGATCATCCCGGCAGCGCGCTCGCGCGCGCTGTACGAGGCGTGGGCCGCGGGAAAGACGTGGGTCGAGCTGAAGGACGCCGGGCACAACAGCACTGACGGCTCGCCGCAGTTCTGGGCAAGCATCCGCGAGTTCGCTCGATGAAGGACCTGGTCGACGCGTTCATCCTCGGCATCGTCGAGGGGCTCACCGAGTTCTTGCCGATCTCGAGCACCGGGCACCTGATCCTCGCCGGCGACCTGCTCGGGTTCGACGCGCCCGGACGCGATGTCTTCTACGTTTCCATCCAGACCGGCGCCATGCTGGCGGTGGTGTGGGAGTACCGCGCGCGCTTTTTCCGCATAGACCCGCAACTCTGGCGCAACCTCGCCGTCGCCTTCCTGCCCGCCGTGGTCTTTGGGCTCTCGCTCGGCGGCTTCATCAAGGCGCACCTCTTCAAGCCAGTGCCGGTGGCGCTCGCATTCATCGTCGGAGGCCTGATCATCCTCGCGGTCGACCGCGGTAACCGGCCGGTGAGGATCGACAGCACGCAGTCGATGGGCTGGCAGGACGCGTTGAAGGTCGGCTTCGCACAGTGCTTCGCGCTTATTCCAGGTACGTCGCGCTCGGGCGCGACCATCATCGGCGGCATGCTCTTCGGCCTCTCGCGCCGCGCGGCCACCGAGTTTTCCTTCTTTCTGGCGGTGCCGACACTCGTCGCCGCCGGCGCCTACGACTCCTGGAAGAACCGCGCGCTCTTCGCCGATGCGGAGCTCGGGATGTGGGCGATCGGCCTCGTGATGTCCTTCATCTCGGCCTTCCTCGTCATCCGCTGGCTGATCCGCTATGTCGCCACCCACGACTTCCGCTGGTTCGCGTGGTATCGCATAGCGTTCGGCATCGTGGTGCTCGCGACCGCCTACTTCGGCTGGGTGGACTGGACCGTCGAATGAAAAAAGGGGTCAGGACCCTTTTCCGCTAGCGCA
>DASRKB010000158.1:0-3891 GCA_035649175.1 Burkholderiales bacterium | reverse complement strand
GCTCATCGTCACGCTGATGGTGAAGGGCGTGTCGAACCTGCTTCAGTCGCGTATCGGCCGCGCCATCGTCGCCATCCGCGACAACGAGCTTGCCACCGCCTCGCTCGGCATCGCCACCGGCCGCTACATCGTGCTCGCGTTTATCCTGTCCGGCTTCGTGGTCGGCGTGGCAGGGGCGATGTTCGCCCTCCTCATCGGCCGCGTGATCCCGGAGAGCTTCGGGCTGGTGGAGCTCATCCTGCACTTCGCCATGGTGCTGGTCGGCGGCTTTGGCAGCCTTCTCGGCAGCGTGCTCGGAGCGGTGGCGCTCACCGCCCTGCCGGAGTACTTCCGGCGTTTTCCCGGCCTGTACGAGATGTTCTTCGGCGGCCTGATCGTAGTCTTCCTGCTGGTGCAGCCGCGCGGGCTCTCGGCCATCGCGGCACGCTGGTGGCCCTCGCTCCGTGATCGCTATTACAGGGAACGGTGATGCCGGCACGGCTCGAGCTCGATGGGGTAGGGGTGCGGTTTGCCGGCCTGCAGGCGCTCACGGATGTGCGCCTCACCGCGAACGCGGGCGAAGTGAAGGCAGTGATCGGGCCGAACGGCGCCGGCAAAACGACGCTCTTCAATGCCATTTCGGGGTACGTGCCCATCGCCGCCGGCTCCATACGGCTCGACGGCGAGGCAATCCACGGCCTCACGCCGCACGAGATCGCGGCGCGCGGCGTGCGTCGCACATTCCAGAACGGCGGCCTCTTCGGTGAGCTGACTGCTCTCGAGAACGTGCTCGCCGGCCTGCATGCGCGCATCGACGCAGGCTTTGCGGGCATCCTCCTCGGCTTGCCCGGCGCGCGGGCCGCCGAACGCAGCGCGGTCACCCGCGCGCGCGGGCTGCTCGAAATCCTCGGCGCCGGGCACCTCGCCGAGCGGCAGGTCAAGCTCATGTCCGGCGGCCAGCAGCGCATCATCGAGATCGTACGCGCAGTGGCGTGCGAACCGCCGCTCCTGCTTCTCGACGAACCGGCCGTGGGCCTCGCGCCGCCGGTGCGCGCGCAGCTCGTGGACCTCATTCGCCGCCTGGCGGGCGAGATGGGCATCGCAGTGCTTCTCATCGAGCACGCGGTCGACCTGGTGATGGCGGTCGCCGATGTGGTCGCGGTGTTCAACGGCGGCGCAAAGATCGCGGAAGGCCGGCCAGCCGAGGTCCGCACGGACCCGACGGTGCTGGAGGCGTATCTCGGTC
Source organism: Burkholderiales bacterium (assembly GCA_035649175.1). Taxonomy (GTDB): domain Bacteria; phylum Pseudomonadota; class Gammaproteobacteria; order Burkholderiales; family SG8-39; genus SCGC-AG-212-J23. Next base: position 2,666 of record DASRKB010000158.1, on the reverse strand, counting down.
ATGCCTGAGCTTCTTCGCGTGCGCGGGCTCAAGGTCGCCTACGGGCCCCGCGAGATCCTGCGCGGCGTCGATTTCGCGGTGGCGGAGGGCGAGTCCGTCGCTCTCCTCGGACCGAACGGCAGCGGCAAGTCGACCGTCCTGAATGCGCTGTCGGGGCTCGCGCCGGTCACCGGAGGGAAGATCTTTTTCAATCGAAGAGACATCGAAATGCTGCCCGTGCACCGCGTTGTCCGCGAAGGCATCGTGCAGGTGTCGCAGTCGCGCGATCTGTTTCCCGACCTCAGCGTCGAGCACAACCTGATTCTCGGCGCATACACCCGTGCGAAAGACGAGTTGCGCACGACGCTCGCCCAGGTCTACGAGGTGTTCGAAAGGCTGCGAGAGCGCAAGGAGCAGCCGACTCGCACGCTCTCCGGCGGCGAGCAGCAGATGGTGGCCATCGGCCGGGCGCTCATGAGTCGGCCGCGTCTCATGCTCCTCGACGAGCCCTCAGGCGGCCTCTCGCCGCAGCTCGTCGCCGACACGGCGCGCACGCTCGCCAGGCTGAGGGAGCGGGGCATGACCATGCTGCTCGTCGAGCAGAACCTCGGTCTTGCGCTGAAGGCGGCCGAACGTTATCTCATCCTGCGCGACGGGCTCGTCGCCGAGGGCGGTTCGGTCAAAGCTCTGACGGGCGGGCACGATGAAATCGTCCGTTCCATCTACCTCTGAGATTTCCCGCGCCCTTGCGGGCGATTGCGGCCCCTGGCGAGCCGGGTTAGAGTGGCCCACGCCCCGAACGCTTTGCGAGGGAGAGACCGGCCGCGTGCCGGCGCCGAAGGGGTAAGGCCCCGCAAACTCTCAGGCAAAAGGACCGCGCGAGGCGGGGGCGCTCTGGAGAGTAGCGGCCGGCTTGCCGGGCGCTCGCCGAAGGAGACACTCGGGCCCGGCGGCCCGCCAATCTCTCAGGCCAACGGACAGAGGGGGCAGCGCCGGCCGCTCGCGGGCCGCGCGCGCTGCCGTCCGTTCGCCCAAAGGAGCCGCCGTGGAACTGCCCTCGAACCTCAAGTACGCCGAGTCGCATGAATGGATCGCCGAGCACGCGGACGGCACCGCGACGGTCGGCATCAGTGCGCTCGCCGCCGAGCAGCTCGGTGACCTCGTCTACGTCGAGCTGCCCGAAACGGGCCGGCGCGTCGCGCGCGGCGAGGCCTGCGCGATCGTGGAGTCGAGCAAGGCCGCCTCTGACGTCTACGCGCCCGCCGCGGGCGAGGTGATCGAGACCAATCCCGCGCTCAAGGACAACCCCGGCGCGGTCAACGCGTCGCCGTACCGCGACGGCTGGCTGTTCCGGCTCAGGATCGACGCGCCCGCCGAGGGGCTGCTCGAGCGCGACGCGTACGCGCGCGCGCACGGCGTGGAGGCCGCATGAGCGGCGACGCGTTCGCGCCGCGGCACATCGGCCCCGGCGAGGACGAGCGCCGCGAGATGCTCGCCGCGATCGGCGCCGCGTCGCTCGAGGCGCTCGTCGCCGAGGTCGTGCCCGCGGCGATCCGGCTCGAGCGGCCACCCGCGCTCGGCGAGCCGCGCACCGAGGCCGAGGCGCTCGCCGATCTGCGCGCGCTCGCGGCGCGCAACGAGCCGCGGCGCAGCTTCATCGGCATGGGCTACCACGGCTGCCACACACCGCCGGTGATCCAGAGGAATGTCATCGAGAACCCCGGCTGGTATACCGCGTACACGCCCTACCAGGCCGAGATCTCGCAGGGCCGGCTCGAGGCGCTCGTCAACTTCCAGCAGCTGACGATCGACCTCACTGGCCTGCCGGTGGCGAACGCTTCGCTGCTCGACGAAGCCACCGCCGCGGCCGAGGCGATGGCGCTGATCCGGCGCGGCGCGAAGAGCCGTGCGGGCGCGTTCTTCGTCGATGCCGGCTGCCACCCGCAGGTGATTGCCGTCATGGAGACGCGCGCGCGCGGGCTCGGCGTCCCGCTCGTGATTGGCGACCCCGCTGTCGATCTCGACGCCACCGCGGTGTTCGGCGCGCATTTCCAGTACCCCGACACGCTCGGGCGCTTGCGCGATCCGTCGGCGTGGATCGCCAAGGTGCACGCCGCGGGCGGGCTCGTCTCGCTGGGCTGCGACCCGCTCGCGCTACTCGTCGTCGCGTCGGCGGGCGCGCTGGGCGCGGACGTCGCGCTCGGCTCGGCGCAGCGCTTCGGCGTGCCGATGGGCTACGGCGGGCCGCACGCGGCGTTCATGGCCTGCCGAGACGAGCTGAAGCGGCAGATGCCGGGCCGCATCATCGGTGTCTCGGTCGACGCCGCCGGGCGGCCCGCGCTGCGGATGGCGCTGCAGACGCGCGAGCAGCACATTCGCCGCGACAAGGCGACGAGCAACATCTGCACCGCGCAGGCGCTGCTCGCCAACGTCGCCGGCTTCTACGCCGCGTGGCACGGGCCCGAGGGCCTGCGCCGCATCGCGCTGCATGCGAACCGCATGGCGCGGCTGCTCGCCGCGGCCGCCGGCGCAGAGCTGCGGCTCGAGTCGGACGCGTTCTTCGACACCGTCGCATTCACCGGCGTCGACGGCGCGGCCGCGCGGCGGCGCGCCGACGCGCTCGGCATAAACCTGCGCTGGCTGGACGGCGGCCGCGCGGCGGCCAGCTTCGACGAGACGAGCACCGT
>DASRKB010000157.1:0-7422 GCA_035649175.1 Burkholderiales bacterium | reverse complement strand
GCCCTCGAGCGCCTCGCTGCGCTGGCGCTGCGAGCGGTTGCCGTGGATGCGGTCGGCGCGCACGCGGCGCCCGGTCAGGTACTTCGCGAGCCGGTCGGCGCGGTGCTTGGTGCGCGTGAAGACGAGCGCGTCCTGCATCGCGCCCTGCTCGAGCAGCGACGCCAGCAGCTCGGCCTTGCGCTCCTGCGCCACCGGGTAGACCGACTGCGCGATGCCGGCCGCGGGCGCGGCCTTGCGCGCGAGCTGGATCGCGGCCGGCTCGTGCAGCAGCTCGCCCGCGAGCGCCGCGATCGGCGCCGGCATGGTGGCGCTGAAGAAGAGCGTCTGCCGGCGGCGCGGCAGCTCGGCCAGGATGCGCTTCACGTCGGGCAGGAAGCCCATGTCGAGCATGCGGTCGGCCTCGTCGAGCACCAGGACCGACACCTGGTTGAACATCACCGTCTTGTTCTGCACGTGGTCGAGCAGGCGGCCTGGCGTGGCGACCAGGATTTCCACCCCCTTGCGCAACTGCTCGATCTGCGCGTTCATGTCCACGCCGCCGTAGACGACCGTGCTGCGCAGCGGCACATGTCTGCCGTAGTCGCGGAAGCTTTCCGAGACCTGCACGGCGAGCTCGCGCGTCGGCGCGAGCACGAGGGCACGCACAGGATGGCGCGCGGGCGATGTCGAGCTGCTGGCCTGCGGCGCAAGCCGCTGCAGGATCGGCAGGGCGAAGGCAGCCGTCTTGCCGGTGCCGGTCTGGGCGCCGGCCATGAGATCGCGCCCGGCGAGTACCAGAGGGATCGCCTGCTCCTGGACCGGCGTGGGCTTCTCGTAGCCGAGCTCGGCGACCGCCGCGAGCAGCGGCGGCATCAGGCCTAGTTGTTCGAATGCCGAAGGGATGTGGCCGATTATAAGTCAGTTGAGGGTGCGCGCGGCCCTCTCGTCCTGCGCCTCGGTGCCCGGGAGCTTGAGCTCCATGTCCCAGTCGCTCTTCTTCACCGCCGCCTGCAGCAGCCGGCATAGCGAGTGCAGCAGCACCGCGTCGAGCGACAGCGTGACGCCCTGCCCTTCCGCGGGGTGCAGCGCCACCACGGGCTGGCCGTTGCGGTCGTGTCCGGTCTGGATGCGGGCAAGCAGCAGCGGCGCGTCGCCCAGTGGCCGGTCGGCGACCGTGGGTTTGTAGGGCTTGGTGAAATCGGCTTTGGACACGGCGTGCTCGTGCTCGAGACCGAGCAGCGCCCGGCGCGCCTCGGGGTTGGCCTGCGTGCGGATGCGCGGGCTCGCTTCCTCGGCGAGCTTCACGAGCAGCGGCCAGAGCAGCTTGACGAAGCGCCGAGTAAGCGCCAGGCGCAGCTCCACGCCCTCGCTTGCCGCGACGAGCATGAGGAGCCGGTCCTCGCCCGCCTGGTACTCGACTTTCAGCTGATGCAGCCGCATGGAACAATGGTACATGGGCCGGCCCGACGTCGTCATCGTCAGCGCCGAAGGCGCTGCGGATCTCGCGATGGTGCGAGAGCTGTTCACCGAGTATGCCCGCGCGGTGGACACGCCCTGCTGCTTCGAGGGCTTCGAGCGCGAGCTCGCGGGCCTGCCCGGCGAGTACGGCCGGCCGGGCGGCAGGCTGCTTCTCGCGCGCTCGCTCGGGGAGGCGGCCGGCTGCGCGGGCGTCCGGCGCCTCGATCCCCGCACGGCGGAGATCAAGCGGCTGTACGTGCGCCCGCGCTATCGCGGTACTGGCGCGGGACGGCGGCTCGCGGTGTCCGCGATCGGCGCCGCGCGCACCGGCGGATGCCATCGCGTCGTCCTCGACACGCTGCCCTCCATGCGCGAAGCGATGTCGCTTTACCGGACGCTTGGCTTCCGAGAAGTTGCCCCTTACCTCGCGCAGCCGACGCCCGGAGCGATCTGCTTCTCGCTCACCCTGTAACGCCGCGGATCCGGTTGACGAGCGCGGAGGTGGAGCGCTCGTGCTCAAACGGGATCGACACCACCCGGCCGCCGCTTGCGCGCACCGTGTCGGCACCCGCAATCCGATCGGCATGCCAGTCACCGCCTTTCGCGAGGACCTCGGGTCGGCAGGCGGCGATCAGGCGCTCTGGCGTGTCCTCGTCGAACCAGGTGACGGCATCGACGCTCGCGAGCGCTGCGACGACCGCGAGCCGGTCTTCCAGAGGGTTGAGCGGCCGGTCCGGCCCCTTCCCGAGGCGCCGCGTCGAAGCATCGCTGTTGAGCGCAACCAAAAGCGCCGCTCCCATCTCGCGCGCCCGCGCAAGGTAGGTGACATGACCGCGGTGCAGGATGTCGAAAACCCCATTGGTGAAGACCAGCGGGCGTGGCAGAGCGGCGAGCCAGGTTTCCACGCTGGCAGGCGCGTGGATCTTGGAGACGATGGCGCTAGGCGGCAGCGTGAGCCCTCGACGCGGCCTTCGCCGGTGGGGGAGGCAGGGGCTGGGTCATCGCCCCGCGGCGAGCTGGGTGTCGATCGCGTCGCAGAGGCAATGCAACATCAGCAGGTGCACCTCCTGGATGCGCGCGGTGCTCCTATGCGGCACGCACAAGTGCACGTCCTCGGCGGCAAGCAGCGCGCCGAGCTTTCCGCCACCGTTGCCGGTCATGGCGATCACACGCACGCCGAGCTCGTGCGCGACGGCGGCCGCCTCGAGCACGTTGGCGGAATTGCCACTGGTGGAGATGGCGATGAGCACGTCGCCGCGCCGCCCGATCGCGCGTATCTGCTTGGCGAACACCTGGCGGTAGTCGTAGTCGTTGGCGATCGAGGTGAGCGTCGAGCTGTCCGTGGTCAGCGCGACCGCCGCGAGCGGCGGGCGCTCGACCTCGAAGCGGTTGACGAGCTCCGCGGCGAAGTGCTGCGCGTCGGCCGCCGAGCCGCCGTTGCCGCACGCGAGCACCTTCGCCCCGGCCTGCAGCGCCTGTGCGAGGAGCGTGCCGGCGCGCGCGAGGGGTTCGGCGAGCAAGGAAGCGGCGGCAAGCTTGAGGTTTGCGCTCTCGGCGAAATGCCCTGCCGCCCGCGCGGCAAGGCCATGCGGGTCTGCATGTCCCATCGGCGGCCATTCTACCGCGAGGTGCGCTACTCGCCGAAGGCGTCGCGGATCCATCGCACGCTCTGCGGCGGACCCTCGACCAGAAATACGTCGAAGCGGCAGGGCGCCTCCGGGCGGCGCGCGAGGTAGAGCCGCGCAGCGGCAAGCAAACGGGCACGCTTTGCCGCAGTGATGCTCTCCGCCGCGCCCCCGAAGCTGCCCGGCGCGCGCAGGCGCACTTCGGCGAACACTACCGTGGCACCCTCCTCGGCGATGAGATCGATCTCTCCCAGCCGGCAGCGCCAGTTGCGCTCGACGAGCCGAAGGCCGGCCGCCTTCAAGAGGCCCGCGCAGAGATCCTCGGCTCGCGCACCCATCGGGTTCATGGCAGTCTTAACGCGGATGCCCCGCCTCCCGTTGACCGGCACGCTGTACGTGGTCGCCACGCCCATCGGCAATCTGTCCGACGTGAGCGCGCGCGCCCTCGAGGTGCTGCGCAGCGTGGACATCGTGACCTGCGAGGACACACGGACCACGCGTACGCTGCTCGCGCGGCACGGCATCGTCACCTCCACCACGGCGTTGCACCAGCACAACGAGCAGGCGGCGGCCGCCAAGCTGATCGACGCCCTGCGCGCCGGCAAGACCGTCGCGCTGGTAAGCGACGCCGGCACGCCCGCGCTCTCCGACCCCGGTGCGCTCCTGGTGGCACAAGCGCACCGCGCGCGAATCCGCGTGAGCCCTGTTCCCGGCCCGAGCGCCGCCGCAGCCGCACTGTCGGTGGCCGGGTTTCCGGCGGGCGCGTTTTTCTTCGCCGGGTTTCTGCCCGCCTCCCCCGCCGCACGCCAGAAGGCGCTCGAGCGGCTCGATCTTGAGGTGCCGCTGGTGCTCTATGAAGCCCCGCACCGCATCGCCGGGACGCTTGAGGCCCTTGCGGCGCACTTCGGCGCGGCGCGCGAGGTGCTCGTCGGCCGCGAGTTGACGAAGAAGTTCGAGGAAGTCGCGCGCATGCCGCTCGGCGAGGCAAGTGCGTGGCTGGCGGCATCGCCCGAGCGCAGCCGGGGCGAGTTCGTGCTGGTGCTTGCGCCCGGCGAGCGGCGGCGCGAGCGCGTTGCGCCCGACCCGGACAAGGTGCTCGCGATTCTCGCCAGCGCCCTTTCGCCCAGCGAGGCGGCGCGGCTTGCGGCAAGGATCACGGGCGAGCCTAAGCGTGAGCTCTATCGGAAGGCGTTGCGCCTTCCCAAGTAGGAGCACCAAGTAGAATCGCCCGATGGACCGGCTGACGATCAAGCGGCCCGATGACTGGCACCTCCACCTGCGCGACGGCCCGGCGATGGCGTCGGTCCTCGCGGATTCCGCAAAGCGCTTCGGCAGGGCGATCGTGATGCCGAACCTGCGCCCTCCAGTCCTGACGACGCAGCAGGCGCTGCACTATCGCGAGCGCATCCTCGCCGCGCTGCCCGACGGGGCGGCCTTCGAGCCGCTCATGACGCTTTACCTGACCGACGACACCCCGGCGGAGGAGATCTCACGCGCCAAGCTTTCCGGGCGCGTCTTCGGCGTCAAGCTCTACCCGGCAGGGGCAACCACACACTCGGATGCCGGCGTCACGCGCCTCTCGCGCTGCTTCCATGCGATCGAGCGGATGCAGGACGTAGGGATGCCGCTGCTCGTGCACGGCGAGTCGACCGATGCGGCGATCGACGTGTTCGACCGGGAAAGGGCTTTCCTCGAGGAGACGCTGGGGCCGCTGCTCGAGCGCTTCCCGCGGCTCAGAGTAGTCGTCGAGCACATCACGACGCGCGACGCCGTGCACTATGTCGAGGTCACCGGTGAGAACGTCGCCGCCACGATCACTGCTCATCACCTGCTGATGAACCGGAACGCGCTGTTCCTCGGCGGCATCCGCCCGCATCACTACTGCCTGCCGGTGCTCAAGCGCGAAGAGCATCGCGAGGCACTGGTCGAGGCGGCGACCTCCGGGAATCCGAAGTTCTTCCTCGGGACCGACAGCGCCCCCCATGCGCGCGCAACGAAGGAGGCGGCGTGCGGTTGTGCGGGCATCTATACTGCCCACGCGGCGCTCGAGCTCTACGCCGTCGCCTTCGAGGAGGCTCGCGCGCTCGATCGGCTCGAGGGGTTCGCGAGCGAGTTCGGGGCGCGCTTCTATGGCCTTGCACCCAACCGCGACACCATCACGCTCGTGCGCGAGTCGTGGCGTGTTCCGGACGCCATTGCGTTCGGCGACGAGTCGCTGGTTCCGCTGCGCGCGGGAGAGTCGGTTCCCTGGAAGCTCGCCTAGCGCACCCGGCGTTCGACGCGGTACGCCCGTGGCTCGGCGCCGGGAGCGACATCGGGCGGCTGAACGCGCTCGCGGAAGCGTCGGACATCCGAACCGAGAGCGGACAACCAGTCCGCTTTGTGCCGCCCGAAGCACACGGCCCCTACTACGAGATCAGCGTCTACGAGACGGGACGCGTCGCCACCCGCCCCGGCAGTCTCCACGACTGGTTCAACGCCCTCGCCTGGCTCGCCTTCCCCAGAACCAAAGCGCGTATTAATGCGATGCACGCCGCCGCGATTCCCGCCGAACGCGGCCGCCGTGGCCGCCTGCGTGACCTGCTGACGCTGCTCGACGAGGGCGGCGCCATGGTGGTGTGCGACGACGCACGGCTGAATGCGCTGGCTCAGGCGCGAGATTGGAAGGCGCTCTACTGGGACAACCGGCCGGCAGTGGCCGCCTCGATGCGCTTCCAGGTCCTGGGCCACGCAGTGCTCGAGAAGGCGCTCGACCCCTGGCCCGGCATCACATGCAAGGCGATCTTCGTACCGCAGCAGGGCGACCCGGATGTGCATGCCGCGAAGTGGCTGCGAGCCCTCCCCGCTGACGCGACGCCGCGCGAGCTGGTCGCGGTGCCCGTCTTCGGCTATCCCGGCTGGCTACCGGAAAGCGCGCGGCCCGACCTCTACGAGGATGCGCGTTTCTTCCGCGGTGCAAGAGCGTAGAATCTCCTTTGGGAGCCGGCTAGACAGCCGCCGTGCCGTCCGCGAGGACGACAGGGAGGAAAGTCCGGGCTCCGCAGAGCAGGATGCAGGGTAACTCCCTGGCGCGGCAACGCGACGAACAGGGCCACAGAGACGAGTCTCGTCGTCCCGCATCGAAGGATCCGGGTCCGGCGAGGGTGAAACGCGGCAACCTCCATCCGGAGCAACACCAAATAGGCAGGCGAAGCGCGAGAGCGTGAGAGGCCGGCTCGGCCGAGGCCTGCGGGTAGGTGGCTCGAGCTCCGGGGTGACCCGGAGCCTAGAGGAATGGCTGTCGCCCCTGCGGCGTGCTCGCAGGGGGCACAGAACCCGGCTTATCGGCCGGCTCCCGCTGTTTCCCCTCCTTGGTTCATCCCTTGTTTACTCTTCCTTGACGCGGAATAATCGTTGGAAGGGGGGTGGAGCGGGCGCGGCTGGGCCCGTGCGCGAGATGCAGGACCGTCTCAACCAAAACGACGTCACCAACCGCGTCAACGTCGAGGATGCGGCGCGCGTGCGCGATGCCGTCCTCACGCTGTTCGGAGCGCGCTACGCCGGCGCCGATCTGTCTCCCCTGGTACGCGGGTTTGCGGACTTCCGCGCCCTTTTCGAGGGCCAGTACCCCGGCTATCTCGCGTGCGATACGCTGTATCACGACCTACGGCACACGCTCGACATGACGCTCGCCATGGCGCGGCTGATCGATGGCCACGAGCGCATCTGCGCATTGCCCGACCGCCTGGGCCCGCGGCGCGCGATGCTCGGCGTGCTAGTCGCGCTGCTGCACGACTCGGGCTACCTCAAGCGCAGCTCGGAGGCGGAGGTGGAGAACGGCGCCGTCTTCACGAAGGTCCATGTCAGCCGCAGCGCCGACTTCATCTCCGCGTACCTGCCGACGATCGGCTTCGCAGCCGAAGCGCCGCTTGCCGCACGGCTCGTGCATTTCACAGGCTACGAGATGCAGATCGAGGACATTCGCGTCGACGATGCGCGTGATCGAATGATCGGTTGCATGGTAGGCACAGCGGACCTGATCGGCCAGATGTCCGACCGGATGTATCTGGAGAAGGTGCGCAAGTTCCTGTACGAGGAGTTCGTGTGGGGCAAAGTGGCGCGTGAGCGGCTTGCCGACGGCCGCGAGATCGTGCGCTACGCCTCGCCCGAGGACCTCATCATCAAGACCCCAGTCTTCTATGAGTACGTGGCCCGGGGCCGCATCGACCGGAACCTCGACGGGGTAGACCGCTTCGCCGCCTCGCACTTCGACGGGCAGAACCCCTACCAATCCGAGATCGATCGCAATATGCAGTTCCTGCGTCAGAGCATCGAGACGGCGGACCTCAACCGCCTGCGGCGCTTCTGTTATTCGCTTTCC